>JACRGO010000057.1 GCA_016212295.1 Nitrospinota bacterium | reverse complement strand
TGGAATACCAACGTTTACAACACCATTTTTTAATATAAAGCTACTGAAAAAAAGCAAAAAATAACGATAAAGCCACCGCACTCGGAGTTCAATGAGTTTTCTCCAAGTTTTTAGGAGCTAACTGGATAGGCATTTTATTTATATAATAGTATCGATATAACCCACCCCGGCGCTTCGCGCCACCCCTCCAAGGAGGGGAATTATAGGGAATCAAGAGGCTTAATATTTTTTATTGAAAGTAAACAACCCACATGAAAAAAAACAACCACATCTCCATCAGGGGCGCGCGGCAGAACAACCTGAAAAACCTGGACCTGGACCTGCCGCTTAATAAAATCACCGGCGTCACCGGCGTGAGCGGTTCTGGAAAATCCTCACTCGCCTTCGACACCCTTTACGCCGAAGGCCAGAGGCGGTACGTGGAGACCTTCTCCTCATACGCGCGGCAGTTCCTGGACCGCATGGACAAGCCCCAGGTTGACCGCATAGAAGGCATCCCTCCCGCCATCGCCATAGACCAGACCAACCCGGTCCGCACCTCGCGCTCCACGGTCGGCACCATGACGGAGCTGAACGACCACCTTAAACTCCTCTTCGCGCGCGCGGCAAGGCTGCACTGCCGTGGATGCGGAAAAATAGTGCAACGCGACTCCGCTGACGGCATTTACCGCAATTTGGCAAAGGAGTTTTCCGGCGGTCCAGTGGACAAGGGACCTTCCGGGATACTAATCGCGTTTCCTGTAATCGTCCCGGAAAACATGCCGGTGGAAGAGGCGGAGGCCCTGCTCCGGCGGCAAGGCTATACGCGGATCACCCGGCAAGATAACGGCTCCCTGGAAGTGGTCCAGGACCGGCTCCCGCTCAAGGGCGCAAACAGAAAACGAATCATCGACGACCTTGAGCAGGCCCTCAAGCACGGCCAGGGCCGCGTCACGGTCTATCCACTTGACGCGGACAAAAACCCCTTGGCCCCGCTCCGTTTCTCCTCCGGCCTCCACTGCGCCCACTGCGATATCCACTACCGAGACCCGGTCCAGAACCTCTTCTCCTTCAATTCCCCCATGGGCGCGTGCGGGACATGCCGGGGCTTCGGCCGAACCATCGGGATCGACTACAGCCTCGTGGTGCCGGATGAATCCAAAAGCCTGGCCGAGGGCGCGATCAAGCCGTGGCAAACCGAGAGCTACCGTGAATGCCAGGACGACCTCATGGCCTTCGCGCGAAAGCGGGGCGTCCCTGTCAACGTCCCCTGGAAGGACATGACAGAGGCCCACAGGCATTGGGCGCTGGAGGGGGAAGGAAGTTGGGAGGACAAGAAATGGTACGGCGTCCGCCGCTTCTTCGAGTGGCTCGAAACCAAGAGCTACAAGATGCACATAAGGGTGCTGCTCTCCAAATACCGCGCCTATCATTTATGCGGAGACTGCAAGGGCGCAAGGCTGAAACCGGAGGCAATGACGTGGCGTCTCGGACCTGGCAAGGGTTTGAATATCCACGAGGCCATGCTCCTGCCCATCAGCGGGTGTCTCGCGTTTTTCAGGGACCTGAAACTCCCGAAACCAATGGATGAGGCGGCGGACATGCTCCTTGGAGAAGTACGCTCCCGCCTGCGGTATCTGGTGGAGGTGGGTCTGGGATACCTGACGCTGGACCGCCAGTCGCGCACCCTGAGCGGCGGCGAAGTGCAGCGCATCAATCTCACCACCGCGCTTGGCACGTCACTCGTCAACTCCCTCTTCGTTCTGGACGAGCCCAGCATCGGACTCCACCCCAGGGACATCGGGCGGCTGATCGGCATCCTGCAACGCCTGCGGGACGCAGGCAACACGCTCATCATAGTGGAGCATGATCCTGACGTGATACGGGCCGCTGATTATGTGCTGGACATGGGGCCGGGTCCGGGCGAGCGCGGAGGCGAGGCGGTGTTCTTCGGAGATCTGCCCCGGCTGCTTAAGTCAAAGGCCTCCCTCACCGCCAAATACCTGCGAAGAGAGAATGGCGTTGCGCCGCAGGGTGAAGTCAGAAGGGTGGACCCCAAAACGCCCCGGCTGGAAATCATCGGCGCGGCAGAGCACAACCTGAAAGGCATCGACGTGTCCATCCCCCTGGGCCGCCTTGTGTGCATAACGGGCGTAAGCGGGTCCGGCAAATCCACCCTGATTCACGACGTATGCTACAACGCCCTCAGGAAGATCAAGGGAAGGCCGGTGGACTCCCCGGGCAGGCATCGCGAGATTCAAGGCCATGAGCATATAGGGGACGTGGTCCTTGTGGACCAGTCGCCCATGGGAAAAACGGCCCGCTCCAATCCAGCCAGCTATGTGGGCGCCTTTGACTCAATCAGAAAACTCTTCGCCGCGCTGGAGCCCTCGCGCAAGCGGGGGTATACGGCCGGGACCTTCAGTTTCAATTCCGGGAACGGGCGTTGTCCGGCGTGCAGCGGGAGCGGATTCGAGCGCGTGGAGATGCAGTTCCTGAGCGATGTGTACCTGCGCTGCCCGGACTGCGACGGCCGCAGGTTCCGCCCTGAGACTTTAGAGGTGAAGATGGATGGGACAAAGTCCATAGCCGACGTCCTGGACATGACCGTTTCCCAGGCATTGGAATTTTTTTCAGGGCATGAGCCGGTAACGCTAATGCTGGCGCCTCTTACCGCGGTGGGTTTGTCCTACATGAAGCTTGGCCAGCCCCTCCCCACCCTGAGCGGCGGAGAGGCGCAGCGCCTCAAGCTCGCCGGCCACTTGTCGGAGAAGAAAAAATCCGGCAATGGAAAAGGGGGCACTCTCTTTATCTTTGACGAGCCGACCACAGGATTGCATTTCGACGATATAGCGACCCTCCTTTCCGCGTTCCGCCAACTCATCCAGGAAGGACATTCACTTGTGGTGATCGAGCACAATCTGGACGTAATTGCAGCGGCTGACTGGATCATAGACCTCGGTCCTGAAGGAGGTGAAGCTGGAGGGGAGATCGTGTGCGAGGGCGGGCCAGCGGAGGTCGCCAAGTTCGCCGGGAGCCATACAGGAAAGGCATTGCGTGAATACTTAAACGGAAGCAGAGTCCAGAAAACGCGGAGCGAAAAAGGAAAAAAATCTTCAGCCTTGCTCTCTACTTGCCAGGCGGGGAATACAGGCGGAGTTGCTGAAACCCAGGCCGCATACAGCGCGGGCGAAAACATCGTCATCCGCCGCGCGCGTGAGCATAATCTGCGGAACCTGGACCTCTCCATTCCACGCGACGCCTTCACGGTCATCACCGGGGTGAGCGGCAGCGGCAAGAGCACCGTGGCCTTCGATATCCTCTTCGCGGAGGGGCAAAGGAGGTATCTGGAGTCGTTGAACGCCTACGCCCGCCAGTACGCGCAGCCAGCTTCAAGGCCGGACGTGGACGGCGTGTCCGGCCTGCCCCCGACAGTGGCGATCGAGCAGCGCACCAGCCGGGGGGGCCGCAAGAGCACCGTGGCAACTGCAACGGAGATATATCACTTCCTGCGGCTTATGTTCGCAAGGCTCGGGACGCAGCATTGCCCGGATTGCGAAATTCCCATCAAGCCTCAAAGTCCCGAGGCCATCATAGCGAATGTCATCCGCGAATGGCGGGGCAGGAAGGTGGCCTTGCTTGCCCCTCTCGTGGTTTCACGCAAGGGTTATTACACGGACCTTGCCAAATGGGCGGCGAAAAAGGGATATGAATTCTTGAGGGTGGACGGAGAATTGATTCCAACGGAAGCCTGGCCGAGGCTGGATCGCTATAAGGAGCATAGCATAGACCTGCCGGTTGGAGAGGCCATGGCCGTACCGGAAAACGAGCGCGAACTGAGAAGGCTGCTTGACCTTGCCCTGGAATACGGCAAGGGGACCGTTTACGCTGCGCCAAGGCCTGGGGGGAAGTCCGCCAGGACGGAAAAAATCTTCTCCACCAGCAGGGCGTGTCCGGGCTGCGGACGAAGCTTCGAGGAATTGGACCCGCGCCTCTTTTCCTTCAACTCCAGGCACGGCTGGTGCCGCCGCTGCTACGGGACCGGGCTGGAGCTTTCCGGCTTTGAAGAGGAGCAGACCGGGGAGGAAATCTGGTGGAACGAGTGGTGGGAAGGGCCGGAGCGGGCATGCGTCCAGTGCAACGGACTGAGGCTGCGTCCAGAGGCCCTGGCCGTGAAGGTGCGCGGAAAATCCATAGCCGAGGCCACTGCCTCTTCAGTGGCGGAGGCGAAAAAACTTTTTCAATCGTGGAAATGGGAGGCGCATGAGGCCCCCATCGCCCGTGATATCATCTCCGAACTCCTGTCCCGCCTCCTATTCCTCAAGCAGGTGGGGCTGTCGTATCTTGGACTCGACCGCTCCGCGCCCAGCCTGAGCGGGGGCGAGGCGCAGAGGATCAGGCTTGCGGCCCAGATAGGCTCGAACCTGCGCGGCGTATGCTACATCCTGGACGAGCCGACCATCGGACTCCACGCCAGGGACAATCTCATGCTGCTGGACACTTTAAGCATGCTCCAGAAAAAGGGCAACACCATAATAGTGGTTGAGCATGACGAGGAGACCATACGCCACGCCGCTCATGTGATAGACCTTGGCCCGGGCGGCGGAACGCGGGGAGGGCGTCTGATCGCCGAGGGCCGCGTGGATGATTTGATAAAAAACAAGGACTCGGTGACAGGACAATATCTTCGCGAACCGCTGCGGCATCCGCTGAGCAGGAAGAGGCGTCCTGTCTTCGCGTCAAAGGATTCCCCCCGCCTCACAATAAAAAAGGCCGCTATGCACAATCTGAAAAACATCAGCCTGTCCATACCTCTTGGCGGACTGGTCTGCGTGTCGGGAGTGAGCGGGAGCGGCAAGAGCACGCTGGTCCGCGACGTATTGCGCGAGAACCTTGGCCACCTTGTGGGAAAGAAGCAAGGCCGCCAGGATATCCAGGCAGGCAGGTTTTCCGGGTGTGAGGATATCACCGGGTGGGAAGCGGTGGACCGCGTCCTTGAAGTGGACCAGACCCCTATCGGCAGGACGCCCAGGTCGTGTCCCGCAACTTACGTTGGATTCTGGGGCGAGATAAGAAAGCTTTTCGCGCAAACCACCGAGGCCGCCATTCGAGGGTATTCCCCGGCGCGGTTTTCCTTCAACACGGCCAGCGGGCGGTGCCCGGAATGCGAGGGACAGGGATTGAAAAAGATCGCCATGAGCTTCCTGCCGGACGTCACCGTGCCGTGCGAGGGATGCCGCGGGGCGCGGTTCAACGAGGAGACGCTGGCTGTCAGGTTCAAGGAAAAAACCATAGCCGAGGTCCTGGCGATGAACATAGACGAAGCAGTGGAGTTTTTCAAGGCTCATTCATCCATACACCATGCGCTTAAACTCCTGCTAGACGTGGGGCTTGGCTATCTTACCCTCGGCCAGCAGAGCCCGACCTTGAGCGGAGGGGAGGCGCAGCGAATCAAGCTGGTCACTGAACTGGCCAGGGCGCGCGCGTCGTCCACAACGTGTAAGGGCGCGATGCATCGTGCCCCAACAACTGGCCTGCGCGCGCGCGTGGCGTCAACGGATAGTCTTAAGGGACCAGGAAAAAATTTTGGAGGTATCCACTCCCTGTACGTGCTCGACGAGCCCACCATCGGCTTGCACATGGCTGACGTGGAAAAGTTGATTCATGCGCTGCACAGGCTGGTTGACGCGGGAAACACGGTGGTGGTGATCGAGCACAACATGGACGTGCTGGCCGAGGCGGACTGGGTAATAGACCTTGGGCCTGAGGGCGGAGACGGCGGAGGCCGCATCACCGCCCAGGGAACGCCTGAGGAGATAGTCCGCGCCGGGAAAGCCTCGCACACATCAAGGTTTCTGAGGAAATTTATTGGACGGGGTTAAATGAAAACAAAATTACAAATTACAAATAGCAAATTACAAATAAATCACAAATTACAATTACCGAATGTCCAAAACAATTCCATTTCCTTGTTTATTCTTTGTAATTGAAGAAGCCCTCTAACACACCCCGGCCTTCGGCCACCCCTCTCAAGAGGGGAATTATTCAGAGAAAAAATTTTCAGCCGGCGCAGGCATAATTTCCCGCGGCTTGCCGCGATTCCTTATTTTTAAATCTCCTCTTGGCAGGACGCCATCATCTATAAATTCCCCTCTTGAGAGGGGTGGCCGAAGGCCGGGGTGTGTTATATCAATAATTCGTGGATATTCGCGTTAATTCGTGGTTAATGTTTTGCGCCTGCTCACTCAACATCCTCGTCCTTGGTGTCGATATCCTCCAGGCCGTGAAGGTGCTCCAACGGTGGTTTGCCGAAGACAACCTTGAAGATGCACCACAGGAAAAGGACTGTCACGAATCCCACGGAAAAAATCATATTTATCCAACCGCCTGTAGTCATGATTGTATATTTTCCTATGAAATGAAAATTCTTTCAACGCACATTTGATTTACAAGATAAAAATCCTGTTCATCCTGCCAAAAAAAACTAACCAAAATATTTGAAATTTTATGGTCCAGGGCTTTTTCTTAATCAATTCGCGAAGCCGCGTTTAACCGGAAGGAGGCGCTATCTTATTCCACCGTTTCCCGGCGTTGGCGATGAGGATCAGGAAAAAGCCCATCACTAATAATATGAACAGGACGCTCAACCGCGCCACCGGGTCAGGCATGGGTCCCACAAGGTCCAGGATGTAGGAGGTCGGCTTGAACTCTCCGGTGGACGGGTCCCAGCCGAAAACGTTGAAGAGGACCCATAAGACAAAGATGCCCAGCAGATAAATTGGAGAAACATATTGAATGATCCACTTGAAAACTCCAGGTATTTTCATCTCGGCCCCTCTGTGGGCTTCTATCCAACCCCTTTCGGTCCCCAGTATCCATCCAAAAATAACGATGATAATGGTGCCCATCACGAAAATCAGGAAGGTCCCGACCCAGAAATCCAGGGTGTCCAGCGCCTTCAGGTCCTTGCTGAAATAAACCACGAACAGGGAGCCGATGGCGGTAAGGAGTCCCAGGATGGCGACTGACTGTTTCCGCCCGAGGCCCAATCCTTCCTCCAGGAAGGCGATGCCGGGTTGGAGCATGGACAGGGAACTTGTGATTGCGGCCAGAAAGAGGAGAAAAAAGAATATCCCTCCAAAAAGCCACGGGAGGACCGGGATTTTCGAAAAGACCAGGGGAAGGACTTTAAAACCCAGGCCGAAGGTCCCCTGCCCCACTATCCCCGCCGCCCCTAGAAAGACAAAGGCCGCGGGCACGGTGATCATCCCCCCTAATCCCACCTCGCAGAACTCGTTGGCGCTTGAGGCCGCCAATCCGCTGAGCGCCACGTCGTCTTCATTTGTCAGATAACTGGCGTAGGTGATGATCACGCCGAAGCCCACTGAAAGGGAAAAGAATATCTGTCCGGCGGCGGCCAGCCATAACTGGGGATTGGATAGAGAGGCGGCGATGTCGCCGGGGTTCCACATGTAGCCCAGGCCGTTTAGGATGTTCTGGTCCGGCTTCAAGGGGTCCGGGGTCCCAAGGGTCAGCACCCTGGCCAGGGTTATTAAGGCCAGGACCACAAGCGCGGGCATGGCGTATTTGCAGAAGAACTCGATCCCGCGCACGATCCCCTGGTATATGATGATGAAGTTCAACGCGAAGACAATGATGAGAAAGACTATAACCTGGTTTTGCCCGTGGCCCAGGACCAGGCCGTTTTCATTGGCGCCCACGAACCTGGCCCAGAAATCCCCGTAAGCGGCCACGTCCTGGCCAAGATCCAACTGTCCGGTGAGGAAGTAATAAAAATATCCCAGGCACCACGCCTCGATATACACGTAATACATATATATGACAACCGGGATGATGACCCCAAGCACGCCAATGTATTTCCCCGCCTGGCGCCGGATCAGGACATGGAAGATGCCCGGACTGGAGTGGAACCCCTTTTGTCCGGCGTATCTTCCTAAAGTCCACTCTGCCCAGCATATTGGTATGCCGATAAGAAACAGGGATATGAAATAGGCTACCATGAAGGCCCCGCTCCCGTACTGGGCCGCTAGGCCCGGGAAGCGGAGGAAGTTTCCAAGTCCCACCGCGCTCCCGGCCACGGCGAGAATGACGCCGAAGCGGGAACTCCATTTTTCCGTTGCTGTATCAGAGGCCATGGACAAATAAATGTAAACTCAAAAATTCGAAATCCGAAGCGCTAATATCCAAATGACAATAACATCGTATTGACAAGGTTTTGGCTTAGGTGATTTCGTAATTTTAACATTCGAATTTGTTTCGGATTTCGATCTTAGAATTTCGGATTTTGCCTGAAAGGGGGTTTTCGTTCAGGCATAAGCAGACATGGCCCGCTCTCGCGTCCGGCCGGGTCGTCAACGCGCCTCTTCGCCTTTTTCGCCCTCTTCCTCCCCGGCTGACTCATCTTCCTTGCCCATCATGACCCCTTGGCCTTTCTGGACGGGAACAAAATCTTTTCGTATCTCCTGGTGCCGGATCTCTCCACCCAGCTTCGCGGTATAGGCGAGGGTCCCTCCAGTGATAAGTGACAACAAATAAAGTCCGAGGAACACCTTAGTGCGGTGTTGGCGAAAGAAAATGCCAACGAGGGCGGTCAGGCCCGTGATGACCGTCAATATCGCCGCCGCTTCCGCCGTCTCTTCATGATTTTCTATTAATTTCTCTGCCACCCCAGGAAGGTGCTCAACCACTTTCTCCGCGCCCTCTCCTGAAAAATAGGCGGGCAGGACCGCTATCCCCACAACGACAAAGAGGACCAGCGCCCCCCACTCCATTTCGTCCCTTTTTTTGATGGAAGAGAGGACAAGGGCCAAAAAGGCGAACAGTACCCCGACTACCGGCAAATGGTTCACTAATAAATGCGCATGGGCCGCGTTCATGAAAATACCTCCGTTTAAATTGTTTATATTTTATTACGCTCAGAAATTCGCGTTGTCCGCGCAAATTTTTCAACCGCTTCCTGGAGCGCGGATGGCCGCAGCCAAAATAAATTTCTCTCGAAGCATTCAACGCCGGTTTTATTTCAAGCGGAAACGCAAATTTCGGAACGTAATAATATCATCAAACGTTTGAATACGTCGAAATTTATTTTAGTTGCGGACATGCCGCGCTATGTGGTAATTAAGCACTGAATATCTTATCATCAAAGGCTGAACTATTTAAAGAAATGAGGTAATAATATCATCGAACGTTTGAATACATCGAAATTCATTTTGATTGCGGCCATGCCGCGCTATAAATGAAAACTTATAGGAAAAGACTTGGACAGCATTTTTTGGCCTCGGATGAAAAAGCCAGACGCATAGTGGAACTCGCCCGGATAGGGCCTTCGGAGCATGTTGTGGAAATCGGGCCAGGAAAGGGCATCCTGACTGAAAGGATTCTAAACATGGGAAATCCCCTCACCGCCATTGAACTGGACCCAAGGCTTGCGGAAAAATTAAAAAGGACATATTCCGGCAATCCAGATTTTCAAATATTCGTGGAAGACGCCGCCGGATTCGACTACGGCAGGTTGAAGGGACCATTCAAGGTGGTCTCCAACCTCCCCTACTCCTGCGCCGTGCCCATACTGGCCAGGTTGATTGAGTTCAAGGACAAGATTCCCTTGATGGTCCTCATGTTTCAATTGGAGGTAGCGGAAAGAATCACCGCCAAGCCGGGAGGAAAAAGTTATAATGCCTTGAGCATATTCGCGCAGTACCATTCCGCGTGCGCCCTGGAATTTGTCCTGTCCAAAAAGGATTTCTCACCCAATACTAAAGTGAGTTCGGCGGTGGTAAGGTTCGCCCCCTCCCCTGCGCCCCCGTTCGCCGTGGAGGATGAACGGTTTTTCTTTGAACTGGTCAAGACGTCTTTCGTCCACCGCAGAAAAAAAATCATCAACAATCTGAAAGCGCTTCCCTTCGACGCGGGGCAAGTGGACAAGGCATGCGGTATCTGTGGGATCGACCCAGGCCAGCGGGCGGAAACAGTATCAATGGAAAGTTTCGCCAGACTGAGCAATATTCTAAAGAAGGGGATTTAGGGGGCAGTTGTCAGGGTGCAGGATAAAATAGAAATTCATAGCGCGGCCATGCGCGCTCCAAGAAACAGTTGGAAAACTTGCGCGGGAAACGCAAATTTCTGAACGCAATAACATAGCTCTCGTCAATATATCAACGCTTTTCCATTTCTCCAGAAGACAGCACGGCCTTGCTCTTACAAGCCCCTCGTGAAATTCCCCTAAGTTGGCATCCATGTTGCTTATCATGAATAACGAAATTTATCCGGTTTTTATAGACTCAAAACGTCAAAAAACTAGCATCCAAAAGGATATCCGTGTCTTTTACATTAAAAAAGCCATTTTTAAAAATCGCCGCTCCGGCCGTTTTTTTCACCATTATTTCCACCACGGTCTTTTGCTCCGAGACCGCCAGGATGCCAGATCCCTTACCCGAGGAAAAACTATTAAAAGTTATTTTCGAGGACAAGAAGCCGGAAGCCCAGGCCAGCGCCCTTGATCCGGCTCCTTCTGAAGCGGAAGAAACGAAAACCGGCAAAACCACCTCCCTTGAAGGAAAAATACCGGAGGGAGGCAACTTTTATATAGCCTTGAAAAAACACGGCCTGGACAATTCAGAACTCCATGAATTAATTGAATCCGCCAAGAAGGTCCATAACATTTCCATGCTGCCGGAGGGCACGCCTTATGAGCTGGAGCTCCAGGGGAGGTCCATCGTTGGATTGGCCTATGAAACCGATAAGGAGCATGTGGTTTCCATTGCCAGGGAGAAGGGCCGGTATCACGCGAAAATCGTGCCGGTTAAATTCGAGGTTAAAACCGTCATAAAGGGCGCCATCATAGAGGATAATTTATACAATGCCATTATCAGGATGGGAGAAAAGCCCTCGCTGGCGCATGGGATCACCGAGATATTCGCGTGGGACATAGATTTTTTCAAGGACCTGAAAAAAGGCGACAGCCTGCAAGTCGCGATTGAGAAAAAATACCGGGACGGCAAATTCGTTAAGTACGGCCAGATCATAGGCGCCCAAATCATCCGTAACGGAGAAAAAATCACCGCGATTTATTTCCCTCAGAATCGAGACTACTTCACGCCCGAGGGGAAATCCCTTAAAAAGCAATTCCTGAAGGCGCCCTTGAAATATTCCCAGATCAGCTCCGGATTTTCCACCCGGCGTTTCCATCCCATACTCCAAAAAAACGTGCCGCATCTCAGCGTGGATTATTCGGCCCCGGTCGGGACCCCGGTATATGCCGTGGCGGACGGAGAGGTTTACTTCGCGGGCAACAGCGGGCCATCAGGGAAGCTGATCAGGATCAAGCATAACGGGGTGTACAGCTCCGCGTATTGCCACCTTGCGGGGTTCGCCGGAGGAATCAAGGCCGGGACCGCCGTCAAGCAGGGCCAGTTCATAGGAACAGTGGGCATGACGGGCAGGACCACCGGCCCGCACCTTTGCTTCCATCTTAGAAAAAACGGCGTGCCCATCAATCCCTTGGAATTCAAGACGCCGAAGGCGAAGCCTGTTCCTGAGAACCAGTGGGGCGACTTTGTTGGAGCCAGGAAAGAGGTGCTGGACAGCTTCGCCACACTGGCAAGGAAAAATATTTCGTAATCCCGTCCATGTCCAAAGCCATCACATCCGATTCCAAGCCGCTGGCCCGCGAGTTGATAAGAAAGGCATTGTCCGGGCCTGGCCCTCTCAACAGAAATATAGCCTCCCCAGGAAACCACCAGGCCAATATGGATGATACGAGGCAAATCTCCGCCATGGCCACAGGCCAAATCAACGCCGCCACGAGCGGCAAGGGTATTAATGTCGATGCCTTCGCTTGAGATAAAAAAGTCGGCGATAGAGTTCATGGCGCGGCTTCGCCGCAACCACCTGTCTGTGGCGGACACGCACAGGCAGGAAAGAATTGACATCCCCCTGGCCCCCTTTTTTAAGGGGGAATATTTCAAAAATTCCCCCCTGGCAAGGGGGGATAAAGGGGGATGTTGTTATAAATATTCAACAAATACCCCGCCGCTTGCGGCGAGGACCATTTATTTTGCGACGTGAGCAGTAAAAAATGCAAAAAGAACACTCCCGGTTTTACCAAAAGGAGGCTGACCGGTATCACGAACTCCGCTACGGCTCCTGGTACGGCTCCATAGCGGCGGAAGCCCACCATGATATCCTAAGGGAAATCCTTGCCGGCAGGGAAAGGCCGCTCATTATCCTGGACGTGGCTTGCGGCACCGGACATAATATCGGGGTATTATCGGAAGCTGGGGACTTGGTCGTGGCCTGCGACCTTACCCCGGAGATGATGGAGATGGCAAGGAAGAGATTGGGGCCGCGGCGGAATGTTCATTATATAAGAGGCGACGCCTTTCAAATTCCTTTCCCTGACAACACCTTCGACGCAGTTACCTCGTCCCGCTTCCTGCACCTGTTGGATGACTCGCGCCAAAAAAAGGTTCTGCTGGAAATCCTGAGGGTGCTGAAACCTGGAGGGACGATGGCCGTTGATTTTTTCAATATCCATCATTGGCGGATATTGGCCTTGCCCATTTTCGTTTACCGGGCCTTGCTGAAAAAAAGACCGACAGGCAGCACGATGAGCAACATTAATGAAATCACCGGCTGGATGAGGCGGAACAAAATCAACATGGCCGGGACCATTGGCGTCGGCAGTTATTTCCTGGTCCTGTCATGGATATTCCCGCGCCGGTTTTCCCTGGCCCTGGCCGGCCTCTTCAGGAAAGGACCTCTTAAAATGCTGGCCGAGCAAATAATCGTCATTGGAGAAAAACAGGTTTGAGGAAGAAAGTATTAATCGTCGCCCCGGGCTTTGTCCCGCCATGGTCCGAAGGCAGAAAAAACTTTATCCTGGATCTGGCCCCTCCGCTCTCAAAATACTGGGACGTGGAGGCGCTGAGCGCTGATTACGGGAAAAAATTCTTGCCGGGAGAGTGGCCGGTTAAGACCGAATGCGTCAGTTGCCACAACAGATTTTTTCAATTGCCGGCCTTGCACTGGGCGTTAAGGAAAAAATTGTCGGCGCAAAACAAGCCGGACGCCGTCCTTCATTTCCCCTTCGGGACCTTTGATGGACTTCGCGGCGCGGCCAATAAATGGAGCATGGGAGTGGTCGACCGCATGGCAAGGTCCGGCGGCTTGCCGTGTCTCACAATACTATACGCCGTCACCAAGGGTGACCCGGCGGCCTTGTCAAAAAAGGTTGGCCTTCTGGCAGCAAGCGGCGGCAGGGGCTGGGACGGCCCGGTCGTCAATATAGGGATAAACCTGGAAAGGACGCCCCTGGTCCGTAAAAGGGAAAACACTAAAAAGCTTCTATTCATGGCCGGACTGTCCGAAAACAAACGCAGCCAGTTCAACAACATCCTCTACGTCCGGGGACTGATCGACATATTGAAAATAGGGGAACGGCTTGCAGTCCATGGATTCACCCTGACCATAGCTGCCCCGATTTTCCAGTGCGGGGAAAGACGGGAGGAGCTTTCCGGTCTGTTAAAAAAAATGGCCCCCTCGCTGAAAGTCAATATCGACACTCTCGTGGACATCAATAAGGCTTTTAACGGCCACTGCATTTATTTATTTCCCTTCCGGGAAAACCACGCCCGCTTTGTCCCCACCTCAGTGCTGGAGGCCATGGCCGCCGGAATTCCCTTAATCGCCTCTGACCTGCCAATGATGGATTTGATTTTTGACTCAAATCCCCATTGCGGCAAAAGGTTCGCCGCGCGCGACAGCGAGGCCCTCTTGGAGGCCATTCTCGACCGGACCAATAACTGGGAACAAACGGCCAGGGACGCTGAACTTGCCTCTGTCCATGCGAGAAGGTTTTGGGACATAAATAATTCAGCGAAACAGATAGTGGACATTATTGTCACGGAAGGGAGATAAACTTGTGTTGATACAGCCAGATGGCCGCCTTTCTGGCCGGCCTGGTGTTGAATATGTTCGCGGCGCGTCCTAGTCCCTCGCCGAATCGCCTGATGAGCGCATGCTTGAAGGACAGGGCCTCGGCCTGGTCATGGGCCCAGAGATAGGCTTTCCAGATTTCCTCCCTGGGAAACCCCGGGAAATCAAAATGGACCTCGCCATGAAACTCATCCGTATGATGCAGGGTATACTCGTAGGGGTCGTGATAAAAATGCCCGTTTTCCGCCACCCACTCCGCCAGTTTTGAATGCGGGAACGCCTGCGCCAGCGCGAAGCGCGGCATATCTATCTTTTCCTCCACTGCGTACCGGACCGACTTTTGGACCTTGTCCCGCGTGTCGCCAGGGAGTCCGACGATGAAATATCCCTTCACCGGGATGCCAGCCGCCTTTAGCGCCCGTATGCCGGAGGTGATTGTCTCAATGTCTTCACCCTTGTTCGCCAGGCGCAGCACCTCCGGGTCGGCGCTCTCTATGCCGATTGCCGCCATGCTGCATCCTGTTTTCTTGAGCTTCCGGCAAATATCGGGTTTCAGGGCGTCCGCCCGGACGCCGACTTCCAGGGAATAGGTAACGGGCAAGGAGGCCCGCTCAAGTTCGTCCAGAAACGCCATGGCCTTCCTGCGGTTGCCCAGGAAATTGTCCTCCATGAACTGAAAATGGGACACCCCTTGGGATTCGTGCCAGTGCTTCATTTCCGCGAGCACATCGTCCGGCATTCGATATCTGGTGGCCCTCCCCATGACGTTGTGGGAAGTGCAAAAGATGCAGCCGAACGGACAGCCACGCGAACCGATGATACCCATTCTGCGGTCCCCGGCGGCGAAATATTTGGGCAGATCGAATAGGCCGTAAGCCGGCCAGGGAAGGGAGGAGAGGTCCTTTATAAGATCAGGCGGGGCGTTCAGAACAGGCGCGCCTTTATCGCCCCTGAAGCCGACGCCTGGAACCCCTTCAAGGGGCAGATTTTTTTCAATGGCTTTAATGAGTGAAAGGATTGTGACCTCCCCCTCGCCCCGGACCACGATATCGGCTTCGGGATAATCAAGGGTTTCCATTGGACACAGGGTCGCCTGCGGTCCTCCGAATATCGTGATGATCTTCGGGTCCAGGACCTTGGCCCTGCCCGCCAGGCGGACCGCCTCCAGGACGTCCCAGTTGGTGACTGTAAAGCCCGCGGCATCCGGTTGAAACGCCTTTATTTTTTCATCGAAAAAATCATCGTCAGCGGAGGAAAAGCGCATGTCAACGCACTGAACGTCGTGGCCTTCTTTTCGCAGCACCGCCCCTATCATGGAAATGCCGCCCATGGGATACCGGGGCTCCCCGTAAAAGGTCCTGCTCCCCGGCGCTGTCAATAAAACCCTTGCCATTAATAATCACCTGATTTTGGATAAACTGAAAATGAAATAGAACGCGGATTATACGGATCTACACGGATTTTAAAAAATATTTTTTCCTCTCGCTCCCAGGGTCCTCCCTGGGAGCGCTGATTCTGGAGGCTATGTCGCTACTATTATGAGATTGTTAATAGTGGTGCTTGGCGTTCTTCGCGGCTTTCATTAGATTTTCTCCAGCCACTCCGATGCAATTCTCTTGATATCAAACTCAGCCGCCAGTTTTTTCACCCCGGCAGCGCACTCCTTGTCTTTCCCGTTTGCCATCTCTTGCATGGCCTTGCAAAGTTCTCTTGGGTCTTCGGCAGGGACGACTATTCCGGCGCCATCCTTTCTCATGATCCTGCCCATGTCCCCTACGTCAGTGGCGATAACCGGCTTTCCCATCCGCAAGGCGTCGGAGAGGATCACCGGGATGCTTTCCATGCGGGAGGAAATAATCAGGCAGTCGCAAGCGTTCAGGTAGGATACCACCGTTTCCTCGTCCGCGAATCCTCCAACGATAACGCGGCCTTGCAGGGCCTTCCCCGCGGCCCTCTCTTGCACCAAGCCGGCTAAAGGTCCGCCTCCGAACATGTAGAGCCGCCCATCTTTCCCGAGACCGGCATACTCTTCCATTGCGTCAAGGAGTATGTCAACGCCCTTTACGCGCGCGTAACGCCCTATGAAAAGAAAGCGATATCCAGCGGGAAGATCCAGAGGGCGTATCAGGGAACAGTCAAGACGCCTGCTGCTGGCCATGAAGGGACATGGCCTTCCAGAAAGTTTCGATGCGTCTTCCGCCAGCTTCAGGCCGTCGGCGAAGACAAGGCCGCTTTCGTTTATTACCCGTTTGACCATGCCTTTAAGGATTGGATACCGGCCATAGGTCCAGATGTCCGAGCCGAGGCACCAAGTGGTATAAGGAATCCCATGCCGTTTTTTGAGTCCCATGGCAAGATAGCCGGCCGGCACGGCCCACATTGCCATTACATGGTCGAAGCCCTCCTCTTTCGCAAGCGCGTCCAGACAGCGGGCACCTCTCCGGAATAAAGAAAGGAACGCCAGGGCGTCGATGGGGTTATAAGGCTTCATGGCCGCAAGGACCTTCCTTCCGCCCATCCAGGGGAACCAGTGGACGGAAAGGCCAGGGAAATTTTCCTTTCGACCTGGAATCTTGTCCGGCGTTACTACTGTAACCTTGTGGCCCAATTCGGCTAAGGCGCGGGAAAAGTCGAGTACGAAGAGTCCAGCGGCAGCGCGGGCGTCCTCAGGGTTCAGGGGAAAAGAGCTTGTGATAACGCAAATTTTCTTAGGCGCCGCGCCACCATTATCCGGCATGGGCGTTTATAATTTTATGGACAGCGGTTATCACCCTTTCCACGTCGGAATCTGACAGCTTGGCCGAAAGGGGCAGGCTCACTGTTTCCCTTCCCGTCTTCATGGCGCATGGATAGTCCTCCGGTTCCCATCCAAAGGCGGTCTGATAGTACGGGTGTTCGCAAATGCTCAGATAGTGGACCCCCACCCCTATGCCCTTTTCAGTTATTGCTTCCAGAAAAGCGTCCCGTTCAATTCCGCTTTTTTTCTTACTCACTAAAATCGTATACAGATGAAAGGCGTGGCGCGTGTCAGGCTCCGGGTCCAGGGGACGCTCCACAGGCAAATTTTTAAACGCCTCTTGATAGCGGTCCCATATTTCGCGGCGGCGCAGCCAGTTTTTTTCAATCCTCGCCAATTGGTGGATGCCGATCGCGGCCTGAAGGTCCATCATGTTGTATTTAAAGCCGCACTCCACCACTTGATAATGCCTGTACCCGCTGTCCCCGAACCGATGCCAGGCGTCCTTGCTCATGCCATGCAGGGACAGGACCTTGACGCGCTCAATGTCTTCCTGCCGTTTTGCCACCACCATTCCCCCCTCGCCGGTGACTACGTTCTTGGTCACGTAAAAACTAAAACATCCGAAATCGCCGAAGGTCCCGGTCTTGCGTCCCTTGTACTCCGACTCAATGGCATGGGCGCAGTCCTCGATTAAAGTAAGGCCGCGCCGCTTGGCTATGGCGGTTATCGCGTCCATTTCGCAAGGCCGCCCCCCGAAGTGCACGGGCAGAAGTCCCTTGGTGCGAGTGGTAATGCATGACTCGATGGCGGCGGGGTCGATATTGAACGCGCGCGGGTCAATGTCGGCCAGGACCGGCTTGGCGCCCGCGTGTATGATGGAGTTGACGGTGGCGGAAAAGGTCATGGGAGTGGTGATGACCTCGTCGCCGGGCTCCAGCCTGGCGGCTATCATGCTCACATGCAAGGCGGCGGAGCAGGAATTCAGGGCCGCCACTCGCGCCGGGTCCACTCCCTTGTAACGCGCGAAATCCTTCTCGAACCTGGCGACCCTCGGCCCGGTCCCAAGCCAGCCGGACTCCATCGCCGCGACAACCTCGGCTATTTCCTCTTTTTCAATTAACGGCGAACCGAACAGCAGGAAATCCTTTTTCGCCGGCAGCCCTTCGGAATCGTTATTTTTCAAGTCCTGTATCTCCTAATACTACAAATCCATAAAACTTTGCGAAAAAACAAAGTGTTATGAAACTCCAAATATCAATTGTCAAATAACAAATAAACCTCAATAACCAAAATTACAAATGACAAACAAAGAAATGGAATTGTTTTGGACATTCGGTAATTGTAATTTATTTGTAATTTGCTATTTGTCATTTGGGATTTTGTTTTCCTTGTACATTATAAGCCAAATCCCATGAAATTGTTAATGGCCGACTATTTTCCTTAAAACCGCCCTTTTCTCTTTTTCCCGCCGTTATGTTATAGTTAAAGACCAGCGACATATTCAGCATGAAACTCTCATGAGCCTTCGGCTCACAAAGAAGAATGAAAATACTCACACGAAGACACAAAGAACACACAGTTTTTAGATACTTACTCGTTCATTCTAAGAATGCGTCTCTCACAATTTATAATTCAGGCTTGCAGAACCGCGGAATATCAAACAAGGAATAACGAATGTCGAAGGAAAACCTTCAAAATTCCGCGGTTCCCTGTTCGATATCCGTTATTCGATTCACCAAAATTTAAAATATCTTTTGTTAGTCTTTTCCCCCTTTGTGTCCCCAGTGCCTTTGTGTGAAAAAGAATTTTTAGGTGAAAATACGCCAAGCAACAAACCTTTAAGCCTGAAAGACGCCAGGTATGCTTCCAAACGCAAGGATCGGCAAACTCAATGTCCTGTTGATGGTCCCTCCAAGGGAAAAACAATCGGTTTTCCTGAGGACCCAGTATCTGCCCCCAATCGGCCTCGCTTATCTCGTTTCCTATGCCAGAAAGAAGGCCGAGGAGGAAAATATACCAATCGATTTTACCATTTTGGATTCCACCATTGAAGGGCTTGTTTTTGACGGCCTCAAAAAGGTCCTGATTGACTTGAGGCCTAATGTCATCGGCCTTAATTTCTATACGGAAAACCGTTTCGACGCCTTAAAGGCGATCCAAATCATCAAGAACCATGATCCGAATATAGTAATAGTCGCTGGAGGGTCGCATGCCACGCTGGCGTCCGACGACACCATCCGGCGTTTCAACGGAATTGATTTTATCGTCAGGGGAGAGGGCGAGGCCACTTTTTACGAGTTGTTGAAGGGCCTTCATGGAAATTGGGATTTCAGCCAGGTGGCAGGCATTTCATACAAGCGGAACGGCCAAATTCACCATAACCCAGACCGTCCGTTTATACAGGACCTGGACTCTGTTCCTTTCCCTGCATGGGACAAGCTGAAAATGGACAGATATTACGGCTCCCTGGACTGGTATCAAACCAATGAAAAAATGGGGATGCTTTTTACAAGCCGCGGCTGCCCTTTCCACTGCAATTTTTGCTCGTCCGCGCAGGCCTGGGGAAACCGGTATAGAATGCGGTCCGCCGGAAATATTATTGAGGAAATCGTCCAACTGAAAAAAAAATTCGGCATTTCAGCGTTTATTTTTTTTGATGACACCATGACCATTGTCCGAAAACGCGCAATGGAAATATGCGAACAGATTTCCGGCAATGGATTGGATATCCGCTGGCAAACCCACTCCCGGATTGACACAATGGACGCCGGGTTGATGGACAAAATGAGATTGGCCGGATGCGCCGGCATTATGTTCGGCGTGGAATCCGGCTCGCAAAGAATCATTGACGAGGTAATAAAAAAGAGGGTGAAAATCGAACAGGCCGGCGAGGTTTCCAAACTCGGCAAGCTCTCCGGCATGGTCAACAACTTTTCCTACATAGTGAGCCACCCGACCGAGACAATGGCGGACGCGGAATTGACGCTGGAGATGATTGCGCGGCATTTGGAGGACAAGCAGACCGCCGTGCTGAATATCATGAGGACTTACCCGGGCACCAAGGTGGAGGAGTACGCGATCAAGCACAATTTGCTGCCCAAGGACTTTGCCTGGTCCAGGGAAATGGAGTTTGAATCCGGGATTGTTTCAAGGACCCTTAAGGGTAATGTGCCGTTTTTCCGGGACGTCCTTACCTGGGAACAGATATTCACCGTAAACTCAAGATATTTGAAAATGATCAAGTACCCGATATACAAACATGCGATAGACGCATTGAAAAACATTCGCTCCGCGCGCGATGTGGCTGATCTTGCCAGGCTGGGCCTTGTCCATATAAAGACCGGTCTCTTTTCTTCTAAGTGAGGCCATAGCGCGGCATGTTCGCAGCAAAAATAAATTTCGATGTATTCAAACGTTTGATGATATTATTACGTTCAGAAATTTACGTTTTCCGCTTGAAATAAAATCAGCGTTGAATGCTTCAAGAGAAATTTATTTTGGTTGCGGACGTGCCGCGCTCCAAGAAGCGGCAAAAAACTTGCGCGAAAAACGCAAATTTCTGAACTTAATAATATAAATGAAGCGATATATCCCATATATTGTCTTGCTCTCCCTGGTTTTCCTGGCGGGTTATTATCTTTATAATCACCAGAATGATTTAAGGACGTTTTTCCAGTTCAGGCCCTTGTACATCTTTTACATGACAGCCGCTGGAATAGCGCAGTTTTTTATTTCCGGATTTTTCAACCGGGCAATATTAAAGCCTTGTTCCATAACTATTAAGACCGGAGAGCTGTTCGCCATTGCTGTTATGGCTTCCATAGGGAATTATGTTCTTCCATTCAGGGGAGGTTTGGGACTGAGGGCCATTTATCTCAAACGAAAACACAACTTTCCTTATTCTTATTTCATGAGCGGAATGGCTGGAATTTATCTGGTTTTTTTTCTCACTAATTCCTTGCTGGGTTTGGCCTCCATGGCGCTTCTTTATTTTTACCGTGGGGTTGCGTCCCCTCCGCTTTGCCTTATTTTCGGCTTTGTGCTGTTTTTGGTTTTTCTTCCTTTCCTTGCGTCTTTTAAAGGATTTGCCTTCAGTCGGAAATTGCCTGAATTCATTGGCCGGGCAATAACAGGCTGGCTGCAAGTGGCAAGAGACCCTGTTTTAATTTTCCAGTTGGTTGTTTTGACCGCGATAAACAGCGTTACGAATATAGTTCTTCTTCATTATGGTTTTTTGTCCTCCTCCGTGAGACCGGATATATTGGAATTATTGATGATTTCTTCCCTTCTCAGCGTCTCCGGTTTGGTGAACATCACCCCGGCGGGCCTGGGAATTCAGGAAGCAGCTATTGTCTTTTCCTCCAATGTATTAGGAATTTCAATGGCTCAATCACTCATGGCTTCCCTTTTCGTGAGGTTCGTGTCCATTGCCTTGGCGGTCACGCTTGCACCATTTCTTGGCCGCTACTTTTTGGACAAGGAATCCTTTGGAGAGACGTAAGCAGGGACTTCCACCTCTTTCATTTTAATAGTAAAGGAGGAAATCCGGCATATTGAGCAAAGGAGGGGGTATTGCCAGGGGATTTTAATTTGCATTGGTTCCGGCAACGAGCGGCGAGTTCGGTTAACAGCGCATCAAAACCATGCACAGGAAACCCCCTCTTCTGTTTTACGAAAGCTCTTTTTCTTTTTTGTGGATACCTTTCATTGCCTGCGTCACACCTTTGCAACCCGACTGGCTCACGCCGGGGTAGACCTCTACAAAATTTCAAAATTACTTGGTCGCCGGGACATAAAAACAACCCAAAGATATGCACATCATTGCATTGAAAATATGGCGCGCCTGGAGGGATTCGAACCCCCGACCTACGGATTAGAAGACCTATTTCACGCCATTTCTAACAATTTTGCAAGTGCCTGATTTTACGTCTGTTTGGCCGCTATCTATTTGATTTTCAAGCAGTTATTGAATTTTAGCATTTCCTGCTGATTCCCGCCAATTCCGGCTGATTCCGGTGGAGTTGACTACATTTTGACTACAATCAACAAATTGATTTCTTTTCGTTACTTCTTGAATTTCATCCCCTGTATTTGTAAGGCTCTCCGCGTTTTTTCTCCAAAATTTTGACCTGAAAATCTGTAAATTTCCTGTTTTTTTTTAAAAATTTGACCACACTCAATCCCAGGAACACCTTACGGTTACAAGGGAGGGATGTTTTTTCAGGGAAAAATTAACCTCTTTTTTTGATTTTTAACCCCATGACGCATATATAGACTTTTGCGAAGGGGCCGGGTCCCCCCCTCCCTCCCCAGGGGCCAGCCATGCCTTCCCCCCCCTTTCACAGCCAGCAAGCAAGAAACCTTCCAGGTCCACCACGCCGCGAATTTCCCCACAGCCTTTCCAGGATTAGCCAGGTTCAACGATCTCCTTATATCAAGCCTTATGGTATTGCCAGTGATATGCCTTCCCGGAGTCCTTTGTTATTGACAAATAATTTTAATCTGCTATATTAAGGGTTAAATGTACATTCTAATTGGAGGTAATAATGGAAAAATTGAGATTGCTTGCGGACATAGATGACAAGTTGGTAAGATAGCTTAAGAAGAGGTTAATTGATGAAAAACTAAAATATAAGGAGTGGCTTACGGGTCAAATAAAGGAATATCTTAAGAAGAAAGGGAAGGGTAAAAATGAATAAAAAACGAGTTGCCTTATACGCCAGGGTATCAACCAATAACGGACACCAGAACCCGGAAGCCCAACTCCTGGACCTTCGACGCTATGCAAAGGAGAGAGGATTTAAGGTCTT
>JACRGO010000059.1 GCA_016212295.1 Nitrospinota bacterium | reverse complement strand
CCAAAGGTGTCTCCAATGTCGCGCAAAAGATGAGGCAACTACACCGTAGCGCCAGGTTGGTCTTCGATTACCTGCGCATGACAAAAAACTCCTGCACCCTTAATGGCGTGTGAGATATGGTAGAACAAATTTACCGTGCGGTAGGCAAGTGCCAGCCCGCGGGACATAAGCCTCTGCTGTCGGTCGCGGCATGCCAGGTATATAATCGGCCGTAGGCAGCGGCATTGCTTTCATCACCATTATATGCCCACTGGTATGCCGGCGAGGTCTCGGCTGAAATATCCGCTGTGGTAGTGGGTATGGCAGTGCCGTCGCGGTATTTGGTTACCTTAAGATTTTCTTTCATCCATGTCTGGGTGCCTATGGTTACTGTATTATAAACGTTGCCGTCAACGTCGGTTACCGTTTTTCCGCCGCCTGTTGTGCCCCCACCAACACCGGAAGAGGACTTTTTATAAATCGCTGTCGATCGTGCTACCTCCCCTGCCTTTACCTGAACTTTTTTCTTTCCGCTCCTGGGAGACACAATGGTATATCCCGCCAGATCCCCGAATTTCACTTCGTACGTCTTTGCCGGAAGCTTCTTCAGGATCACTTTCCCGGTTCCCTTAAGCACGCCATCCACGGATATTGGCGCTGCTACCTGTTTTTTCGAGGTGTCCTGCGTGGTAATCACAAGAGTGCCGATTCCTTTTCCAGCGGCAAGGGCGGAGACTGGGGCAAGGGCCGACGCGAAAAGCCCAAAACCAAGAGCGAGACCCAATACTTTCCGAATACTTTTTTTCATGCTTTTTCTCCTTTCTTTTTATTTTATTATTTTAACACGAAGCCCGCCAAAAACGCGGATTAAAACCTTCAGTCTTCAGCCTTAGGCCCTTTGCCTTCGCCCTTCCTGGCAACTGTACCCTGCACCCTGATAACTGCCTTATTTAGGCTTTGGGTTCGATTTCGAGGATTCGGTGAGGGCGGCGATCCGGACGTCTTGTTTTTCAGAAAGCTTCAAGAGCTTTTTTATTTCCTTCCTCTGTTTTCTTGCCAGGGATTTCAGACCGTGGACTTTTGAAATATTGACCAGCCAGGACAGGATGAAACCGGCCAGAACGGAAAAACAAATGACCACTATAACCGGGACTTGCGCCGTTTTCAATTCAAAGTGGTGATTATAAAATCCGATGGAAACCGGCGTCAGGTTCTGTACGGAATACATCACCACGACCAGGAACAAGAGCAACCCTATGGTAAATCGTAAAATACCCATCATTGGTCCTTTCTATTCTTGCCTTATTTCGATTTTACCAAAATCCTTTTTCCCGTTGTCGGGAGAGGTCCCGGCGTCACTCGTACCGGCCGCTCCGGCGCTACCTGGCGACTTCAAGGCGTCTCCAATGCCGGCTTTTGGGGCTTGCGGTTCTTCCGGTTTCGTGGAAGATTGTGGCTGGGCAGGCTCAGTAGTGGAAATCTGAGGCTGCTCCGGCCCTATTTCAGCGCCTTTAGGTCCCTCGCCCTGAATTATTTCATCCGGTGGGGTTACGCCTGCTTCCGGTCCTTTGCCGGAAATTTCATTTTCCTCTGGGGACTTAGCGGCCCCGAGGTCGGAGAGGATAGCAAGGATATTTTCCTTAATTGATTCAGTCTTGACGGCAGTGGATTCCGGTATATTTTTATTGATTGTTTCCAGGGTATTCAGCATTCTCCTCAATTCGAGAATGGCCACGGTTTTTTCAAATCCGCCAAGCTTGTTTTTAAGGCCCTGCACGGAATCATCCACATCCTGGATTTTTTGCTCCACGGCCTGCACTGACTGGGACACGCTGTCCATCTCGAATTTCACGGAATCGATCCGGCTGCTGAGATTCGGCCCCATGAAGAGGAGCCCTGCCAAGGCCAGCAAGGCCAGGACAATGGCTATAAAGGCGGTAGCGGAACCCCCGCCCTTATTTTCGTCCATGCTATTTATTGGGGTTGAGCAGGCATTCATGGACTCCGATGCGTTTTTCCCGGTTTTTTGTTCTGAAACGGATTGCGCTTCCTGGTCTTGAGATTTTTCTTCGCTCATGATCCTCTCCAAAATAATTTCAAATATTGTTTCTCATTTAATAACTGTATCGGAATTTCAAAGTTTTTCCTTAAAAATCAACGGGATTGCAATGCGAGTGACTAAAGTGCGCTAAAGTTTAAAGTGACTAAAGTTGTGGAAGTTATTTTTCTGCTATAAAATAAAGAAACCTACCACAACTTTAGGCACTTTAGTTCACTTTACACTTTAGTCACTCAGCTTTTTGGGAAATCACCTATTTTCATTAATCAATTCGCGAAACCAGGTTCTTTCAAGGAAATGCTATTCAGCGGGTTTTGGGCCAAGTGAAATAAGGAGGTCTGTTTTACGGAACTTGGTGGACTGGATTTGTATCCTGCAGAACCAGCCCGGTTTTTCAAAATACAAGGTGGCGTCGTTGGCCTCGAAACTATTCGTCAGTTTCCATTGAAAAGGGGGCATCTCGGTCTTGTAAAAGGAAATTATTTTGTCCATGGAGAAGGCCCCTCCCTCATAGCTCAACAGCCCTGCCTTGATATGCCCTGCCTCGTATACAAAGGACCTGGATCTATCCAATTTAAAACCTTGTGGGATAGGAATATCGGAAAACCGGCTCTCGGCTTCGTTGGCGGGGACTTCCTCAACGATTGTCTCATGCACGATTGTTGCCTCGCCTCGGGCCTTGCCGGATGGAATGACCCGCTCAGTCTTCTTTTCCTTGAGCTTGCCGTCCCCGCTGGTTGTTTCACAGCCTAGGACAAAACAAAAGGCTGGAACAAGGAGGCAGGCTAAAAATCCAGTAAGTGGTTTCTGCATGGAAGCCTCTATATAATAACGCGTCTTCCTATATAAACAAAGACAAGCCCGGCTATGGTAAGGAGAAATCCCATGCCCCTTAGCATTTTTTCATCCATCTCGATAAGTTTTACCGCAAGGGCCTTTACTGAGGCAGGAAAGCAAAAATACGGGACGCCTTCCACAATCAGAACCATCCCGATAACCGTCAGAAAAAAAGACATGAATTTTGAATCAAAAAAGTTCGCGCCTGAATGCCTTAGAGATTAACAGATAAAAAAAATCGTTGCAACCCGCTATAAGCTTTTTTTATAGGACAAAACGATTTCCTTATAAAATCCCTCGCCCTCGCTTTTCGTCTCCACGCAAGGGTGGTCACGCAGAGTCATGTGGACAATTTTTCTCTCCATTGGACTCATGGGTTTTATTATTTCCGGTCTTCCATGGTCTGCCACCCTTGAGGCCAGTTTACGGGCCAGGAAAACGATTTTTTCCTCTCTCTTTTTGCGGTAGTTTCCAACATCCAGGAAAATTCTCTTTTCCGGCGCTTCCCGTCCCCCGTGGCATATCTTACCTATCAGATATTCCAGGGCGTCCAGGGTTTGCCCCATCTTCCCTATAAGGAGCGCCTCATACTCGCCGGAAATGTTAAAATGTATCCCGTCATCGGTTTCTTCCCTGGAAATCGCGTATTCCACCCCCATCAGGTCCAGTAAATTCTTCAAAATATCATCCGGCGATTTTTGGGGTTTACCGGATGGAAAACCGCTTCCAGGTTTTTCCTCCAAGGCGCACGGAAAAGCCGCCGCTGAGTCATCCGTTTTTTCTTCAGCCTTTTCAATTGTCTGGCTGGATTCCTCGCCGGAATTTACTTCGTCTTTATTTTTTGATCCAAAAAACCATGCCATGAATTCGTCTCCTGAAGCTGCGGTGATGCCGCGCTATGAATACTTGTTTATGTAATATTGCTGCCCGATTGTCAAAACATTATTCACCAGCCAGTAAATAACAAGGCCGGAAGGAAAATTCATGAAGAGGAAGGTGAACACTATCGGCAGGATCATCATCATTTTTTGCTGCGTCGGGTCTCCCACTGGAGGAGACATCTTCTGCTGCAAAAACATGGTGGCGCCCATAAGCAGGGGCGTCACGTAGAAAGGGTCCTTCTCGGAAAGATCCAAAATCCATAAAATAAATGGGGCGTTCCGCAGTTCAATGGAAACCAAAAGCACCTGGTAGAGGGCTATGAACACCGGGATCTGCAGGATCATTGGAAGACAGCCTCCCATGGGATTGACCTTGTTCTCGCGGTACACCCGCATAAGCTCCTGGCTCAGCATCTGCCTGTCGTCCTTATACCTCTCCTGCAAAATCTTGATTTCCGGCTGGATCTTCTGCATGTTCTTCATGGACTTGAAGCTCTTGTGGGAAAGGGGGAAGAAGAGGACTTTTATTATGACGGTCATTATGATGATGGACCAACCGTAATTGCCGGTCATGTGGTAAAAGTATTGCAGGAAACTAAAAAGCGGCTTCACAAGGAAGGTGAAGAAATTGCCGAACCACCCGTAGTCAAGGAGGTAATCAAGGGAGATTGCCTTCAGGCGGTCCAACTGGTCCATTTCCTTTGGACCCAAAAAGAAGGAAAATTTATTCTGAAAGGGAAAACTTTCCTGGCTGTACTCCAGGCCCACCGAGGCCGCTCCGTTCCTGCCCTTTTCGATCACCGCCGCCAGATTTTTTTCCAAGGGGATCAGGGCAATGGCGAAATACTTATTTTGATAGGCGGTCCATTTCAAGTCTCCAGCGTGGCGGACCGGCCCTTCATCAAGGTTCTTGGCGTCCGTTTTTCTGTCGAATCCCACGAGGGTAGTGGGGCCTTCGTAAGTATAGCTGTCTTTTTCGGTTTTTCCGGATTGGATGGCATCGTGCCAGGATATAAGAAGGGTCTTAAGCGGCTCGCTTCCATAACTCATTTTTATCGAGCAATCGACCTTGTAACTGTCGAAGGCAAAGGAATATTCCTTTATGACCTCCAGGCCGGAGTGGTCTTTCAGAGAGAAGACAATTGAACCTGCCGGGTTGTTTTCCGACAGGGCCAAATTATCAGTGGAGGCGTCATAGATGCCTCGTCCTATGAACAAAGCCAGGTTCTTGTCCGCCAATTCAATGCGAGGCGATGGTATGTTCCCCTCCGGGGCGCGGATGAGTTCCAGGGGTTTTCCATTATGGTCCTTGTACTTGGTGAGCAGGAAGGACTTGATTCCGGCCCCGGCGGTGGTGAAGACCATCGTGCTGTTTTTAAGGGTGACGGTAACGTCCTTGGCGGATTTGCCGGATTTAAGAGAAGCATCGAAGGGCGAACCGGCCTTTGCGTCAGCGGCATGCTCCGGAGAGGAAAGCCCGATGGAAGACGGAGGCGCTTGAGAAATTCCTGGTCCCTCGGCCTTTTTCAGAGACGCCGGCTCCGTGGTAGAGGCAGGCATTTTCTCCTGCATTGAATGGACCTTGGGGGTCTCCTTAGTGTGCCTGGACTCCAGGAAAAAATTCCAGCCCGCGAAAGCCAGCAACGACAATACAAAAGCCACAACGGCCCGAACTTCCATATAAGTAACTCCGAGGGGATGAACGAGTGACTAACGTGAGCTAAAGTTTAAAGTGACTAAAAGTTAAGGAAGGCAAGGCACAAAGGCACAAAGCCTTGAATCTTCCGCCTTCCCATCTTAGTGCCTTCTGCCTTTGTGCCTTGCCTTCCTTAACTTTAGCCACTTTAGTTCACTTTACACTTTAGTCACTCAGCTTTTTGGGAAATCACTATTTTCATTAGTCAATTTGCGAAGCTATGCTCTTTCACTCAAGGAAGCGGAAGGGGTCCAGCGCCCTCTCTCAGGGAACCGGGTCCACTCCGCCCTCGTGAAAGGGATGGCACTTGCCTATTCTCTTTATAATAAGAAAGGAACCCTTGAAAAGACGGTGCTTTCCCAATGCCTCCATGGCGTAAGACGAACAACTTGGATAAAACCGGCAAGCGGGGGGAAGAAAGGGGGAAATGATTCTTTGATAAGCCTTTATGATGAAAACAAGAAGCTTGGAAATCATGAGAGTCAGACGTGGTCTTTTAAAATTTCAAATAAGAAAATTTTTTCCAATTCCCCGAAAGCACAATTATGTATTCCCGGTTTGGCGATAAGAACCACATCCGTCCCGCTCAGGATTTTCTCCTTATTTTTCCTGAAAATTTCACGCAGTCTCCGCTTCACCCGGTTTCGAATCACCGCGTTCCCGACCTTCCTGGAAACCACCAAGCCAAGGCGGGCCGTTTTCCCGGGCTTTTTCAACAGACAGGCGTGAAGGAGAGGGTTGGCCCTTTTCTTCCGCCCTTTGCTGAAAGCTGCCTCAAAGTCCCTTTTTTCAACCAGCCGCTCCCTTCGCGAAAAACACTGAGGTCTCATGAAAATTAAACGACCAGGCGTTTCCTGCCCTTTGCCCTTCTCCTGGCAAGGACTTTCCTACCGTTGCTGGTGCTCATTCTTGCCCTGAATCCATGCGTCCGTTTCCGCTTGATTCTATTTGGTTGATACGTTACTGACATTTCTTCACCGTCCAAGATAGTTAAAAGATTGATTCATAGTAACAATTTGAAATGTTTTAAGTCAAGGGAGCAGTTCACCTTCCCAGGATTTCCCGCATGTTGGCGAAAAACGCCTTGGCGTCCCTTGCCTCCTGTTCCGGGTCCGGCGCCTCCTCTTCCGGCGCGTCCATCCTCTGGACAGCCTCCCCAGGCACTTCGTCAAGAAACCTGGAAGGGACCACCGGCTCAAGCTTCCCGTACCTCAGTCGATGCTCCGTATAGGTGAGATGCAATTCCTTCCTGGCGCGGGTGAGTCCCACGTAAAAAAGACGCCGCTCCTCCTCCAGTTCCCTCTCGGAGAACATGGACCTCTTGTGCGGCAGCACCTCCTCCTCCAGCCTTCTATGAAAACGACCGGAAACTCCAGTCCCTTTGAGGAGTGCATGGAAATGAGGGTGATGCCTCCCTCTGACTCATCCCGGCCTTCTTCCATGTCCGTCAGGGCAAGGCTTTCCAGGAAACCTGTAAGTGAAGGGGCCTCGGCCTCCTCCTCGTATTGGGAAAGGGAACGGACGAACCCTTCCACGTTTTCAATGCGTTTTCGCGCCACGTCAAGGGTCTTGTAAAACTCCATCAGGTAGTCATTAAAACCTATCTCCTCCAATAGCCCTTGGAGCGATTTCCCCATTTCCCCTCTTTTTTGAAACCGTTCCCCGTACCGCCGAAGCAAGGCCGCGAAGTCCACTGCCTTTTCCGCCGCCTTTCCCTTCAACCCCACGGCCTCCCCCGCCCTTGCGAAGGCGTCCAACAGGGTAATGGATTCCTTTTGCGCGAAGGCGGTTATTTTTTCAAAGCTGGTTGCGCCGAGTTCCCTCTTTGGCGCCGAGGCTGCCCTCAAGAAGCTCAAATGATCGTCTGGATTGGCCATGGCCTTGAGATAAGCCGCCAGGTCCTTGATTTCCTTCCGCTCGAAAAATCCGGTCCCGCCCACGATCCGGTAAGGAAGCCTTTCCTTTCTCAAGGCTTCCTCAAAAGGACGGGAGAGATTATTGGTCCGGTAGATAACCGCGAAATCCTCATAGGCCAGCTTTTGTTCATATTTGAGGCGGACGATCCTGTCCGACACCCATTTGGCCTCCTCCTCCGCGGTCCTTGCCTGAAAAACCTTAACCTTCGGCCCGTCTCCCCGATCAGTCCACAGGGCCTTTTCCATCCTCTTGGAATTATTTCTGATCACCCCGTTGGCGGCCTTGAGGATGTGGCCGAAGGAGCGGTAATTCTGCTCCAGCCTCACCACCTTCGCGCCGGGAAAATCTCTTTCAAAATCCAGGATATTCCCCAGGTCGGCCCCGCGCCATCCATATATGGACTGGTCGTCGTCCCCAACAACGCAGAGATTTCTCCTCGCCCCGGCCAGCATTTTAATAAAGTCATACTGCACACGGTTCGTGTCCTGGTATTCATCCACCATGATGTGGCGAAACCGCTCGCGGTACCGGTCCAGGGAGGGCGGGTGTTCCCTAAATAGTCTGAGGGCAAGGAGGAGGAGATCGTCAAAATCCACTGCGTTGAACGCCCTCAGCGCCTCCTGGTATTTAGGATAGATGGACTGGAAGACAGCGGCCTTGACCTCGTCCTCTTCATCTTCCTCTTCCGGCAAGGCGACCCCGTTCTTGGTCCTGCTGAGCCGCTCCATTAGTGACTCCACCTTGAAGCTACGGTCCTGTACCTTGATGTCGCCCATGAGGTTTCTCATAAGGGAGAGTTGCTCGGAGGCGTCGTAGATGGAAAAATCCTTGCGGTATCCCAGGTGCTGGATGCCGTCCCGCAGGACTGACAGGCAGAGGGAGTGGAAGGTTGAGATAACCGGGCGCTTGCCTTTTTTCCCTTTCCGCATGGCGCTCACCCTCTCCCGCATTTCCTTGGCTGCCTTGTTGGTGAAGGTAACGGCCACGATGCTTTCAGCGGCCACCCCCTGGCCTATCAGGTACGCGGTCCTGGTGGTAATGACCCTGGTCTTCCCGGAGCCTGCCCAGGCGAGGATTAATAGGGGACCCTCTTCGTGCAGGACTGCCTCTTTCTGTCTTGGATTAAGACGGTGGATTTCGTTGGAGAAACTCATGGTGAATGAAAAAATGGGAAATAGATACTTACTCGCCTATTCTGAGAATTTATCTCGCACATTTCATTTCGGCAATGAGCTAAAAATATTTGAAATTTCAAAAAGGCGGCAAAAAGTGAAACGTTTTATGGCAAAAAGAGATAAATTTTCGGAATAGGCGAGTAAGTATCTCCAACCGTGAAAAAACATTGCGCCTTTTTTGAAAATTTCAAATATTTTTGG
>JACRGO010000003.1 GCA_016212295.1 Nitrospinota bacterium | reverse complement strand
ACACTGGAGCTCTGTCTCTGAATGACGGTTTTACTTGATTATCCTTTTTTGACACGATATTCTACTCCCATTCAATAGGCATTCATGAAGACGTCACCTTTCGCCAGTAGTAAGTGTTGCGTTAGCTACTGGCTAACGGGATTGAATAAATTCAATAGTTTTTTAAAAATCAAGTTTAAATTGTCAATCTTATCCATAGCGCGGCATGGCCGCAATGAAGCAGGGCACAGCCGTCCTCAGGCAATTTTTCTTGACGCGGGTGGGAAGTTGGTATAGGATGTGCCATCCTAACCAAGGATAATTGAAAGTTTAAATATCCAAATTCAAAAAGATCATTTGTTAAGCAAGGATTGCGGCGGGTTTACATCCGTGGATATGGAGACGGCCATGATAATGACAAGCGTCCTCGCCCTTTTGACGCTGGCGCTGGCGTTCGCCAACGGCGGCAACGACATCAGCAAGGGCATCGCCACCCTTGTCGGCAGCGGGGTGGCAAACTTTCGCCGCGCCGTTATTTGGGGCGCCCTTGGGACAGTCGCTGGAGGAATCTGCGCGGCTTTCGCGGCCCAGAAGCTTGTGAAGACCTTCAGTGGAAACGGCCTGCTCACTTCATTTCCCGAAGGGCCGGGATTTTTGATGGCTGTGTCCATGGGCGCTATCGGTTGGATTCTATTTGCCTCGCGCACAGGACTTCCTGTCTCAACAACGCATTCAATCGCGGGCGCGCTGTGCGGAGCAGGATTGGTGGCGGCTGGTTTTGGCGGGGTCAAGTGGATGGCCCTCGGAAGCAAAATCGCACTGCCATTGGCCGCGAGCCCTCTGATCGCGTTGGGGCTGATGTGGGCGGTGTTTCCCTTGGTGAGAATCTGTTTTTCTGGGTTAAATCGATACTGCGTTTGCGTCGAAAAACACGATGTGGCGCTGCAGCCTTCCTGCTCGGCAGCGGCCATGGCCGGGACTGCTCCTGTAGTTGTCGTGGGACAAACCAGGGATTGTTCCGCGTCTCCAAGCGTCATTTCCAGGCTTAATCTGATGGATTCGCTCCACTGGGCGAGCGCCGGCGCAGCCAGCTTTGCCAGGGGACTGAATGACACGCCCAAGATTCTGGCTCTTGGTATCGCCTCAAGCGCGCTAGCCGGTGTTTCGGATATCGGGTTCTATATCATGGTGGCTGTCGCGATGGGTATCGGGAGTATGATCGCCGGGCTCCGTGTCACGGAGACGCTTGCGCGAAAAGTCACCCCTATGAATACCACTGAAGGTTTTGCCGCCAACCTGATCACTTCGCTCTTGGTCGGGGCCGCTTCACGGTTTGGCATGCCTGTTTCCACCACGCATGTTTCTTCCGGCGCGATCATTGGCATTGGGCTGCATAGCGGTGGAAAGCATATCCGATGGAAGACCGTTGCGGATATGCTTCTCGCCTGGATCGTTACGTTGCCGGCGGCGGCTCTGCTCGCGGCGCTATTGTACTGGCTCTTGAAATAAGGATGCCGAAAAAATTCTTCCCTTATTCTGAATTCTGGCTTCTGAGTCCTCGTTCTCAGGATTCAACGCGGCATACAAAAGATGTTTTCGCTTTTTAAGGTGACGTCCACACTATCTCCCTGGGCGATGTTGAGTTTACTGAAGGCGTAGCCTGGGATTTCAATCTCAATAATCCTGTTAGTTCTTTCCGCCGAGAACAGGACTATGGAAGATGGTCCTTTTTGAAAAACATCCGTGATCTCGCCGGCAAGTAGATTACTCTGTTCCGGCCGCTTTAGGTCTGGCCTTAAAATCAGCGCATTCTCCGGCCTTATGCCTATGGTGATGAGAGAACCCGGACGCAAAGGGCATGACGGCCCGGCGGCCTTGGATAGAGTCAGTTTGGAATTGAGTTCCTTGCACATGGCAATTATATTTTCTTCCGTTTCTTCCATCACCTCAGCCTCGAATAAATTTCCAATACCAAAAAAACGCGCGACTTCTATGGTTTCCGGGCATCCGTAAACCTCCTCCTTCTCCCCTGTCTGATGAACCAAGCCGTCAATTATCACGCTGATCCTGTCCCCGAGGAAAAAGGCTTCCTCCGTATCGTGGGTTACCATGAAAATGGCCAGCCCGTACTTCTTCTTAAGGTCTTTTATCAAAAACCACAGCTCTTTTTTCAGGCCCTCGTGCAAGGCGGATAAAGGTTCATCCAGGATAAGAAATTTGCATCCAGGGGCAATGGCCCTCGCAAGCGCCACTCGCTGTTTCTCTCCTCCGCTGATATGGCGTGTTGAACGGTCGAGGATATGTTTTATTCCCAGGGTTTCCACCAATTCATAAGCGAACCAGTAGGCCGCTCCTTGTTTTATCTTCCTAACCGTCAATCCGTACAGAATATTTTCCCGCACGGTGAGATGGGGAAAAAGAGCCAAGTCCTGTGGGAGATAGGAGATTCCCCTCCTTTCCGGAGGAAGTCCGGTTATATCCTTTCCCTCCAAGCGAATCTCTCCTTGATGCGGACGCTTAAGGCCCATGATCGTCTCCAAAAAGACGGTCTTGCCGCTGCCCGTGGGTCCTAGAAGGACATGGCAGCCGGGGGCCTCCACCGAAAGGTTCACGCCATCCAGTGTAAAATTTCCGGCCCTTACCACAAGATTTTTTATCTCAAGCATGGGGCGTCTTCTCCGTAAGGAACCTTGTCCCGTAAAGGATGGCGAATCCAATGGAGACCAGGATCAGGATCAACACCGCCGAACCCTCGATATCCGCTCCGGAAAGCCTCATGAATATGGCGATGGGAAGGGTCTCCGTCTTCATGGCCATGGAGCCCGCCACGGTAATGGTCGCCCCGAACTCCCCCAGGGCCTTTGCCCACGTCAGGATCACGGAGGCGATAATCCCCCGTTTCGCCAGTGGAAGGGTGATGGTGAAAAAGGCCTGGAAGGGGGAGGCCCCCAATGAACGCGCCACCTCCTCGTACCGCCGGGGGGTCTCGTCCAAGGCCGCCTTGAGGAGCCTTGTCGCCACCCCCGCAGTGGTGACAAATTGGGCAAGGACGATCCCGGCGAAGGCAAAGACAAACTGGACCGTTCTTTCCTGGAGGACTTCCCCCAGGGGTGTGCTGAAGAAGATGAGAATCATGGCCCCGAGGGCGGCGGGAGAGACGATCATGGGAAATTCCAGAAGGGTGTCGATGAACCGTTTCCCGGGAAAATCAAACCTGCTTAGGGCGTAGGCCGAAGGAACGGCGACGGCGACGGAGATAATGGTCGCGATTGTGGCTGTGGCCAGGCTCAGCCGGATGGAAAAAAGCGTCCTGTCGGAAAAGAGGGCCTCCAGGAAGAGAGGTCCTCGATAAAAATAGAAGAGCGACCCTATCAAGCCCCCGTACAAAAAAAGCGTCAGGAACGCAAAAGCGATGGAAAGCCTTTTCAAATTCATCTCTTGATCCACTCTCCGGGAACAACGTATTCTCCGCCCACCGTCTTCTTTTCACCGATCCAGGCGAAGGCATCTTCAGGGGACATATAATAATGGTACTTCCGGAAAATTTCCTTCCCTTCGCCGGAAACAAGGAAATCGATAAATTTTTGAGCCTGCTCCCTCCGGGCGGTGAACCTCGATACGGCGACGGGAATATAGCCCACCCGAAGGATGTCGGAAGGCCTCAAGGGAACGGTATCTATCCTTTCCGGATCCCAATGCTCGAAGACCCCCCACCCGATCACCGCGTCCGCCATTTTCAATGATAGGGCGGCCGCCGTTTTTTCGCAACTTTCCGTATAGTTGATAATATTTTTTTTCAATGCCTCTTTTTCAACGGAGGAAAATTGTTTCTCAATGATCTCCACCGCGTAGGCGCCCAGGCACACCCCTTCCGGATTGGCGATGGCCACCCTGATTCCGGGCCGGAGTAGATCCCTTAGACCTTTAATTTCCTTTGGGTTTCCTTTCTGGACGTTGAGCGAAGGCACAAGATAAACCACGACCCTTTCCGTCTCCGGGAACACATAACCCTCTCTTTTGGCCTTTTCCATATAGTCCGACGATCCGGGGAAATAAATATCTCCCTTTTTGCTCAGGATCATCTGGGAAAGGACATAGCCGGACCCGCCGAACACGAGGTCCACTTTTATGCCGGTCTTTTTTTCAAAGGCCCTGGCCGCCTCTTCCGTGGGCGGTTTGCTTGCCGCTCCCGCAAAGACCATCAAGGATTGTTCTTCCGCCAAGACGAAAGTCCCGTAAATGGTGATGCCACTGAAAAGCGCCAGGGAAAATATTTTTTTTAAAAGGTGAAATGCCTTGTTTTTCATTCGAGGTCTCCTTGTCAAATAAAATTTTGTGTTTATGTATTTTAATATTCCAGGGCGAACCGCGCCCAACCCATGTGCTCCCTGTCATCTTTTGTTCCATTGTCATGGCTGACTATGGCGCTGGAATAGTCGTTGTAAACGTAATCCAGCATAACGCGGAACATGGGATTCAGATACCAGTTGACCCCGGCTTTATACGAGTTGGTTTCTGATGCGCCGGCCAGTCCGCCCTTCTTGAAAAAATCCTTGTCCACATCCACCCATTCATATCCGGCAAGCAATTCCCACGCCCCCTTTCTGGGGCCGCTTTTCTTCGCCCGTTAAGAACCAACTGGCGGTGGCGTAAATCCCCTGAGCGAAAAAATCCTCCCGGCTTCCACTGGATAAAAGATCCACATCATTGTAATCGGCCCGCATGTACTCGGAGACGACCCTCCAAGGCCCGATTCCGTAAGCCAGCTCCGCGCCGGACCTTAAAAGATTCATATTTTTTCCGCTTACCTTGGAGGAATCAAAGGCCAGGATAGCGGAGCCGGAAACCGGCGCCTTGTAATCAACGAGTCCTCTGGATTTATGCCCCCAGGTGAAAGCGCCTCCTATATGAAGGTCCTTGAAGGGTTCATGCCATATCGCATGGCGGCGTCTTTATAATTGTCGGAGTCCGACGCATTATTGAGCCCGTTTCCATTGAATACGCCAAGTTGGTAGCCGAGGGTATCATTTGACAACAGGCCGTGGAGCACAAGGCCGATGTCGCGGTCCGGCGCTATTCGGCTGCCTATGATGGAGCGCTCCTTGAAGTCTATATAGTTGACGGAGGAATTTTGCTCCAGGGCGAAGGGTTCCTTATATTGCCCGATTTTCACCTGCATTCTTTCGTCATGGTTTATGTTAATAAAAAGGTCCCTGGCCGCAACGGTTCCTTCCGCGAACTCTCCTTCCACCTTCCACTCGTAATGGCCTGAAATCCTGCCGGAGGTGAAAATTCTTGCCCTTTTAAGGTAGATTGAATCGTTTTTCGCATGAGCATTTTCAAAGATGTCAATATCAGCATTGACGCGTCCGCCGATTTGTATTGCCGCCAGTCCATCCCCGGTTTCCCATTGGAAGCCATTCTTGAATTTGCCTTTCAACCTTTCTTTTTCCGATTCCCTGATAGTAAGGATATCCTCCTCGCTCAAGATCCCTTTTTCCTTCAACAGACTCAAAATATCCTTTGGCTCGGCCCTGGAAGAGGAAGGGAGAATCGTGTCCGCTACTGAAAAAATAAGCCAGAAGGCCAGAAATATATTTACAAATTGGTTTTGCTTTTTGACGGCTGCCATAGCGGACAAACTCCTTTCTGAAAATAAAGGTTGCATTGTTTCATGAAAAATTCGTTATACCCAAAAAAGCATAACGCAACGCAAATTTTTTTTACCAGGTCAAATTGCCTGCCTCCTCTCTCAAAAATTCCTTGAGTCTCTGGTGAAGCCGCAGGAAATTTTCAATGGCCCTTTCTCCTGCCTTGGTAAGACGAGCCCCTCCGCCCCTCGCGCCGCCGGTGGCGGTCTCCACCAGAGGAGTCCCGGCTTGGCGGTTCATGGAATCCACCAGCCTCCAGGCGTGGCGGTAGGACATCTTCATGGATTTCGCCGCCCCGGAGATGGAGCCGCAATCCCTAATGCGTTCCAGCAGAACCGCTCGCCCATACCCCACGAAGGTCCCCTCTTGTCCGGACACCCATATCCTGCCCTTTAACTCATAAGAGCTTTTTGCCCCGCCTTTTTTCCCGGTATCAATCTTTTTTTTGGACATTGGTTTCAAATTTTTGTATGCACAGGAGCGTAATATACCAAAAGGAATAACGAACGTCAAGGATTTTTTTGAGGGTCTTTTTGTAAAAAGCAATTTTTTGCCGCTTGACAAAAAAAAAATTTCCAATTGTATAAAAAAATCAGAAAGGCGGGCGCTATCCAATTAAGCGGCTAAAACCAATTTAAAAGGAGGACTCTACTTATGTTGTGGCCTGAACTTGAGAGATACGATTTTGGCAGGTCCCTGTGGCGGGAACTGGGCACCCTCCAAAGGGAAATGAACCGCATGTTTGACAGCTTCTTTGATCCCGGTTTCAACCTTGAACCCTTTGGTTTTGGAGAAAGCAGGCTGGGCGCCTTCAGTCCCAGGATCAACGTGGCGGAAAAGGAGAAAGAGGTGGAGGTTTCAGTTGAGCTTCCAGGCATGGATGAAAAAGACATAGACGTTGCCATAAGCAATGAAACCCTTACCATTAAGGGGGAGAAAAAGGAGGAGAAGGAAGAGAAAAAGCGGGGTTATTACCGCATGGAACGCTCATACGGCTCCTTCCAAAGAACTATCCCCTTGCCCACCGGCATGGGCGAAGCCAAGGCCAACGCCGAATTCAGGAAAGGGGTGTTGACCATCACCCTGCCCAAGCCCACTGTTTTATTTATAAGTAAAAAAATAAAAACTCCTATACTATCAGATATTTTTATCCATTTTTTACTTGATAATCAGATGCGCCCAGTTTTTGGTGAAGGACTTCATGCCGTTCCGCTCCCTATGCTTTCCGTCCCAAACCGCGAAGGCGGCGAAATTCTTGACCCCTTTCTTGAACTGGGCCTCTATTTTAGAAGGGGTTTCGAGGCCCCTCAGGAAAACCACGCGCCATTTCCCGTCCCTGTAATCCCCCCGCCCGCGGACGTTCTGGTATGAATTGAAGGTCAGGGTCCCGAAGCCCTTGGCTAAAAAGGCCGCCACGGGAGAGGTTTGAATTCGGCTGGAATTGGGGTTCCCCACCGCCTCGGCCACGTTATCCATCAAATCACCTGTTGAATAGTTGCTGAACATGGACGGGAAGGCGCTCCTGGTGTCCTGAAAGCCTCCCTGCATGTTCCTTTGCCAATCGGCCTTCCAGTGCCAGATATTGACCATGTGCGCGGCGTCCCCCATGAAGGCGGACCCTTCTTCTCCCCCGTCGGACGGAAATTCAACCGCGGCGGCGTCGGCGTACAGCAGCAAATTCTCCCAATCAGGCGTGTCATCCTTCCATTCAAGAAGAAAGGCTATGGACGTAGCGTTGTGGACGGCCTGGACCCTGAGTTCGTGAATCGTGCCGCCCCCCATTGGCCTGACGACTTTTTGCATCTCCAATAATAAATCCGTGCCTGGAACTCCGCCCCAGAATTCCATATTGAAGGGGTCCAGAGGGATTTCGCGGTTTCCGGCGTCCTCAACGGACACAGTGTAAGTCACTGACGGAGGCTCCGGGTGCTCCGGGTGCTCGGCGTTCGCATTTACTGAATGGGAAACGAGAACGAAGAAAAATATGAGTAACAATGTTTTTTTCATAATGCTAGCAAAAGATATTTTAAATTTTAATGGAACACGGATGACACGGATAAAACGGATTTATACGGAATTTTTATTTTCATCATATTTAACCCGTGTAGATCCGTTTTATCCGCGTCATCCGCGTTCTATATCTTTTTTAAAATTGTGAGAGACGAATTCCCGGAATATACGAGCAAGTATCTATGGCTCGTTAATCCTCAGTGTATTCCTTTCCTTGTCCACCATGGGTCTTTCATAAAAAGGCTCGTCCTTCAAGGCCAGATCAATGACCTTTTCGTCCTTGTCGTTATACGCTAGCACACGGCCGTTCTGGAGTTCAAACCTGTAAAGGACGTCCCGCTGCATCCCGAAACACCGCAGGCACGCGAAGAGTTTGTCGCTGGGATCGGTCCGCTTTGCTATGGCCTCTTCCACGCCCGGACCGAACAACTGGCCCAGATACTCCAGGGGGACCCATCTAGGCGGAAGATAATAGACATTAGGCTCAGTGCCGAATTGAGGGTACAACGGCAAGGCCACCTTTTCAAAATGGACAAGGTAATCAATGGGATTATTCGGGTCGGCCCTCCTTGGGTCGGTCGTCAGGTATCCTTGCAGCCTTATCTTTCCAACGCAGGCCACGACGCAGCGCGGCATCTCCCCTTTTTCGACCCTGGGGAAACAGGCGATGCATTTCTCGCTCGTCCTGCTTTCAGGCCTGTACATGGATTTCTTGTATGGACACGCGCCCACGCATTCGCGGTAACCCCGGCATCTTGATTGGTCTATCAGGACAATGCCGTCCTCGTCCCTTTTATATATTGCCTTGCGCGGACAGGCGGCCAGGCAGGCGGGATAAGTGCAATGGTTGCATATCCTTTGCAGGTAATGAAACCATACTCCGTGTTTTTTCGCGGCGTCCACGCCTTGCATATCGTGGCCCGTGGCGGTGTCTTCATACATGTTGGGGAAGCGCCATTCCTGCTCTTTGACGCGGAACCCAAGGTACTTCTCGTCTTCCGGGGCCGACTCGAAAATGGTCTTCCCCGCGTAGACTCCCTTGTCCCATTGTTGAGGGCCAAGCATGGCTAGCAATTTTATGTCCCAGTGCTGGGGATAGGACCCGAAGGGCTTGCTTTCCACGTTGTTCCACCACATGTATTCCTGGCCCTTTCCGAAGGTCCAGGTGGACTTGCAAGCTATGGTGCAGGTCTGGCAGCCGATGCAGCGGTTTATGTCAAAGATGTATGCTATCTGCCTCTTTGGCCGCGCGGAGTCATAGGAGTAGTCCATTTCCCTGCGCAATTGCCGATTGTAGACCTTGGTCAGGTCGTCTCTCACCATGATTTTTTTCGTTAGTAAGTTATTAGGAACTAAAGAGTCTAAAGTTATAGAAAAATAACTTCCACAACTTTCTTGGTTTTCATCTATACGGAAAATTAGCGGCCTTCATTTGCGTGGTGAAAGAAACAATTAGAACAGCAGTAACAGTGCCTCATCGCTTAAAGTATCCCACTCGCCAAATTCTTGTTTGAGATGGAAATCCACTTCTCTCCGCGTAATTATACTTTTTTTAAAAATGCGTATGATACTGAGAAGATTAAAAATTTGATCATCAGGCACGTTCCGCGGCTCCTTGATAATTTCTTCTTCATATTTGAGGTCTTCTTATTTTCTGTTTAACAAAATAAAGTATCTTTTCGCTTTTTTCAATGGCGTCACTTACGTCTTTTTTATCAGGCTCTAAAATAAGGTCCGGATATCTAAACGCGGTATCGTATGGACTCAATTCTTCCGCGTCGTCCAAAAGCGCTGCAAAATCCTTATCGCAATCAGAGCAGAGGTCAACCAATAATCCAAGATTATGGATTTTTTGGATAGGTTTTTGCAGGAAGGAAAGGTAGGCTTTTAAAGCCTTTTCAGCGCATTGTTGGGTATGGTAGATGGCGGTATCTAAAATGGGGTCATCGCCTTCAATTAGTTTTTTGGCCGATTTTAAATCATTTTCGGCTTTAACCAGCCAAACCTCATGCTGCTTCATAGAGCTTTATGCCTTCATTTTTAATTTTAAAACACAGGGTGGAAATATCAATTGAGAGTTCCTTAAACTCATCCTTGGTGTAAACCAAAATGTCTTCGGCAATTTTTAAACCTCTTAAAGCCTTTAAGCCCTTAATGGACCGCTTATATGGTTTTTCCGAGGACTTTTCCACCACAATAAGCAAATCCAAATCGCTCTCATCACCAGGCGTTCCCCAAGCCGAAGAACCAAAAAGGTAAATTTCCATAGGATTATAGGCATTTATTAATTTGCCCTTAACCGTTTCAATCAATTTGGAATTAATCCCTTGCATGCCAGGCCCCTCCTTTTTCAAGAATTTTGTCTTCTTCCGCTTTCCACAGATCGGTCCTATTAAGCGACCTGCTATGCCTCCTTTGGAAATCTTAATCCTGCAGGTAGACCGCGGAGGTTTCAAACGCTTCCTCGGGCGTGCCATGAAATGTTCCATTGTTGAAAATGCTTGGCTCATACTTCTCATCGCTGTACTTGTAAAAGGCCATTGACCAGCGGTCCTCGTCTCCAAAGTACCTGAGCCTGCATAGGTGCGTCGGTATATTGCGAAGCCGTTCGATTCTATCCTCCCGCGACTCCCCAAAGAGTTTCCCGCGGTAATCCTTGGGAATAAAGGGTTCTGTGTAGGCGTCGATATAGCAAAGTTGCCCACGGAAACGCATCTCAATCCGGGTATATTTCCCTGAATAATTCTTCTCCGCATAGGAGAGAATGCGGTTCCTTGTTCGCTCCTGGACAGCGGGTGGAATCTTCACGCCGCCGCTATGAGGGCTGTAAACCCAGGTTTTTCTCATTACGAATCCTCCTTTTTAATAGTCGAACGTCCGGCATCAGCAGCGGCGAGTGCCTTTCCTCGCCGTCTGCTGCAACGATTTGTTAGGTGTTTCTTTGCTTCTGTCAACTATAGCGCTCAATGGATGACGTTCCATCTCTTGCAATGTAGCAACCATTGCGGTGAGGTCGTAATTATGTCGTTTGGCGAATTCATCTCTGTTGCGCCAGACTTCTGATAGAATTTCATTTTTCATTTTTCACTACCAGCTCAGATGTGAAAAGATTATATTCGTTTCGCTTGTCTTCCCACCATTCGACTGTAATTTGCTGACATGCGGCGGTAAGCAAGTCTCGGCTTGGCTTAGCCGCTAAGTAACTGATGATCGAGGTTTCTATGTATACACTAAATTTCTTCATGTATTCAGATTACTCCGTGACGGTTGAACATAAAATATCGTTTATTTCAAACACCAAAACACCTAATGATTAAGTTGAGGGGCGTGATGTTTTTGGTGCGTCCCTCTCGAACTCAATGTCAGGCGCGAGGTTCGGACCAAGGGGAACCATTTCGGCAAGCAGGGTCTCCGGCGCAATGTCCTGCTCGTGAGGCCAAGTGACCGCGCCGAACAGGATGCCCGCCTGATTGAAGTAATGCACATCCCGAAGCTCTCGAAATACGCCATGATCAAGATAGGGCTTCAGGTCAAAAATTCCCTTTTGCCCATCCTCGGTCTCGACATAGATACGATAATCCGGCAACGGTTTAACGGTTTTGACATCCCAGTACATGGTATCACCTCACAGGGGATCGATAATCATGATCCCGTAAAACATGGAAATGATTGGCATGGGTGGAACTCCTTTTGTAATAGCGTAGCCTGTTACCGCCTGGCATTTTTTTCATATTCTGACTTCTGGCTCCTGGATTCTGAATCCTTTTTTGCCCGCCTGAAGCTTTAACTTCAGCTTATTATCTCACGGGATTAAGGCTTTTCCAATGCTTCTAAAAAAAAGAGGGGCTTTATCAAGAATCCATGGTTCGACGCCGCGACGTGGCAGCCTTTGATGATGATGAGCACGCCGAGCGTGTACTTCACGAGATTTTTAAAAATTTCTGTCGAGTCTTTGCCAAAAACACCGAAGAGCGCAATCACACAAGAATCGGCGGTGACTGTCCCGGCCACGGTATTTTCAATCACGTCCATGAGGATGAAAGCGACCGAGACGAAGACCGCGAGGATGAGCGGGATTTTGAGCACGGTGATAAATTTCGTGTACCACATTTCAAAAAGCTTCCGGATCTTCGGCGAAAAAAGCCCGAGCGCCGCCATCCCGACGAGTCCGAGCAAGACGTACATCGCGGCGAGTCGGATGATGTACGTGAAGAGCACGATCACGAGTGGCACGATGAAATAAAAAAGCGAGACATCTTGCACCACCAGCCGCGCGAGCTTAAACCCTTCGCCGTCGGACTTCTCGCATATTTGCCCACCCGTGCTGGATGGGTTGTCCAAGCCGATGTTGTCGATCTTAATATCTTTCTTGAATTTGCCCATCGCGGAGCTGATGTTCTCGCCCGCCTTGCCGGTCGCGTAAATCGCCTTCTCGAGGATCTGCGCTTGCTCAATGACGAAAATCGCGATCGACCACGAAAGCGCGATCGCGACGACGACTTTCACCAAGTTAGAGACGACCGTCCGGGCGTCCTCCTCTTTCGCGGAGTGGGTGGAGATGAGGAATGCGGACAACGCTCCGGCGAGGACGACGAGCGAAAGTGCGATTTCGGAAAGTTTTTTCCAAAATTCGAAAACTGTCGGCGGGACTTCGTACGTCTTGTCGTCGATCCACGTGATAGCTCCCAGGAGAAAATTGATCACGAACTTGGAGACCACGAAAAACCACATTGCTAACCAACTCAAAGGTTTGATGATGACGTTGTCTAATAGCCAGCTGAAGGCGGTACTGGCGGCATCCTTTAAAACTGCACGATTATTTCTCTTTGTGACATCATTTCTCCCATTTACTACTTTGGAACGACTATTCTCCGGATGCTGTTTATTCCACTCCTCCTTTGCTGCTGAACATTGCTATTCATCATAATGTGAGAGAGATGAATCACATGCTGTATTTCGACGACATGGCGATGCTAACCATTCATCGTAAGATGTTGCATTGCAACCTTCATAAGCAAACCAAGCAGCAGAATTAGCAAAACTCGTCTCCGGGAAACTTCCGATCGAAAAAATAACGAACGCAATTCCGAGGATTATTTTTGAGATTTTGTTTTTCATTTTTCAGGGTATTTTACCGAATCAAAAAATCTTGTTCAATCAAAACCCCTCGGAATCATTTGACTCCGAGGGGTTTAAATGTTTGTTAATAAAATAATCCGGAGGTGACGGCGGTGCCTCCGAAAGTTTTTGGATCTTCCTCATTCGGATGGCTTTTTTCCGTCACCGTCCACGTCCCGATGAGACCGGCCTTTTTACCGTTCTCGTCCGGACTCATGGTTGCAATAAATTCTTTTTTGTTGTTAGATAAAACAATCGAGGTGTTGTAATAATAGACCTTTCCTCTTCGAGCGCCTTTGGTAGATTCAGGAAGGGAAGTTATCTCCTCAACATCATCTGTAAATACTCCGTACTTCTTGAAATTAATCTCTTCATTCTGTTTAAGAAATATCAAAAATTTACGGGCTATACTCGCAGTTTTACAACGATTGTCGCTCAAAGCTGATTTCAGCTTCTCTCTCTTCCACTCCGGGCTGTCCACGAAATCGATAACTTGATTACCGCTCGCGGCATTGCGTAGCATGATCGCGTATGCCACACTCATGCACTGGTCCGGGTGATCGCTGTTCTTCGGAGCGTTTCTTTTTTTCTCCCGCTCGGACTCCGGTAGCATCCAGTCCATGGGCCCAGGTTTGTCGGGAATTTTCCCCTTGCAACTATCGATGAACATAGAAAGCACCGGATCCACTTTCGCGTTCGCGGACACGGGACCAGCAGAGAGTCCGAATGACAACGACGTGTGCATATCGTACTGCTGCATGCCATCATAAATGTCCTTTGCGGGCATGAATTTAGGCATGAAGTGAATCGTCAACTCATCTTTTTTGGAGGTGAAATATTTCCCCTCCAAGTCACTTCGCAATTTTTCAAGCGGGCTCTTTTCGCCACACGCGAGAAAAACCACCGCCATCAAAATTCCTGCTACAAATTTCTTTTTCATTTCCCGTCTCCTTTCATCAAAAAGCATTGCAGGGTGAATCCCACAGTTTTTTTTATGTCCTTTGGCTTCCAAAGTCTTCCTTGAAACATCAATATCCATCGTTTTTGGCTGAACATTTGAAAGTGAATGTTTTTGCCTGTATCACGCCAAACGGCCCGCCTCTTCATAAATCAAAACCCTGCCCACCTCCTTTAATTTCACTTCCGCTTTGCCGATCTTCTTTTCGGCATCCTCCAAAAATTGCATTGTGCGTCTATTATAATACCTAACCCTGGCAAGCCTAAACCAAAAATAAAAAAGTTCACGCAAAGACGCAAAGGCCGCGCCATGCCTTTACATCCTCTTCTTCAAATGCCACAAAATCCTTAACACACCCCGGCCTTCGGCCACCCCTCTCAAGAGGGGAATTTATAGGTGGTGGCGCTATTTCAATAAGGAGTAAGGAATAAGGCGCCGCGGCAAACCGCGTGGAATCATACCTCCGGCGATTAAAAATTTTGTAACCGTTCACGGTTCAGGGTTCCAGGTTTTAGAAAACCCTGTATCCACGCTTATCTCCAAAACCCGCTTACCCATGCGGATTTTCATTGAGCGTTACTAAGCAGGTTAACCAACAGGTCCACAATGTGGAGCGCCCTAAAAAACCTTGCAACATTGCCGTGTTTGACGGTTTTTCAACTCTGAACCTTGAACCTGTGAACGGATATAAAATTTTTTCCTATGAAAAATTCCCCTCTTGAGAGGGGTGGCCGAAGGCCGGGGTGTGTCAGCGGGCTTCTTATTGCAACCGCATGTTTGTTTTTCAGGGTAAACGTTTTTTTCAAGACAGCTTCTTATAATCGCCTTTTTGTCTCCTGTCGCACATGCCGGAATTGAACTCCCCAGGTCGACAAACTCCTGCTTCATACGCGAACTCCCTCTCTGTCTATATTTTGGTGGAGAGGCATGGCATTCGCCAAAGGAGTGTCCCAGAAATTTTTATTTTCCACGATTTTCCCAAAAACCACATCATGTTTCAGCTCTAAAGCAAAGGTAATATGGGTAATTTCTTCCTCCAACTTGCTGTTAACCTGCGAGTCAATAAGAATTAGTAAATCCATGTCGGATTCATTGCCAAAATCTCCTCTTGCCTTTGAACCATAAAGAATAATCTCGGCTTCCGGAAATTTTTCAAGCACTCTTTCCTTTAATTCCAGCATGGCTTCCCGCTCGTTATCTCTCAGATTCAATTCTTTTAATGTCACTATTTCCTCCGCTCCGTGCTGCAAATCCATAAAACTTTGTTTTTTCAGCAAAGTTTTTTCCAGTTTTTCAGCTTCACGATTGCTTCGAGATTTCTTCTCGATTAAATAAAAACTATTTTAAAATCGTGATGGAATCGAGAGGCTCATATTTTCTTTTTGGTTGCGGCCAAAGGCCGCGCCATGCTACTGTCTTTGTCCCCGATGAATAATAATCCTTCCCGGCCTCGTAAAAATCAGGAAAGATAAACATCCTGCCGTCAAAATTCACCTATTTTTGCCCAATCAGATATGATTCCGGCTTTCTTATAAAAAGCCTCTTTTCTCTAATAACATCAGTGATTCCCTGGCAAACTCCTTTACCGATTTTCTTTCATTCAGAAAAACATGGGAATCAGGATCATCAAATGAGTGGCAATGGTACTTGCCGCCTTCGGAGTCAAACCCATATAATCTTTTGTTTGAAAAAACCAGGGCAAGGTTGATCTTTTCTTTTTCCGAATTTCCATAAATTTGAATAAAAAGTTCCTTGTCGATTACTAATTTCAGGCTTATAATATTTTCAAGCCTTTCAATCTCTATTAACCGCAAACCATATTCAATAGCAACTCTTTCCGCCTCTTCAAGAATTTCCTCAACTGATGTCTTCATCCGAGAGTTCCTTGAGTTTTTTCAAGACCTCTTTTATCCCCTGGATCGAGAGTTCCCATTCCTGAGAGTCTGATTCCACTTCAAAAGAGAAGTTTTTTTTCTTGACAATCTCCTTTTTCTCAAAATTTTCAAAATCCATTTCATATTTTTTCTTAAAAAAATCATCCGTCATCCTGTAACGAACCAATCTTCTCAAATATTCCCGCCGCAAGGTTTCCCTGATCTCTCCCTCCGGCATTTCCTCTATTTGTTTTTTAAGAACGCTCTTCATAAGTGTTTTTTCCAAAAAAAATATTTTTAACTATTCACCACAAAGACACAAAGACCACTCCGTGCTACTTCCTTTGTCCCCGGTTAATAATAATCCGCTCCGACGGAGCGGGGCTGGTGATCTGGGTTGTGACACGCGCGTCCTTGATGTGAGGGGCGCGGGAATCGCCGATTTCCAGATCCTTCACAATCCCGACGGCGGAATCCTTCCCGACCTCGTAAAAATCGTGAAAAATAAACATCCTGCCGTCAAAACTCACCAGCGTGTTATCGGAATAGGGGTCGGTCTGGCCTCTTCGTTTCACGGGGAAGCATTTCGCCGAGCGCTCGGACAGGGAGCCGAAGACCTGGATTTTATTGTCCGCGTTGAGTTGGAAGCTTCCCATGCGCGCGTTTTCTCCAGCTTTTTCAGGATCAAAATCGGGATTTCCGCCCAGGAATTCGGCAAGGCGGCTTTTGCAGTCGCCGCGGCGAAGAGGACTACTCAGATATGGGTACGGCCCAGGGATGTTTCCTGGATGTCCCTGGGATGGGGGTATTTCCGGAGGGGACTGCGTTGGTGTAGATACTTCCGGCTGCGCGGGGGAGGCGGGAAGAGGCTTTTGGGATTGCATCATAGCCTCTATGACATTATTATTGACCCCGTTTTCCTTAAGCGTTATAAGGCCGTCGGTTGTAAGGTCAAAGCCGGTTTTGGAGGTTTTTATCTTCCCGATGACAACCTCCTCGCTCAAACCAGCCTTCAGCATTTTGATTACAGACTGGTTATCAATAGTCTCCAACAACCCGCCGGTCTCATCGGCCCAGACAGCCAAAGGGGAAAACAGAAAAAAAGCCATGCAGAAAAATATTGCTGAACAAAAGAATTTTGATTTTTTCATGAATCTTCTCCGTTAAAGCATATTTAAAATAACCTCCTTTTTCCCTTTAAAAATATTTTCCGTTACCTTTGCAACACCGCGAAAACAAATGCCTAAAATTTTCCTTTTGGCAAAGGAAGCCAATTATACCAAAATTCCACCGGGAAAAATAGCTGAATTTCTGAACGTAATAATATCATCGAACGTTTGAATGCATCGAAATTTATTTTGGCTGCGGACATGCCGCGCTATGCGATATCAGCAGGAAAATGAATAAACTGAATCCCAAACATCCAAAACCATTTTCCGGTCATAATCAGAAACCTTCCCCAAAGTTTTAGTAATGTCGTTCTTTTTTAAACAAGCAATCTTGGCCAGTCGTAAACAGGATTTTAGCAATAAGCCGCCTTGCGGCCAATCCCTAATAATGAAATCACCTTTCCCTTTCCTCACTTTTGTCGTAATAGGCGCTAAATTCAAAGGTTATCATAAATACTATCCTTTTCATCATACGCTTCTAAAAATTGATTCTTTCCGGCTTCGCGCCATGGGTATTCGTCTTCAACGCCATCATTAATCATGATTTTAATAGAATCGCCCATTTTAGCTTGAAGAGGTTGAGTTAATTCTAAATGCGTCTGATCAAGGATTTTAGCCTCAATTACTCTCATGTTAACTTCTCCTGTTTTGAAAATTTAAAATCTATTTACGACTTAAAAATAATAAACCCGCCCGCGACGAAACCTTTCATGTCCTCATTGAGGTTTCCGGGAGTGAACCCGGTCTTGGCCGGTTCCCAAGCGGTTTTCCGGTCCAGGCCCCCATGTTCGGCAAAGGCGATTTTCACAAGCGACTCCTTGGGGGCCCCTGTCACGGTGTACATGTCCATGGAATATCCCTTGGTCATTTTATTTTCGAAATAGTCCTTAAGCGCGAACTCGTCCCCGCTTTGGGTCGGATTGAGATACGTCCTCACAGCGGATTGATGGGACCCGTAGCGGAAGGCCGCGGCGTAGCTGCCCGCCGCCCTGCCGGTGATCGCGATTCCATGTGTTTCATGGGCCTCGACCGACTTGTGCGTTGCGCCGTATGCCCCGTGCTTTACGTTCAGCATCCCCTTTGGAAAAGAAGGATTGTAATGCACACGGATCATGGCGCGGCTGACCTTGTAATAGGGGTCGTCTTTTTTCATCCCGACATAAGGCCGGTCCTCCGGATTGGCGTCCACCCACACCCAATCGCCGTCCTTGATGCCTAGTTCCTTGGCGTCTTCCGGGTTGATGTCCATTTCCTCTTCCCCTACCCAGGGGGTCCTTGTTTCCATGCGGTAAGGGTCCCCGAAATTGCTGCACCATATAACGTTCCAATCGCTGGCGCCCCAGGAGGAATGGGCGCGATGCCTGGGCTTAGGGGTTATGAAATGGAGATTAAGCCCGTGTTTCCTGGTGAGGGGATTAGTTGTCCTGAGAAGGGAATCCCATTGGAAGATCTTGTTGTAAAGGGTCTTGGCGTCGCCGTCTATTTCATCGTCCGGTATGCCGTAATCCCTGGGCCGCACCCCCTCGAATCCCTTGGGAGAGATAATGACGTTCGTCTGGAACAACGTGGCCTCAACCGGCTCCCTGTGCAAAATCAGGTTCTCGCCCTGGTTGATCCAAGTGTTTTCCTCCCGGTACAATTCCATTCTGCCGGTCCTGGTGAAAAAGGGAACGCTTTCATTGATGTTCTCCCAGGCCGGGATTCGTGGATAGGTCCTGAACATGGCCAGGACGCCCACGCCCCTTTCAATTAAATCCCTGGCCTTGTATCCCCTGAACTGGGTGGAGGCGTCAAGGATCCTTTGCATATAGACGTCAACTTTTTTCTCCTTGACGAACTTGTAATGATTGGAAAATCTGGCGTCTCCAGTGATCCTGGCCAGGGCCTCGCCCACGCCAAGGTAGTGTTCTATGTCGTGCCTGGTGTCGTACATCGATTTCAGAGGGGAAACCGGCCAGAACTGGAGAAAGGGGTTAGTGCAGGAAGCGGTCATATCAGGGTGGCTGAATGAGGACCAGTCCTCCGTTGCCAGGACGATGTCGGAATACTCGCAATTCATGTTCCAGTCGAAGTCCGTGGCGATCAATAGCTCCTGCTCCGGGAGGGACCGTTTTATAACGTCATAAGCCCATTTTGAGTTTCCGATCTGGTTAGCGTTGTTGGACCAGATCATCTTGGTTGGGGCAGGCATGTGGGTGCTGCCCGTCACAACCACCCTTCCTGCCTTGGGGGTTTGGACGATAAGCGGCCTGTCCCCATGGGCCCAGTAATGCTGGCTTTCAAAGCGGGCGTATTTGCGCTTCTTGATTTCTGTTCCATCCGCGTCAGGATCAAGGGTCTGGTTGAACGGGTCTTCCATGATCCATGAAGGGAGCCCGTTGAAAGTCGGGGCCTTGTAATTGCCCGCGTAACTGGATACGCATGCCCCGGGTTTTCCGATGTTTCCGGTCAGGGTGGCTGTCAGATAATAAGACCTGTTGATGAGATCGTTATGGAGGTACATATTCATCCCCATGCCGCAGATAAAGGAGACGGCCTTGGATTCCGCAATGTCCTTCGCGAGCCTCCTGATCTTTTCAGCCGGACACCATGCCGCCCGCTCAACAATTTCCGGGGTATACTCTTCAAGGAGTTCCTTGTACAGGCTGAAGACCGTGCGCACCTTCACAGGGCCGGATTTGGTCCGGGCCTCGCCGCTGTAGTCGAGTTGAATGTCCCCAAGTTCCATTCCCAGTTTCTTCAACTCTGAGTCCACATAATCCCCGCAGCAGGTCCTTGTAAGGGCCACAGGCCCCTTTTTTGCCATCATCACTGAATTGGTCTGGAACTCAGGCTCAATGGATTGAATTTTTCCATCTATCGTACCAAGCGTGTCCTTGTGTCCTCCAAGGCGTTCGATGCTCAATACATCACCCGGATCAAGGAGCGGGGTTCCTGGCGCCATGTCCTCGAATCTAAGCTGTTTCAGATTGTCCATGCGAATAAGGAAGGGCTGGTTCGTGAACTTTTTCACATAGGCGTCGTCCCAGAGTCCTTCCTTGATAATCACGTGGGACAGCGCAAGGTTCAAGGCCGCGTCGCAGCCATAGCGGATAGGTATCCAGTAATCGGACTTGCTGGCGGTGGGATTATATTCCGGTGCAATGACAACGATTTTTTTCTTTTTCTCCATGTGGGTTTGCCACCAGACAGGGTCCGCCATCTTGTTCTCAACTATATTGAGGCCGGAGATAATGATAAGGTCCGAATTCCAGAAATCATGAAACTCCTGGTCAAAGGTCTGGGCGCCGTGGACCATTGGCTGGCCCGGTGGAAGGTCCGTGTGCCAGGCATAATTGTCCCACAGCGTCGCCCCGGCTGACGCGTCCGGTCCTTTTTTCCGGATGTAATCGTCCAGGAGAACCATTGAATTGCCGAGACGGTAAAGGCCGGCGAGCCGGGTGACGCCTAGCAGCGCCATGCCTCCACGGAATTTCAAGGCGCGGACCCCCGCAATGCCGCCGTCCTTGTCCTTCATCCCCTGGAGCATCTCTTCCGGGTAACCCTGTTTCAACAGAAAACCGGCCCCGCTTTTTCCGCTGTACGTGGACGCTATGTCCAGCAACGCCTTGGCGATCATTTCATAAACCTCGTCCCATGTGACCCGCGCAAAGTCGTCCGTCCCCCTGTTCATGAATTTCGCCGGAGGCCTTCCGTTGGCGTGGTCCCTGGGAAACCCGGCTTCATACCATTCCTTCCATCCCTTTCGCACCGCCGGGTATTTTACCCGGAAGGGCCCGTTGCTTCGCCGCATATAGGCCAGTCCCCTGGGACAACCCCTCGGATGCCAGGTTTGAGTGGCCTTGTTCCCGTAAAGGTCATCGGCCTGGTCCACATCATAAGCCTGCTCCATCCTGGTGATGACCCCGTTTCTTACAAAGGCGCTGAGGCGGCAGTTGTGGGTGTCGTTAGGGGCGCACAGGAATTTAAAGGAGAGGTCGGCCTTATACTGGTCGTGGTACGCTTTTTCCCAGTCCTTGTCGGGATAATAGGCCAGGGGGTTTTTTATATCCACCACGGGGGACAACGCCGCTAGGGAATCCCTGACTATTCCGGACAAGATAATTCCGGCGGCAGCGGCCGCGCTTAATTTAAGGAATTTCCTTCTTTCAAGTTTTTGCATGGCGTGATGAAAATACCAGATTTTGTATTTCGCGTCAACAACTTTTTAAAAAATCGGGGCTTGCGCCTTTTGAGGAGAAGGTGTATTCTTTAGTAAATTATGGATTAAATTCTTGAAAAAATGGCAAGATTTTCTTCACCACAAAGCGCACAAAGCAGGCGCAAAGACCACAAAGTTTTTTCTCCGTGCTCTTTGTGGATTCTTTGCGTTCTTTGTGGTTAATTTTGGTTCTGGCTTGTCCGGGTTAGGAATTTTTTTTTAAAGAGAGGCGGCGGGAATGGAGATAAAAGAAACATTTAAGCGGTTGGGAGATTAAAAATGGCAGCAACGTTACCATTGGAGATATACGAACTCCTTGAAAAGAAGGTTGGTCGTGATGAAGCAAAGGAGGTAATAAAAATAATCGACGCCTCATTAGAGACCATTGAAAAGAAAGCAGAGGGAATTGCTTTACAGAAAAAACTTGAGATTAAGGATGAGCTGACAAAGGAGCTTGCCACTAAAGCGGATTTGTTGGTTTTAAAGGCAGAAATGTCCGCCATGAAAACCGAGCTTGAGAGGAGGATTGATAACCTGAATCAGAAGCTCAACTTTATGATTATCCTGATGATTATAGCCCTTACCCTTATGAACCCAGTGATGGCCGAGGTTATAAAGGGTCTTTTGAAGTAGGATGGCCCCCTTTTTCTCCAATGTTATCGAGACCCCGGCAATAGCCTCTCCGTTAATGATTGACAATGAAAAACAGATTCCTTATCATTTGGTGAAATTCCTGCAGGGAGAAGACGTGAAGACACTTCTTTTTATTTTTTCAGCCGCGGTTTTTTTGGGTTTTTCCGGCGCTGCCCGGGGCGAGGAGCCAATGGCGCATGTCAAGGGGGGATGTTTCCAGATGGGGGACCAATTCGGGGATGGAGAGGATGATGAAAGGCCGGCGCATGAGGTCTGCGTTAATGATTTTTTCATGGACAAGAGGGAAGTAACGCAAAAGGAATTCCAGGCCGTAAGGGGTTTTAATCCCTCACGCTTCCATGACTGCGCGGACTGTCCAGTGGAAAACGTCACCTGGGGGGAAGCCGCCTCCTATTGCGTTGCGCTGGGAAAACGGCTTCCCACCGAGGCGGAGTGGGAGTATGCCGCCAGGGAAGGGGGAAAAAAGGCCCGGTTCGGCGCCGGAGGGGATGTCTTAGCGCCGGCGGGGGCCAATTTCGACGCGCGGAAATATTTCACTGAATCCTATTCCAGCGCCGGGGAATTCAGGAAGAAAACGCTGCCGGTCGCGAGCTTTCCGGCTAATTCCCTGGGTCTGCATGATATGAGCGGCAACGTATGGGAATGGGTGGCGGACTGGTATGACAGGAATTACTGGCGCAGCGGCTACTATGAAAAAAGCCCGAAAAATAATCCTGACGGCCCGTTCATAGGCAGGTCGCGCGTCTTGCGCGGAGGATCATGGAACAATGCGCCGGCTGAACTGCGCGCCACCAACAGGTATTTTGCCGCGCCAGGGGACCAGCGCGACGCCATCGGATTTCGATGCGTGAAAAATGCCGCTGCAACTAAACTGAAGTAACAAGTAACGAGTGGCGAGTGGCGAGTGGCGAGCAAATAGTATCTTTATCCCTCGTAATTTTGGTTGTTTACAAAAAAAAATCCCCGCTTTGCGGCGGGGATTTTTTTGAAAAATTTAAGATTTATCACAACGTCTTAGAAAAGGACATGCCGTTCCTGTCCAACGTCATAATTCACCTGGTTTCCGTAAATCTTCCATTGGCCGTCTTCCTTGATGAATTCATGGGTGGCGGCCGTCCAGGAGTCTATAACGATAGGCTCAGCGCCTGAGCCCAAAAGCCCCATCCCTCCGTGGGTTTCCATGCCCGACAATAATCCGCCGCATTTCATTCTGGCCCTGTTTCCATCGCTGGATATCTGGATCTGGTAAATATGATGATCCATTTTAATTTTATTGAACATGTCGAATATCTTGGTCCAGGAATTCCTCATGTCAGCCGTGGCATAGCCGGCGTTTAGATAATTCTTGGAGTACAGGGATATAATACCCTTAATGTCCTCGTCCGCCGCGGCCTTTTCCGCCTTGACAAACAATTCGTGAATTGCCTTTCCATCTGGTGAACTGCTTGGGATGTCCGTGTATGCCAATTCCCCTGCATAGGCGTTAACGCCGAAGGACAGGGCAATTGCGAGCGCGCTTGTGATTATTGATTTAAACCCCATTTTTGCCTCCTGAATTAAAAGTTTAAGAAAACAACAAAAACCCATGAAAATTTTCTCTGTTGGTTTCGCTATCACCCCCTTAACTTATAGTAAAATTTAAAATAAACGGGGATACATTTAATGATTTGAACTGCAATTTAGCAAAAAGGCGGGTAAAAGTCAAAGTATTTTTACAAACTACTTTTGGTAGCCGCTGCCTACCCATGTGAATTTATTGAGGCATTGTCCATTATAAGCCCCGGAAGTATAACAGCCAGTGCCGGTATAAGTGATGGAAGCCCAGTTTTTCCCGGATTTGTTTTTTAGCAATACCTGGGTTTTGATGGTCCACTTTTCATCCGCCGTCTTATATTTTCCTGCCCCTCCATTCGCGTAGGTCTTCTGGCTTTTGATCGGGTCTTTTGGAAAACTCAATTTAATCGGAAGGTTTTTATCAATAAGATAAAATAAATTTTCATCGCCTGTGACTGACTTTGAGGCCACGGTTAAATTACCGTCTTGCCGCAGGGAATTGAATACCTGCCAGTTTTGGCCGTCTATCAGCTTTGTTTCGTAAACATAGTTGGCCTTGATGGCGTAGGTCCCCAAAAGAGACTTCCCCATGGCTGTAGATGGGGCGGTGGAAAAAATTGCCAGGAAAATAAAAAAGAAGGATTTATATATTCGTCTCATCTTTACCCCTTTTTCTTAGCAAGGCACACAGGAAAGAAGTTTTTTAGCTTCACGATTACTTCGAGATTTCATCTCGATTAAACAAAAAAATATTTTAAAATTATGAAGAAATCTTAAGGGGGTCGTGAGGCTTATATTTTTCTTTTGGTTAATGTCCGCTTTTTACCCAGTCCGCTTGATAGTGCCTTTTCCGGTGAAAGGATTGCCGCAAGGGTTACCTGAATAAGAACCCTTCATTTCCTTTCCAAGCACAACCGCGCCCTTGACGGTTTTTGTAACAGTAAACGTTCCTTTAAGGGTCGCCTTACAGGGGCTCGTCTCTTTCAGGACAAATTTAAAAGTTTTCCCTGTTATTGTGCCTGTGACCGTGCCTTCGCCCAGGTTGACAAACTTTCCCCCTTCCTCGGTTGCCTCGCTATAAGTGCCTTTCAATTTTGAACTGAGGTACATGTTTAAAACATAGGTAATATTTCCCTTGGTGCTCAGGAAGGCGCCTTGCCAGTATCCCTCAAGGGTGATAAAATCGGCCGAGCTGTTTTTAGCTTGTGACATTAAAAGCACGATAACCAAGATGCAGATAAATTTTATTATGGATTTCATTATCGTTCTCCCAACGAATTCCCCCCCATGCACATTAATATAACCCATATAATGGCATTGTCAATAATTCATTTTGGGTTAGTAACTTATCGATAAAATTCTTGCTGGCTGAGAATCTAAAAAAAATTTTTGTTTCACGCAAAGTTCGCCAGGAACGCAAGGGAAGTTTTGGATTTGGGATTGCGGATTTTGGATAGGCGCGCCTCGCAATGACATCACGAAAACCATTTTTGTCATTGCGAGCGAAGCGAAGCAATCTCAAGCCCATGCCAATTCACCGAGAATTGCTGTTTTTTCTCCCGGCCACGTCTCCCGGACTTTGCGTCTCTGCGCGAATTTTTATTTTTGGTTCCATGTCCGCGGCAGGCAGGCGGCTTGCCAGCGTTACGATTTTTTCTTCATCATGTACTCGTGCATGGCGCGGGCGGCCTTCTTGCCGTCACCCATAGCCAAGATGACCGTGGCCCCGCCCCGGACGATGTCTCCCCCGGCGTAGACCCCCGGCTTGCTCGTGGCCTGGGTCACTGGATCAACTTCTATATTTCCCCATTTATTGACCTTGATATCGGGCGTTGCCATTGTCAGGAGCGGATTGGTGGAGTTACCGACCGCGATGATGACTGTGTCCACTTCGATGAAGAAATTAGAGCCTTCCACCGGGACAGGACGCCTCCTGCCGGAGCTGTCAGGCTCGCCCAATTCCATCTTCAGGCATTCCATGCGCTTCACCCAGCCTTTTTCGTCTCCGATGAACTGGACGGGGTTTATGAGGGTCATGAATTCGACCCCCTCTTCCTCGGCGTGATGTTTTTCCTCGGCCCTGGCCGGCATCTCCTTGAAGGAGCGTCTGTAAACTATAATGGCCCTTTCCGCTCCAAGGCGCTTGGCGGTGCGGACCGCGTCCATGGCGGAGTCCCCGCCGCCCACCACAGCCACGTTTTTTCCGCGGACTATCGGCGTGTCGTATTGTGGAAAAAGATACGCCTTCATGAGGTTTGAGCGGGTCAGGAATTCGTTCGCGGAATAGACGCCGTTCAGGTTTTCTCCTGGGATTCCCATGAAATTCGGCAGCCCTGCGCCTGTACCTATGAATATGGAGTCGTATCCTTCCGCGAACAACTGGTCCAGGGTCTTGCATTTCCCGATCAGGGCGTTGCAGATGATTTCCACGCCCAGCCTTTCCAGGGCCTCGATTTCTATACGGACGATCTCCTTGGGAAGCCGGAATTCGGGGATTCCGTACTGAAGGACCCCTCCAGGTTTGTGGAGGGCGTCGAAAACCGTGACCTTGTGTCCCATCTTGGCCAGGTCGCCGGCGGCGGAAAGTCCGCCTGGCCCGGCCCCCACAATGGCCGCTTTCTTGCCCGTTGGAGGAGGAAGCTCAATTTTTTCTTGTCCGCCGTGCTCTATTTCATAATCAGCGGCGAAGCGCTCCAGGTGCCCGATGGCCACGGGGGGGGCCTTTTTCCCAACAACGCAGGGTCCCTGGCATTGCTTTTCCTGGGGGCATACCCTGCCGCAGACAGCCGGGAGGGAGTTGGATTCCTTCAGTTTTTTCGCGGCGCCTATGAAGTCGAGTCTGGCAATAAGGTCAATAAAGGCCGGGATGTTGATCTCCACCGGACAGCCTGGAACGCAGGAGGGCTTTGGACACTGAATGCACCTGCGGGCCTCCTGGATCGCCAGCTCTTCCGTATAGCCCAGATTAACTTGCTTGAAATTCCTGGACCGTTCCCCCGGATCCTGCTCGATCATTTTTTGGGTGGGGATTTGATACCGTTCTTTTATATTCAGTTTGTTTTCGTCAGCGCTCATTTTTTATCGCCTTAATAAAAAATAGTTAGTTAATTGATCGTATTCAAATTGTTGAATTACTTTTTGGCTGAATTTTTTCAAAAAATTTCCAAAAACCAGCCCCTGACAAAATCAAAACAATAAAATGCACAGGCATTCTAAAACGATTGCTACAGTAAAAAAATATGCTATGTATGAACGCATAGTAGAAAAACAATAAAACCGTTAGGGTAAAAATGGCAATTTCAGGCTTTTTTCCCGACTGATCCATCCAATATGTTTTTATTCCCATTAATAAGCCAAAAATCGGAATGATCCAACTGATTTGAAATAATCCCTGATATGTGTTGAGCACTCCTGGAGGGATAAAATAAGCGTCAATTACCCCAAAATTATTGTCCAAAAAAAATCTTTTAAAATTAAAAGCTATTTTTGTGGCCCATAAGGTAATTATTGTGCCGGGATTTCCCCAAAATATACCAAAAGAGTTAGTTATGCTACTAAATGGATTAAAACCCATGGAGTTCAATTTAACGCTATATTCATCATAGTTTCCCCATACGTGGACAGCCTGTCCATAGCTTGTTCCTATTACCAGATTTTTATTTAAAGTATAGTTGTAATAACTGATAAAAGAGGTGGGCAAAAAAACCAGGAGAGAAAAAAATAACCAATTAACAAAAATCGCATGGATTTTTTTCTGGAAAAAAATTAACATCCAAATCAGGATGAAAACAGTAAAAAGAACAACCGGCATCCTGAAAAAAGACGCTGATCCCAAACATAACGCGGCACCCCACATATACCATTTGCCTGCTTGATACTTGGTCATTAGAAATAGGAATAAACTAAGAAAAAAAATCGTGGGGGACTCGGAAAAATAATTTATGGAATAAGGGATCATTAGTCTGGATAAAGCTGTTAGAACTGAAGCTATTATTGCCGATGGCAAACCAAATAAAAATCGGGCCAACCCAAAAACAAATAGGGGAACGCAAGCGCCTAAAAAGGATTGTATCAACATTACAGGCAGGCCATTATGCCCAAATATTTTATATATCAAAGCGATAAATAATGTGTAGCCAGGTGAAAACCAGTTGGCCGATACGGGAAGCCCTTGTGCGATTTGCCAACCAAGATCGTCGAAGGAAGGGGCATCATCGGCGTAGTTTCTTACTCCCTCCTCCAACCCCAACTGATTAATTTTAAAGGCTATAATCACTCTGATTGATAGAGCAATTAAAAAAACCATGACTAAATAGTATCGAACAAGATTTTTTTTTGAGTTATCCATACGATTGGAATAAATTTGAGGGTATTCTACTGGCACCGCCCCCCCTTATGAATAAACCGTTCCATGGACTCCTTTTCCTGGTCCACATAAATCCTTTGCCGTTGCCCCAGTTCCTTATAATCCACTTTATGGCCGTCGAATTCAGGCCCGTCAACGCACACGAACTTTGTTTTCCCGTCAACGGTCACCCTGCACGCCCCGCACATTCCAGTGCCGTCCACCATGATGGAATTAAGGCTGACCATTGTCGTGATGTTTTGTTTTCCGGTCAATTCGGAAACCGCCCGCATCATCGGGAGTGGGCCTATTGCCAGCACGAAATCCACCTTAACCCCTTCGTCTATCAACTGTTGAAGAACCTCAGTGACCAGTCCCTTGTGCCCGTGGCTCCCGTCGTCGGTTGAGACGCGCACGTCCACCCCGATCCCCTGAAGCTCCTTTTCCATGATCACAAGCTCCTTGGTCCTTGCGCCTATGATGGCGTACATCTTGTTCCCGGCCTCCTTCAACGCCTTGGCGATGGGATAAGCCTCGGCTGTCCCGACTCCTCCGCCCATGACCACGGCTGTCCCGAACTTTTCAATATGGGTGGGGTTTCCGAGGGGACCTATTATGTCCTGGATATAGTCCCCCTCGTTGAGTGTGTTCAGGTGCTTGGTGGTCTTGCCGATACCCTGCGCGATGATGGTGATGGATTTGTTCCCGGGGTTCGAGTCCGCTATGGTGAGGGGGACGCGCTCCCCCTCCTCATGGATGCGGAAGATGATGAAGTTCCCCGGCCTCCAGGAATTGTAAATCAATGGCGCCTCCACCTCGAATTGCACCACGTCCGGGGACAGAGGGGTCTTTCTCAGGATTTTGTGCATTTTAAAGTCTCCGAAAATATAGTCAATGCTTTCTTAAAAGGACATAAATTTTAAATTATGTTACATGGGGATTTCAAATAATTTGATTCCCTATTGTGGAGAAACACGAAGTGATATAAAATAGGTTACATGAAAAGAGAGTCATTTCGATACCTTCAAAACGCGAGGCAATTATTAAAAGCCGCTGCTATTGAAGAAAATTATTACGCTGACAAAAAACCCGTTCGTGAAGCGTTCGGCACGGCATATCTCGCGGTGCTGGAGGCTTTAAATGAAGCCCTGGCCAATCGAGGTTTTGGGAAAAAAGAACTCCCCCAATCGGTGGATGAGTATAGGAAGGCCATCAAAAAACATCTTTCCGCGCACAACGGAAAACTGATGAAGGAATTTGAAAACCTATACGAGCACTTGCATATAGCCGGTTATTACCGGGGCCTTGTCACTTACGCGCCCATGGTCAAAGACGCCATGAGGGCCGCCGAAAACTTCATAAAAAAAATAGTATAACAACCCACTACTGTCCGGTTAAATTATCGAATAAATTCAATTGGTTAGGCATATAGCAGTCCTGTATTTTGTATTCTCTTTTTGTAAGTATTTGAAATAATGGACTTTTCTCGAACAAGGTCAGGCTCAAAATCTGTAAAATTGT
>JACRGO010000055.1 GCA_016212295.1 Nitrospinota bacterium | reverse complement strand
TATAACTGTTTGTTTTTAAAGGTATTTTCCCATTCTTAAAATTTCTTAAGTTGACACCTTGGGCTGAAGCCCCCGGCTATGCGCTGTCGGCCTTTCAGGCCTAAAAACCATCCGGAGAAAAGGCTGAGATCGTTATTAATCAAAATTTTCTTTGACATTTCCGACTTTTTACTGCTAATATTGAAACAGCCTAAATACAAGGATGTGCCCATGTCATCGTACACATTGCCGAGAGACGCCTTTGAGACATTGGAAGACGCCCTCGGAGACAGAAAAAAGGGGGAGACCTTTGCCCGCGCAATGGAGTCTGTTATCGAAGCAATTGATGAACGGGCGAAAGAAGCCATTGCCGAGAAAAAGGAACATATCAAGATCGAGTTAAAGGAAGACCTGACAAAAGAGCTTGTGACAAGAGAACTTTTTGATGAAAGGTTAAATGTCCTTGATGAAAGATTTAAGAGTCTCAATTTTAAGCTTAATATTTTCATTGCCATCGCCCTCATTTCGCTGACCTTTTCAGTTCATAGGAATTTGCTTTTTTGGGTTTCTTGGCGGAGGGAATTTTTGGGGGATTGTGGGGCCTTGAAAGCCGCCACAAACACCAAAATGGGAAAACGCCAGGATGAGCATGAACAGAAAATTGAGTGATATCAAAACGGTCCCCGAATTTGCCCAAAGATTAGCAGAATCGCGGGTTAAAGTCAAAAAGGTCCTTCCTCATGGCCTCCACCCTCCGGGCGAACTTCTTCCCGTCGCCGTCCAATTCACCTATTTTGTCGAACGGAAATAGACTTAATCATAGTCGCCAAGCCTGAAAAAACTCACCACACGGATTGTTATCTCATTGCTGCTGATCGTCGTATTGATTGCCCGCACCCACAAAACCTCGTAACCAAGCCTTGATTCCTCAAACCTTTACCATTTTTTGGTACAGAGTATCCCGCTCATAAGGCTCCCTTCCCGTTTCCCGGATGAGGTCCATAAGCGTCTGTTTCGCGGTAAATTCCTCGGTCTCCGCGCCCGCCGCGTGGGTTATCTTCTCTTCCACCACGGTCCCGTCCATGTCGTCCGCCCCGAACAGGAGCGAGAGCTGGGAAATTTTCGGCCCCATCATTATCCAGTACGCCTTGATGTGATCAAAATTATCCAGCATCAGCCGGGAAATGGACAGGACCCTTAAATCGAGCTGCCCGGTGGTGGACCTTACCGTTTCAAGGTCCGTGTTTTTTGGATGAAAAGCGAGGGGAATAAAGGCCAAAAAACCGCCGGTTTTGTCCTGCAACTCCCGCAATCGGAGGAGATGGTCCACGCAGTCTTCCATGGACTCCAAATGTCCGTAAAGCATGGTGGCGTTGGTTCTAATTCCAAGGCCGTGGGCGGTTTCCATTATTTGAAGCCATTCGTCGCCGGTGATTTTTTCCGGGCAAATTTTCTTCCGGGTGGAAGGGCTGAATATTTCCGCCCCGCCCCCAGGCATGGAGCCCAGTCCCGCCTCTCGCAACCGGCCCAGGGTTTTTCCCAGTCCAAGATGAGAAATCTCAGCCAGATATGCAATCTCCACCGCCGTGAAGGCCTGAATATGTACGGCGGGAAACCGGCGCTTCAGCGCCTTCAGCATGTCTTCATAAAAACGGAAAGGCAGGTCCGGATGGAGTCCACCCACAATATGAAATTCACTCACGTTTCCGTTGTTATAGTCGGAGGCGGCCTTGAGGATCTCTTCCAGGCCCATGGTGTAGGCCCCTTCCTCTCCGGAAGTTTTGCTAAAGGCGCAAAATTTACACCGATTTTTGCAAATATTGGTGGGATTGATGTGGCGATTATTAATGAAGTAGGCCCTGTTTCCGTTTTTTCTTTCGCGGACGATATTGGCCAAGGCGCCGATGCTCAAAAGGTCGGGTGACCGGAAAAGAGATAGGCCGTCCTCATGGGAGAGTCTTTCCCCCTTTCCCACTTTTTGGCCTATGGATTCGAGGGAAGGATGGAGTTTCATTAGAGAAGTGGAATTGAAGACGCCCTTCGGGCGGACAAAAAGAGAAGTCAGAATCCAGGAGTCAGAAGTCAGAATATGGAAAAAATTCTTCCTTTATTCTGAATTCTGGCTCCTGACTCCTGGATTCCATACCCTGTAAGTTCTCAATAAGTTGAGGTAAACCTTCGTAAATTCTCAATAAGTTGAGGTGTGCTTTTTTTTTTGGACATTTAGTTCACCTAAATTGAGCGATTTTCTTTCGCCCACTTCAGGGCTTAGTCATATATGATACCTGTACCCAGGGCGTTGCCCTGGGCTTTCAGGTTTAAGTCCTTCGGACTTTTGATGTTGGGGCGAATCATTATTCGCCCTTACTTGTTGTTCCATTCTTGCGAACAGTCCGAAGGACTGATACAAGGAAGCCCAGGGCAACGCCCTGGGTATAAAAAGAATCTCCCCTCCACCCTGAAGGGGTGGTACAAAAGTAAGGGCGAATAATGATTCGCCCCAACATCATCGCTCAATTCAGGTTCCAACATGTTATCTGCGGTACCCGCAACTTATTGAGAACTTAC
>JACRGO010000056.1 GCA_016212295.1 Nitrospinota bacterium | reverse complement strand
CATGAGATTGCGTTCTTCTTTGGTCACGCGTGTGTAAGCCATGTCGTTCTCCTTGTGTTGTGGCACAATACGAAGAACGTAGCTTACCTCGCGTGGCTTTTTCTATCTACAAGTGTTGCAATAGCCGGTAGCGCGCGGGAGTGGAAATATTGACACTCAAATATACTTATTAATCAGCAATTCAGTTTTTTTCAGAAACAATTATTTGGCTTTGAATCACTCTGTGAAATAATCACTATTTAAAATTATAGAATTTTAAGGTTTGTGCAACAGACTCTATTGAGATTTATTTGTTATTTGACAATTGTTATTTGGAGTTTCATAAAACTTTGCTAAAAAAAACAAAGCGTTATGGATTTGTAGTACAGATTAAATTATTTTTTAAAAAATCCGTGTAATCGGTGAAATCCGTGGTTTAAAAAAATATTTTCATATGAACCCAAAAACCGCTCTTCTTATCGTTGACGTCCAAAACGACTTCTGCCCCGGCGGAGCCCTTGCCGTGGCGGAAGGGGACAAAATCATAGCCCCACTCAACCTGTTGATCGAAAAATGCAGGGACAGTAAAATGCCGGTATTCGCGACGCGGGACTGGCATCCACCGGACCATTGCTCCTTCCTGGAGCGCGGCGGCCAGTGGCCGGTCCACTGCGTCCGGGAAACCAGCGGCGCCGGGTTTCATCCCGGCCTCAAGATAGACCCGTCGCTGGACTCGATCATTTCCAAGGCCGGGGACAGGGAAAAGGACGCCTATTCCGGCTTTGAGGGGACCGGCCTCGCCCGATTGCTCAGGGAAAAATCGGTCCAGACCCTTTGGGTCGGGGGCCTTGCCACTGATTACTGCGTGAAGGCCACGGTCCTGGACGCCCTGAAGGAGGGATTCGAGGTGTTCGTGCTGACGGACTGCGTCAAAGGCGTGGATGCAACCCCCGGTGACAGCCAAAGGGCCTTGGAGGAGATGAAAAGGGCGGGGGCAAAACTAAAAACTTTTTAACCACAGGCGCGGAGAAATGTAAGGGCACGATGCATCGTGCCCCAACACCTATAAACATCTTATAAAAATCTCCGCGTCTCAGCGGTTCATTTTTTTTAATCTGAAATCTTAAATCATAAATCTAATTCATGGCCCAAGATCCTTACAAAGAAGCCGCCATGGCGCTCACGGACTTCCTGACCTCGTCCTTGCGCCAACTGGCGACCTTCATGCCGGATAAATTCGCGAAGGACAAGCTCCTCCTGATCTCGGAGCAGATAAAACGGGCGGAGTCCCCAGACGATATCGCTGATTTCAAGGCGGAATACAGAAAGGTGCTGCGCCAACTGGAGACTTCCGCGGCCAAGGATGAAAAGAAGCCGGGGCGGGACTCTGAAACGGTCCCCTTGGTTTCAACGGCCGCGCCACCGGCCAGGGAGAGAATCGTCATCCAGACAGCGGCCCCAATGGAGAGGCCAAGCCTCAGAAACGCGGAGCCGGTGGACCTGGGGGCAATGGAGGAAGCAGAGCTGCTTAACCGCTTCCGAAACCTGTTCAAGAAACTCCTGAACGGACTCAAAAGCGCCTCCTCGGATGAAAAAACTCTCAGGGGCATCGATTCCCTGATTGAGCGGACGCCCCTTATCAAGCGGATAGATGAATGGGAGGCGTTCGAGAAAGAGGTCCAGGAGGTCCAGTACAACAAGGCATTCCTGGAGGATAAATTAACGGAGCTCTACAAGCGCGTGTTCCAGGCCACAATGGAGGGGTTCCTTTTTCTGGTCGATAAAAACTCCATCATCGAGAAGCAGATACAAAGGGCCCTGGAGCCGGAAAGGGTTATCTCCGACCCGTGGATGCTCAAGGACCTGGCGGCAAGCGCCAAGAGCTTTTTCTTCAGCAAGCAGCAGGAGATGTTTGTCCTGGGCCGGGAGCGGGAAAAACTGAAATCCATCATCGTGGCCCTTGTCCGCACCATACAGGACGTGGCGGAGAGGAACCATGTCTTCATGGACCACGTTGATGAATACGCCGGGGCCCTGGAAAAGGCGGAGGACCTCAAGGACATCGAAAAGATCAAGTCCGGGATTGTTTTAGAGGTCGGGAAGCTCCGAAAGAAGACCGAGGGCCTTGAGGGCGAGATCAACAATATCAAGAAAAAACTGCTCACCGCGAGGGCGGCCATCAAGTCCATGGAGGAGGAATTGCAAAAGGCCAGGGAGGAAAGCATGCGCGACCCCTTGACCGGCCTTTACAGCCGGGCCGCCTTTGAGGAGAAACTGGAGGCCGCGCTAGCGCCAGGGGCGGCGGACAGGGAGCTTGCAGGGCTTGTGCTCTGCGACCTGGACCGCTTCACCGCCGCTCGAATGCGTTACGGCAAGCCGGCGGGGGACGAAATGCTGAAGGCCCTGGCAAGCGACATCAAGGACGAGTTGCGGAAAGAGGACTATCTGGCGAGGTTTGGAGACAACTCCTTCGCCGTTATATCACAAAAAAGGGACGGGGCCGAATTGAAGGGCCTTTCCGAGAGGCTGCGGGAGACAATTCAATCCCACGAATTCGTGCTCAAGACCCAGACCTTCCACCTTACGGCCTCGGTCGCGGCCATCAGGCCGTCCGATGGGGAATCAGGTGAGCCGGCCTTGAAACGCCTCATGGAATTGATGTCGAGCGTGAAGAGCAGCGGCGGGAACCGGAGCGCGGGACCGGTGGAAAGTGTGTCATGAGCGCATGACGCACCATCCATGACGCATGACTCATTTCAGCGTTCGATGTTCAGTGTTCGATGTTCGATGTTAATTCTTTAAAGTCCGCTCTTGCCTTCCCATGCCGGTTTTCATATACTTTCGGGCATAACGCGGCATGGCCGCAACCAAAATAAATTTAGTAACCGTTCACGGGGTTACCATGAAAACCGGAGAAAGCTTCATTGGCTATTTTTTACATCCCCCTTGGTCCCCCTTTGCCAAGGGGGAATTAAAACAGAACCCGTTTTAGGGGTGTTTCCCGTATTCCCCCTTGGCAAAGGGGGACCAAGGGGGATGTACTTCCCTCTGCAATTGAGCGTGAAGCCGTTTTCCATGACACTCCGTGAACAGTTACTAAATTTCGACGTATTCAAACGTGCGATTATAATAATGAACACACAAGAAAAAAAGAGCATCATAGTCGCGGACGACCATCCCATGTTCCGGCAGGGCATTGTCCGGCAGATCGAAGACGACAGGTCGTTCAGAATCGTCGGCGAAATCGGGAACGGAGAGGAGGCCATGGGCCTGATTGAAAAGCTGCGGCCGGATATTGCCCTTCTCGACATCAACATGCCCGGCCTGAACGGACTGGAAATCGTGCTGAAATGCAAGGAAGGGAAACTGCCCACGGAATTCGTGCTGCTCACCATGTACAAGGAGGAACAGTATTTCAACAGGGCGATGGACATAGGAGTAAGGGGATATCTGTTGAAGGAGAACACCTTCGATGAACTATTGGCGTGCCTTAAGAGCGTGGCCGGGGGAAAGCATTACATAAGCCCCCTGCTTTCGGGATACATGGTGAAGAGGCACGCCAGGCTGGAGTCCCTGAGAAAAAAAACGCCGGCCCTCACCCTGCTTACGGCGTCGGAAAAGCAAATCATGAAACTTATCGCCGCTTACAAAACAAGCAAGGAAATAGCGGATGAACTGAAGGTAAGCCACAGGACAGTTGAAAAACACCGCAACAATATATGCATGAAACTCAATCTCAAGGGCGCGAATAAACTCCTGCAGTTCGCGCGGGAGCATGAACCCCTTTTATGAGCATAGTCCGCGCCTTCATCGCCATCAGCTTACCACCCCATGTCCAGGAATTGGGTGTCCAGGTCCGGGAACGTTTCCGGGAATGCGAAGCCTCCATCAGTTGGGTCCAGCCCCAGAACGTCCATCTCACCATAAAATTCCTTGGAAATGTGGAGGAAGAGAAAATCGGCCCAATAGGCAAGGCGTTGGAAAAGGCCATCGGCGGCGCCAGGGCCTTTTCCATGAACATCAACGAAGTGGGCGTTTTCCCCAACATCAAATTCCCAAGGGTCATTTGGATGGGGGTGGACGAACCCACCCGCACCCTGATAAACCTGGAAAACCGGATCTCAGCGGAGATGGAGACCCTGGGTTTTCCCAAGGAGGAGAAAAAATTCACCCCTCATATCACCCTTGGACGAATCAAATCCCACAAGGGAAAAAATAAATTGATGGAAATTATACAGTCACAGAGGATGCTCTATTGCGATGAAGCTCTGGTTGAGGACGTGAAATTATACAAAAGCGAGTTGAAGCCAACGGGCGCGGTCCATTCTGTCCTCGCCTCTTTCAGCCTGGCGCGTAGAAAAATTTGTTGATTTGTATAGTAAACGCGAAAAATAAGCAGGCATGAGACGCTATCGCATCCGGCGTCAACTCAAATATCTTTTCACCCTTGGGATAAAGTCCTCAGCCTTCATGGGCTTGTTTATAAAATCGTTGGCCCCCTTCCTGAACGCCATATCGCGTGTTTCAACATTGCCGTCCCCGGTGACCATGATGAATGGAATGGACTTGGTGTCATTGTTTTCCCTGATTCGTTCAAGAAAGTCAAATCCGTTCATTTCAGGCATAAGAACATCGGAAATTATCAAGTGGGGCGGCCTGTTTTTCATTATTTCCAATGCCTCCCTTCCGTTTTCGGCTTCAATTAAATCAACGTGGACGCCTTGCAGGAAATCCCTTACGACTCCCCTCTGGACCAGGTCATCCTCAACCAGCAAAACCAACGGGAAGGCAATGGGCAGCCTGGCGTAAAAAACGCTCCCCTGGCCGACGGTCGATTCCACCGACAAATCTCCTCCATGGGCCCGCATTATTTCCTGGCAATAAGGAAGCCCCAGGCCCGTGCCCTTTTCCCCGGCGGTACCCTTGGTTGTGGTCTTTACGTCCTGGCGGAAGAGGTCCGGCAGATGCTCTTCGCGGATCCCTGTGCCTGTATCCTTGACAGCCATGCCGATAGTCTTGTCCTGTACAATGGAAAGCGTGATAGAATCTCCTTTCATGCAAAATTTTATGGAGTTTGAAACAAGGTTCAGTATCACTTCCGAGAAAAGCTCAAGGTCGGCGTATATCATGGTTCCCCCGCGGACCTCGCAGCGCAGCTCAACTCCCTTTGCCTGCGCCAGGTATTCCATCTTTGATTTGACTGAAAGCGCGACGAGGTAGGCGTCGAAAAACTTAAATATCGGCTGGATTTTTCCGGTTTGAAGCCTGGATATGTTCAGCAGTTCATCGGTCATTTTAAGCAATCCGGCCCCAGCCTCGAAAACCTTCATGATTTTTTCCCTATGCCCCGGGGACATGGGAGTATCGGTGTCGTTCATGATGATTTGCAGATATCCCATGATGGAATTGAAAGGGGACCTTAAATCGTGGGCCACCAGCGACACGAATTTGTCCTTGAGCTTGGTCGCTTCCTCCGCCTTCTCCTTGGCCTGGAGCAGATCGTCCTCCGCTTTTTTGCGCTCGGCGATTTCCAGCGACAGTTTATCATTGATTTCACATAGCTCTTTTGTGCGTTCAGCCACCTTGGTTTCCAATATTTCGTTTTGTCTTTTGATTCTTTCGTTGGCTTCAATAATAGCTTCCTTCATTTGCTCTTTCTCGCAGTTGGACCGCAGCGTGGCGATCCCAAAGGCCAAATCGCCGGCTATCTCGGACAGAAGTTGTATTTCCCCATGATTGAAGGAGTCCACCTCTGAATCGAAGACGGTCAACGCCCCGAATACGGTTCCATTGCTGATAAGGGGCAGCACTATGGCTGATCTGAGGTTCCACTTAAGCGCCTCTTCGCGCCAGCGTTCAAATCTAGGGTTTTGATAAATATCGCTTGTCACGTAAGGCTGTCCGGTTTTCAGCGCCCTCCCGATAGGCCCATGCCCGCTGTCCATTTTTATCCAATCGCTGTCCGATACGATGCATTGGCCCTTGGCGCCCCATTCCGATTTCAGGACAATCTCCTTGCCGTTTTGGCCGGCGTATCCCACCCAGGCCATTTGAAATTCGCCGGTTTCCACGATAATCCGGCAAACCTCATCCAACAATTCCTGTTCGGCCTTGGCCCGCACCAAGGCGTGATTTGTGTCGGACAGCGCCATCAGGGACCTGCACGACTTATAATATGCCCTTTTTTTTTCAGCCTGACGGTCCAAGTTGGCTTTCACCGGCTTGTAAAAAAAATAGTATATTACGGTGAAGGATATAAACGGGCATACTAAAAAAATATTCAGGAAATGAATGGCGGCGGCATAAACAGGGGACAACCAAAAATGAGTCATGGCGGCCAGGCCGCCTTCACCTATTGAGAGCGGAACAATCAAGGACGCGATAATCCATAAGACTCCAGGCAGGCGGAAGCTTTCCTTTTGCGGCAAAGCCGCCAATATGCCGTTTTTCCCAGGCCCCTGTGCGGTTTTAACCGCTTGGTTTTCTCTTTTCATGTTTCATGCCTTAAAAAGCGTTTGTCTTGCTGGTTTATATAATCAAGCATCCAGCCTCCGCCCGCCATGGCTTTTTCGATGACTTCCCTTTGCCTCAAGGAGAGCGGGTGCGTTTCATCCTTCAGCAACAGGTCCATGCAGTCTAATATGGAAAGAAGCGGCGCGCGAAGGTCTTGGGCGACTATGTAAACGAATTGGTCCTTCAGCCTCACGGCCTCTTCCGCCCTCTCCTTTGCCGACCGCATTTCGTCCTCCGTCTTCTTTCGCCCCGCGATTTCCCTGATAAGATTATTGTTCGTCTCCGCGAGTTCGGCGTTTCTCTCAATGATGCTTTTTTCCAGCTTCTCGTAATTAATCCGTAGTTTTTTTACAGCCTTGAAAAGCTTTAGCGCGCTTGTCCTGCACAACTCGCCGCTTTCGCAATTCGTAAGCGCGGAATCAAGGGCCTTCAATGACTTATCGAAGTGCTCACGCTTTATCCTGTTCAAACCGCCAAGATTTTTTTTCATGGCATCCTCCATGGCGCGGCACGGCCGCAACCAGAATAAATTTTCCGTGTTATCCGCGTTCTATTTCAGTTCCGCGGACTTTGAGGTTTGCCCGCGATGAGCGGCGGGCGGGTTCAGCCATGTGAAAGAAAACCCATTGGATGATTTGAAAGGTTCTTCATATACGAGCGAGTATTCATCCGCGCAGTTCAGCGAGCACGCAACATCATGAAAAACCTTGATACGCATGTCTCTAATTTTTTCACTGCATATAACGCAGGTGTCCATTATTTTGGTTCCTCCATGATAATAATTTCCACACTTAAAACATCCCGCAGGAATTTACGCAACGGCTTTTCCTTGGCCACCGCTGGCGGGCATGGAGCCTTGACCTTTATTTTCAGAACTCCTTGAAGTCTCCATCTTCATACATGGGTATGACGTCGTCCGGCCTGATCTCCCTGTGAACAGGTTTACCGGCCGTTTTGAGTCCCTTTTGCGCGCCTTCCTTGCGGTGAAGCAATCCACGTTGATCTGCTCTATCCCCTTTGCCTGCTCTTCGGTTGCGCTGGAAACCTCCCCCGCCAACTGCATAATTTACGATTGTCGATTGTTTAATTCACGATTGATGATTGTTCAATTGATGATTTTTAACTTTCAATTGTCAATCATCAATTTTCAATCGCGTCCGCCACGGTCTCGATTTCCATTTCGCTGAAGACACAGTCTATGTCCAGCAGGGTCAGCACCTTGTTCCCCACCTTTCCCATCGCCGTGAGCGAGTTTGAAGGTAAGGTATTTTCCGGCCATTCCATCCAGGGCCAACGCCTCCACGGGGCCTGAAGCCGGCGATTCATGAGAGTTTTTCATGATGGACTCTTATAGCCTCCTCTTTTAATGGGTTTGAAGAAAAAATATCCGGGAAAAGATAAACGGCTATGGCCTTCAGCCAGGTTTCCATGTCGAATTCTCCCGTTCCAAACGCCGCGCCCGATGAATCCGCGCAACGGGAGCATTTCGCTGCCTCCCCATTTCCAACGCAAGGGCTGATGATGATCCTTTGTATGCGCTCATTTCCCATCATGACCTGGATGGAATTTTTAACTTCATTAATTGAGATTTTCACCCAATGCGGGTCGCTAATCCCGCCCTTTAAGCTGAAAATCATTTCCTGGATGCAGCACACGCGGGCCTCCTTTCAAAAAAAAGTTTAAAAGCCTTGGACTCTGTGGTTAAAAATACTTTTAAAAACTTTGTTATCCTTAAGCCGGACTGTGGAAAAATTCTTGCTGCCGGCAAAGGCCGTGAGGTTATTAATATGGTTGCATGATCAATGCCAAAACAGAGGACGTTAATTTTTCAAGCAATTCGAATTAAAGAAGGGAGAAGATGTTGAATGGAATTTCGAGCGCGGAAATGCAAACTTCCATTTGCGCCTTTAAAATGAAGGGGTCAAGACAGTTGAAATTTAATTCACTGGTTCGCAGGAAATTTCCCTTATATTTAAATCTTAAAATTTATTTACCACTGAGGCGCGAAGACGCTGAGAAAGGTAAGGGCACGATGCATCGTGCCCCAACAGATAAACATTTTACGAAAATCTCCGCGCCTCTGTGTCTCGGCGGTTCATTTTTAAGGTAGTCTGATGGATTTGCAGCACAGAACAGGCGGGCAAGAGTCTATTGAATGCCGTATTCCTTTATTTTTATATAGAGTCCACGGCAACTTATTTCCAGAATGGAGGCGGCCTTGGCTTTATTTCCTTTCGCGATGCGCAAAGCCTTTTTAATGGTTTCCATTTCGTGCCTTTTCATCGCCTCTTTCAGGGAAAGAGGCAGGCCCAGCGGCGATTCATCCTTGCCGCTATCCGGAGCTATAAAATCACTTATATTTTTTGCGTCTATGAATTTCGCGGGCGAAAAAAAGACGGCCTTTCTCAAGACGTTTTTCAGTTCCCTTAAATTGCCGGGCCATGAATAGGCAGTCAGGGTTTTCAGTGCCTCCGGCGTTATTTCCTTTTTCGGAATTTTACTGTCATCACAAAATTCGGCGATGAATTTATCAGTGAAAAAGGCAATGTCATCTGCACGTTCCCTTAATGGGGGCATATAAATGCTGTATTCATTCAGCCTGTAATAAAGGTCTTGCCTGAGTTTTTTCTCCGATACGCTTTTTTCCAGATCCTGGTTGGTGGCGACAATCAGGCGCACGTCTATATTCATCGGCAGGCTGCCGCCTACCGGATAAAACTTTTTTTCCTCCACCACGCTTAGAAGTTTGCATTGGACCAGAGGCGACATGTTTTCTATCTCGTCTATAAACAGGGTCCCGGTATTGGCCGCCTCGAAAAAACCTTTTTTCCTTGAGGCGGCGCCGGTGAAAGCCCCCTTTTCATGTCCGAACAACTCGCTCTCGATCAGGGTTTCTGTAAGAGTTCCTATATCCACCTTTAGAAATGGTCTATTCGAGCGGTTGCTGAGCGCATGGATTTTTCTGGCCAGGACGGTCTTTCCTGTCCCTGTTTCTCCATGAATTATCACTGAAAGATCCGTCTGGGCCACTTGCTTGGCGTCCCTTTTTATTTTCTCCAACGACTTGCTCCTGCCTATAATATCAACCAGCGACCGGTCGATTGCTTTTTCCAGGCTCTTTATCTCATTTTTAAGGTTCCGTTCCCTTATGACCCTCTTGACGGCGGCAAGAATATTGTTTAAATCTCCTCCTTTTTCAATAAAATCATACGCGTCGCGTTTCATGCATTCCACTATGGAGGGAGCGTTTCCATGCGCGCTCAACATGACAACCGGCATATCTGAATTAATGTCCTTTATTGCCTCAAGCGCCTCAAATCCCTTTACATCCGGAAGCTTGAGATCATGGATCACCATGGAGATATTATTTTGCGACCGCAAATAACCAAGCCCTTCCCGCGCGCGGCAAGCCCCTATCGCGCTGAAATTATTGCCGTTTATAAGATCCATCATCGCGTCTCTCCACAGATCATCATCGTCAATGACCAATATGGCATCCAGCGCTGGTGGGGTGGAGCAGAAAGCCGTCCGCTCTTTGACTTCAAAAGCTAAACATTCCTGCTTCGGAAATTCATCAATCATCTTGAGTTCTCCTGAAAAGATGTGCGCGCCACATGCCCGGTTTTTTATAGGGACGCCATATCGAAAGCCAATATAAGCGCAATAAAAGTACCAAAATAAATGTGGCTGTTTTTAAATGATTTTTTAACATTGAACAAATCCTGGCGCTGAAAAAACTTTCACTTTATCGTTATTTTTTGCTTTACCGGGTTCCATGTATAGTTGTCTAACTACTTGAAAAATAAGAAAAAATAACAAATTTTTCATAACATTGCAAGTTTTTGCATGGTCTGCAAGCTTTTGCGGAACTTGCCATGCGCCACTGCTTTCCCTGTTAATGAAATTTCTATATAATGGCAATGGCTTATGTTAACGGAATAAAGCGGAAAGGCAATGAAAATTGGAGCCCCCTCCATGTTGCACTTCATCCAGGAAGGGGGGTATCCTAAGCTATACTTTTTCCCGTGATCGTGTCAGTGATTAATATCAACTCTTTGCGCCTCCGCGGTTAAAGTTTTTATTTTCCAAAAATTTAAATTATTAAAAACCCTTTAGTCCCGGCTTGTCCGGGCCAGGAGATCAATATGGAACTGATAGATATCAAGGAGAGGACCAGGTTTTCCCCGCAATTCGCCCCTCAGATATTAAGGATGGACGCGAAGTTTAAAGTGCCGCTTATTTGCATGGAGCCAGGCCAGGAGATTCCCCCGCATCCAAGCGCCACAGGCGTATTCTACATTATCAGCGGCAGCGCGACCATGACCATAGCCGGCAAAGAGGTTGACGTGGAGGCGGGAAACATGGTCTTTGTCGAGGCTGGTGAAACGAGGGGGATCAGGGCGAAAGAGAAAATGGTCGCCTTTGCCGTGCATATCAGTTAATTGGATATGGAATTCATTCCGCCCTCTCTTTTTGTCTATAAGCGCGGACACCTTGTTTTTTAAAAAGACATATTCAGCACCGCCCCTAATTCCGTAAAATGCTTATAAGGGCCGGCGACAGGAAATGGCGTAGCTATAAAGCTTTTAAAATCATATAGTTAGTGACAAAGCATCTCTCTCTGTATTTTATTATTCATCAAACCCCACCATAAGCAAGTTAACGGTATGTTTATTGTATATAAAAGCAAGTGCATCATCTTGAGCCAAAAATGAAAAATTCACGCAGAGACGCAAAAGCCACAAAGGTTTCAGCGCTATTATGTTTCCGTTTCCCGTTCCTTCTTACCCTTTTACTACTCCTGGCCTTTTTTCTGGGGGAGGGCATAGGGGAATGCCACAATTCCTACGCCGGTTATGACTGCCTCTCCTGCCATTGGTTTTCCGTCGCTGGAACTATATACCAGGACAAGGATGGACGCTCTCCATTGCCAGGAGCGGACATAAAGATAGAGGACGCTAACGGCTATGTGAGTTACATGTGGTCCAACGAGTATGGCAATTTCGGCACCAACGATTATATTACATCGCCCTATACTATAACGGTCACTTACAACAACCGGGAGGTGATAATGAGGAACAGGTCCGGTTACGGAGGGTGCAATGCTTGCCATGTCCAGGGATCAGCGTATGCCGCCGGAGCGATTTTCATTAATGAGCAGGACCACTACCTTAAAGGCTCGGTGATTGAATCCGTGGAGGGGACCCAGGATATAAGCTATGAGCGGGACATTAAGCCCATACTGGCCCAAAAATGCACCATGTGCCACAATACTTCAGGCATGAGAAATTCTTCTCCAATGGCCACATACGCCGAGGCAACGAGTTCAAGTCTGCTGACCCCAGGCAGCGTGGATTCGCTTTTAATCCAGAAACTTGACAGTTCCTCCAAAGCCGGCACCATGTGGCCCTACTTGAACGATGAAGCCCAATTTAAAACCATCAAGGACTGGATCGTATCTTATAATGCCATGGAAAAGGCCGCCTTGAATTCCGGGGGCCCAGTCCCTCTCGCCAAGATAACCTTAAGCAAGGGAAAGGTTAAGCAATATGAAGTCCAAAGCAACAGAAAGGGGACTTTCGCCATTCCTAAAGTGAAGGCTGGATTATATAAGGTGACGGTTTTACAAAAGGATTACTATACGGACATTGAGGATTTCAGAATGGACCCCAATAATCCAGTGGACCTGACGATTTATTTGAAAAAAAGGGCAGGGTCGTCCGTGAAGAAAAAAGCCCTGGTAAACGCAAATTTCTGAACGTAATAATATAAATAAAACCAACGAACTACGAGACCCTTCGCTACGCTCTTTAGGCTTGAGATTGCTAACCCCGCCCCTAAAACGTCATGGCGGTCTTGCTCTCCTTCACGGATTTGGCCATGTCCATCATGCTTCCAAGCTTTACGCCGTCCACGAATTCCTCGGCCTGAAGTCCCCTGGCCTTCTGGCAAGTGCCGCAAACGATCACGTCCACGCCGATGCCCTGAAGCTCTTTCAATTTTTTCGCCATGTCCAATTCCCTCAGGCCATCCACAGGCTCCTGTCCCTTCTTCGCGTTGTAGACCCCGTCGTCCATCAAAAAAACCGTGACCGCCAAATCCACCCCCCTGAAGGCCGCCGCTGCCCTCAGTCCGTTCCACGCCTTTAAACTTCCAGGCCCTTCCGTGATGACCATGGTGATCTTTTCCATGCTTTTCCTCCTGAAAAAAAGTGCGCTCCATACAGATTTTCCTTATATAATATCCGCCGAAGAGGGGAAGGGCAAGTAATATTTTAGATTTTGGATTTCAGATTTGAAATCACCGGCTAAAAATAGTCCTTAAGGTCCTTGATATCAAACCCGTGGCCCTCAAAAAATACGCCTTCATCGGCCTTTCCTTCAACTCCGGGTAAATCTGAGCCATGACCTCCCGCCTGGGGAAACAAAATTCCCAAATAAACCTGGCCTTGCTCATGACGCCTCCAATTTGAGAGGCGGTGAAATAATTACCGATTCCTTGGGAGCGGTGGTTATTCAAAACCAGCCGCGCAATGAAATTCCCTTGCAGTCCGGCCTTATTGATTCGTTTTTCCAGTACCGCCGGCACGTTTATATGAAAACGCTCCTTGATGAAAAGGACAGGTATCAGGGCGGAAGGGAGCAGATTCCAACGCTCCGCGGTCTCCGCCATATCCTCCGGATTGAACTTAGTCTTTCTCAATTCCAAAATCCGCAACAGGTCCACGAACCATATAAGGCGGCTGAAGGAGTGCTTGACCAGATGGGCGGCAAGCAGGGGAAAATTTGCCTCCAGCTTCAACCGGTAAACCATCCGGTATTCAGGGACCTCCTCTGCATAACGCCCCGCCAGGTCTTCAAATCTCAGGTCCACGTATTTCTTTCTCCCGCTTATGCGCGAGACGTTCAGGATGTCCTCATGCAGGTCCACCTGAAAATCTTCCTTGATGAAAATTAACGGATAATTGGGAGGGGACACATATCCTTGCCCGGATAAAATTTCCATGGCCCTGTTGATCGAGGAAGAGGGCAATAGAAAGTCCATATCGCTCAGGGGCCTCAATCCATAATCATCGTAAAGGGAATCCAGCAGGGAAAACCCCTGGATAGGGATAACAGGTATACCCTCCCTGGAAAACAGGGAGAGAAGGGAATCGAACTCTTTCTTCATGAGCAGGTTTTTCGCGAGGACGCTGAAATAAATCCGCTCGAATTCCTTTTTAAAGTCCTCCGGGAAATGGTCCGGAAAGCCGCACTCCCTGAACCACCGGTAGCAGAACCCGGCCATTCCCTCTTTCAGGGAGACATCCAAGAGGCGCTGAGGGTCTATTTGTGGCAAAAAAGGAAATGGGGCCTCCCTCTTGCCCGGGATATGCAAAAGAAACTTTTCTTCAACGGACCAGGACATAGCGCGGCATGACCTCAACCAAAATAAATTTCTGTACGTAATAATATATTGAGCCTTTGCTTGAAATTGAAGTATACTTACTTTTAAACTTATCGCCCTTCGGGCGGACTGAAAATAGAGCACCGGGCAAGGAACGGTTTGAAGCCGTTCCCTACTTCGCCGCAACCTATAAAATTGACATCCCCCTGGCCCCCTGTTTACGGGGGAATACCTCAAAAATTCCCCCCTGGCAAGGGGGGAGCAAGGGGGGTGTGATTCATATCCCTATCTCATTTTTAAAGACTAAAAATGGAAATTCCTATACTATCCGATACCAATAAAATCAAACATGATTTCATTTGTTCCCTTTTGGAGGAAGGGGACGCCATGATCTGCCTGGACGCCCGTGAACCAGGCGTTATTGTTCCCAGGGAACATCAACGCAACCATTCCCTCAATCTCGTGCTCAATTTGAATTTCCCTCGCCCGATGGAGATCAAGGAGGAAGGCATCCTCGCTACACTGTCCTTCGGAGGCCGCCCCTTTACCTGCGTCGTTCCCATGCAGGCAATATGGGCCGCGTTCAATCCGGCCACCGGCATGGGACAAATCTGGCAAGGAAGCGTCCCTGAAGAAGTCCTGCAAAAACTCGGGAAAACCAAGGACCTTTCTTCGGCCACCGCAGCGCCGATGCCTGACAAAATTCCTCTTAAACTGGTCCCAAATCAATCCACCCAGAAATCCTCCGGCCTGGACCCCGGCCACCCCTCACGCAAGAAGGGGAAGCAAAAAGGCCATCTGCGCGTCATAAAATGATATCTCACACGGAGGCACAGTGGCTTCGTGTGAGAATTAAAAGGCTAAAGATTCTATATTGATATGACGCTAAATGAATACATGCGAACAATACGGATGCTCATCCTTCTTCTTACCGCGCTTTTTCTCTATCTATAGATACTTACTCGCCTATTCCGGGAATTTATCCCGCACATTTCATTATCCTGTCCATCCATGCCAAAAAATTTAGCAAGGATAGACAGGATATTTTGTTTTATATTTTCCAATCTAAAATCCGCAATCTAAAATTTAAAATATCTTTTGTCAGCTTTTATTCAATTGATACTTCGCCACGGCATGGTTGTGCTCCTCCAGCGAAGAGGAAAAATAGTGGCCGCCGTCCTTTTTGGACACAAAGTAGATATACTTTTCAGGGGCCGGATTCAGCGCCGCTTTAATGGATCCCAAGCCTGGGTTGGCTATGGGGCCGGGGGGCAGCCCTTTATAGCGGTAGGTGTTATATGGAGAGTCTATCTTCAAATCTTTTTTTCTGATGTTCCCGTCAAAATTTTCGATTCCATAGATTACCGTTGGATCGCATTGCAACAGCATGCCTTTTTTCAACCGGTTCAGAAAAACAGCGGCGATAAAAGACTTTTCTTCCTCCAGCCCCGTTTCCTTTTCTATCAAAGAGGCCAGGGTGATCACCTCATGGAAGGTGAGACCGGACTCCGCGACGCCGCGCGAAATATCCTCTGTCCTGGCTTTTTTCACGAATTGGCCGGCCATCTGAATTAAAATATCGGCCTCCCTGGTCCCGCGTGAAAAATTGTATGTGTCCGGGAAGAGGTATCCTTCAAACGAGGAGGCCGGAACTCCATGCCGTTCGAGAATTTCACGGTCCCTGGCGGCCTTCAGGAATTCTTCCGCGCTCCCGGCCCCCATTTTTTCCAGCCGGTCCGCGATTTCCCTTAGATTAAACCCCTCCGGCACGGTCAGGCTCAATTGAATGGACCTGCCTTCGGTTAAAATATCCAATATTTGGGCCGGGCTCATGCCGGAGTCCAGGGAATACTCTCCAGCCTTTAGGCTGCCCCTTTTATTTTGGCGCCGGGCGAATAAATCAAAAAAATATGGATGCGGGAGCAGGCCGTTTTTCTTCAGGTCAGCGGCCACTGAAGAAAAGGAAGCTCCCTTGGGGATAAGAAAGATTACGGCAGGACCGGGAGAAGGGGAAACCGGCGAATGAATAACATCCTGGTAAAAATAAAAAAGTCCCGACAGGACCATAGCGGAGACAAAAAAAACAGAACCCGCGAGAACCCATATTGTTCTTTTGATAGAAAGCATTTTGGTTATATGAAAATCCAAATCACAATTGTCAAATCACAAATAAATATCAATAACCAAAATTACAAAGAACAAACAAGGAAATGGAATTGTTTTATCCATTCGGTAATTGTAATTTGTAATTTATTTGTAATTTGTCATTTGGGTTTTTGTTTTCCCTTTGGTTGCGTCCGTCCTGCTCTATGTTTCTCTTAAAATCCATATATCCTTGCAGAATGAATTGGGCCGCCAGCTTGTCTATCACCTTCTTCCTTTTGTCCCTTCGCACATCGGCGTCTATAAGCATACGCTCGCTTGCGGCGGTGGAAAACCTTTCGTCCCACTCTATGATGGGCAATGTGATGAAGCGCGCCATCTTCGCTATGAATTCCCGCACCTTCAGCGCGCTGGGGCCGATGGAGCCGTCCATGCCCTTGGGCATTCCCACGACTATTTCAGTGGCCTCGTGTTTTTTTATGAGTTCCCGTATCGCCTTCACGTCCTCCCTCCAGTTTGTCCGCTCCAGGGTAGTGACCCCTTGCGCTGTTATGAAGAGCGTGTCGCTGACCGCGATCCCTATTCTTTTTTCGCCCACATCCAGGGCCAAGATTTTTTCCATTATTATTTTTGCAGCAATCTGATGTGCATCATGGCCGAAACAAGCCATACGGAAAAACCCAATCCTAATGAGACCCAAAAACCCATCTCTTTTTTAAATCCATAAATCATTCCCAAAAAGAAAAAAAGAGTCGGAAAAATGCCCCAAAAAACCGAGACTGAAAAATCAGAAAGATGGCGGGAATCCTTCCCTTCCACATACAACCAGAGCAGGACCAGCAAGGTGGTGAGGGGCATGGCAGTGAGGAGGCCGCTCAAAACCGGAAGCCTTTTGGCCAGTTCGCTAAGTAATCCTATAACAACGGCCGACACCAAAATTTTAAAAACCAGAAAGCCCATAAACCATAGTGTAATCCCCTTTAACCGTTTTCTCAATCATGGCCGCCCTGGCCGCTGGATCATGGTAAAAGGACAAAATCCACTTCTCCTCCACGGCGGATTCAAGGACCTTCCTTTTTTCCCTTAAAATATCACAAGGAAAAAGGTCATAAGCCATTATCCAGGACGGTTTCAAATGGAAAGACGTGGGGAACAGGTCCCCGCAAAAAAGAAGGGTTTGGCCCTGAGACTGTAGAAAAATTATCTGGTGCCCCCTGCAATGGCCCGGAGAAACAACGCACTTTATTCCGGAAACCGGTTCGCAATCCCCATCAATCAAATCAATGATGCCGTGGTCTTTCAGGGTTTTTAATCTTTCCGGCTGGTAGGAAGACTTCATGACGCCGTAATTTTCCATCGCATCCTCCCAATCCCTCTTCTGGACTAGATGCCTTGCATTTGGAAAAACAGGGACAAGCTTTTTGTCCTTCCCTTCCCGGACCGTCCCTCCGGCATGGTCAAAATGCAGATGGCTCAGGAAAACAAAGTCCACCTCCTCCGGGGAAACCCCTGTTTCCCTCAGGGACCGGAGGATATTGTCCCCTTCCCGTATTCCGTATATGTTTCTTTCTTTTTCTGAAAAATCGTAACCGATCCCGGCCTCGATCAGCACCGTCTTGGACCCGTCCCGGGCCAGCAGGCAATTGGTCTCCATCAATATCCTGTTTTCCGCGTCTGCTTCCATCTTCCTGGCCCAAAGGGACTTGGGTATCACGCCGAACATGGTCCCTCCGTCCAGAAGGAATTTTCCCCCGCTCAGTATGTGCACTTTCCACTGGCCGATTTTTATTTTCATTATAGTAAACGCAAAAAATAAGTAGACATGAGCCGCTCTCGCATCCGGCTGGATAGTCAACGCTTTTTAAAAAAGCGCCTTTAATTTATCAATAAAATTGGGGCGTTTCAGCATGTATACTTATTTTTTGCGTTTACTATCCGCTTCCTTGCCTGAAAAATTATGGCACTTTTTAAAAAGCGTTGACTATAGTTACATCAGCAGCAGGCAGAAGACGGCCCCGGACAGGGTATTGAGAAAGTTGATCCCCTCGTTGCCGATCTTCCCGGCCTGTTCCAGGGTGGACCCAAGGATGCTTTCAAGGATATTGGCGAGGAAGGCCGCGCCCATCACCACCAGGACCGCTTCAAAGGGGATAAGCCCCACGCCCATCCCGGCCAGGGCCATGAGCGCCGAGGCCAGAATCCCGCACACCGTCCCCTCCAGGGAAACAGCTCCCTCGGTCCCCACCGGCACAATCTTTAATGATGTCAGCAGGATGGGCGTTTTCCCGTAAAGCTGCCCGATCTCGCTTGACACCGTGTCGAACAGCGCTGTGGCAAAGGCGGCAACGAAGGCCGCCTGGAAAACCAGGGGCGAGTCAGCGAAGAGGGCGAGACAGGCCATTATCAGTCCGGCTGAGCATTTCGCGGCCGCGTGTTTCGATCCCCTCCTTCCCCCGGCCTCCTGGGCTATGCCCAATGCGCTTTTCCTGGCGTACCCGAATTTGGTCACAAGGCTTCCCCCCAAGAAGAAAAGGGCGAGGATGATGAACCCCTGCCAACCCAAGGCCAGGTAGATCAGGGTCCCTATGACGGTCCCGCCGAGAAAGCCGGATGCTGACACCATTTTCAGGAAGTAAGCGGCGGTCCCAAGGGAAAGACTCAGCAGAAGCCCCTCAGCCAGTCCGTGCGCGTGGGAGAAATTTTGAAGGCTGAGAATGGAAACGGCGTAAATAAAGGAACCGCCCGCAAGCGGGATGGTTATGTTGTCGTCGATCTTAAGAGGAAGGGATTCCAGGGCCGCGCAAAGAAAGGCCGCGGCGAAGGCTGTCCAGCAGAGTTCACTATAACCAAGAGCAAGTTCAGGCTGGCCCCCAAGAACAAAGGCCATGACCAGGAAAGCGCCAGCCCCTCCGAAGAGGACAAAGGCCGCGCTCCCCACCCAGCTCTTATCAGGGTTCCAGGGAAGTTTCGTCTTTCCGTAATTTTTCCCGGCCAGGGTGGAAAATCCGTCCCCCAGTGAGAGCAAGGCCCATCCCCCGGCAACCACGTAACGCTTGTCATAAAAAAGCAGGATCAGGAGGATGATGGAAATTCCGTAGGTGATTTTTCCCAAGGAATAGCCCTTGGCCTCGTCCTCCGGCCTGTGGGTGTTTTTCATGATCAACCTGGACCCGAAGGCCCCATAGAGGAGTCCGCCTAGCCCGAAGGCCAGGGCCCACTTGAACTCCAGCCACCTGAGGAGCAAGGCGCCAAGGACCGGCGTTATGTGCTCCCACTGGCGTTTGTTTTCGTTGAATTGCATGATTGCAGCCTCTTAACCGATAAAAATAGAACGCGGATAAACGCGGAAACCACTCGGATTTCACGGATTAAACTCAAACTTACCGCCTGCAGCGAAGGTGGTGAAATTTCTTTTTTTACAGGGCGCCGCATGCGGGCGCGACTATAACTTCCTCCATCAGGGCCGCGCGGGATTGGTTCAAGGCGAGCCATAGGGTATCAGCGATATCCGAGGGACGCGCCATCTTGCCCCGGTCCCAGTTTCCATCCACCCCGTCAAATAAAGGGGTGTCCACCGCGCCTGGAACAATGGCGGTGACCTTGATCCCGTTTGGCCGCATCTCTTCCCTGAGCACCTCCGTGAACCCGTACAGGCCGAACTTGGAGGCGCTGTAGGCGCCGCAATTCTGGAACCCCTTTTTCCCGGCCACTGAGACAATATTAAAAATGTGGCCCCCGGTTTTTTTCAACAGGGGAATGGCCCTGCGTGTGACCAGGAAAACGCCTGTGAGATTTATGGCAAGGCACTTGTTCCAATCTTCCAGGGAAGTCTGCTCTATTGGAGCGAAACCCGCCACGCCCGCGTTATTAACAAGGACGTCCAGCCGCTCCAACCCTTCCGCGCGGAAAAAAAGGTCCACCTCGCCAGGGTTGGAAACGTCGCACACCACAGGCACAACATCGCGGCCCCCTGCCCTTAGCTTTTCAGCGGCTTTCAGGAGCTTTCCTTCATTCCTGCCGGTGATGATGACGCGAAAACCGTTTTGGGAGAGTTTTTCCGCGATGGAATAACCGATGCCGCTGCTGCCCCCGGTTATGACGGCGGTTTTGTTGCTCATGTCCTGTTATTGGAATGGATAAAGCTCAGGAATTCGGAGCGCGTCTTAGGGTCCTTTTTGAAGGCGCCCCGCATGGCGCTGGTGGTGGTGAAGACCTCCTGCTTGCGGACCCCCCGCATGGCCATGCACAGGTGCACGGCCTCGATGACCACCGCCACCCCTTCTGGCTGAAGGGCCTTTTCCCGGCAGTCGGCTATCTGGCCGGTGAGGCGTTCCTGGACTTGCAGCCTGTGGCTGAAGACGTCCACTATCCTTGGGACCTTGCTCAAGCCTATGATTTTACCCTTGGGGATGTAGGCCACGTGGCACTTCCCGAAGAAGGGAAGGAGATGGTGCTCGCACAGGCTGTACATCTCGATGTCCTTCAAGACCACCATGTCGTCGCACTCCTCATGGAACAGCGCGGAGTTGATTATCTTGTCCACGTCGGCGTGGTAGCCGATGGTGAGGCTCCGGTACAAGGACTCCACCCTTTCCGGCGTCTTCTTCAGACCCTCGCGTTCCGGGTCTTCCCCGATGCGAAGCAATAAATCCTTAATCAGCTTTTTAATTTTCCCTCTCCCCTGTAAACGACGAAATTTTTTTCAGATTCGTAGAGCTTCACTTCATGCAGTCTGCCCGGCTTTATTTTCAGGGCCAGGACCTCCCAGAATTTTATGGCAAGGTTCTCGGCGGTTGGGATGACTCCCTTTAGAAACGGCGCGTCGTGGTTGAGGTTTTTATGGTCCACTTTTTTAACGATTTCCTTGTCCACCAGCGCCTTCAAGCGGGTCAGGTTGATGACCATGCCTGTTTTGGGGTCGATTTCCCCGGCCACCGTCACCTCCAGGACATAATTATGCCCGTGTCCGTTTGGGTTGTTGCATATTCCAAAAATACGCCGGTTCTCGGAATCGGAGAGGGCCGGATTATTCAAACGGTGCGAGGCGCAGAATTCCACTTGTCGGGTGACATATACCATAGCGTGGCGCTCCTAATGTCATGAGTCATGGGTGGTGAGTCATGCGCTCATGACACATGACGCATGTACTATCAATTAATATTACCGCCCGATAGGTGATATGACAAGTCCGCTCAAAAGCTTAGGATAGAAAAAAGTGGACTTTTGGGGCATAAGATAACCCTTGCCCGCTATGGCCTCCACCTGCTCCACCCGCGTGGCGTTCATGAGGCAGGCCATGTCCGCTTCTCCTTTGTCCACAAGGCGGACAGACTCCGCGACGTTCTTGGTGTAGATTATATTTTTTTGGCTCTTGACGTCCTCCTTGGTTATCTTAAGCGCCCCTTCTATGAGGAGCGAATGGACAACCGACACATCAAGGAGCTTCAACTCATCCGGGCCGTCAACGGGAATTTTCGCGGCAAGATTCACTCCGGGTTTTTTTTTAAGGAGCCAATATTCTCCTTTCCCGAAATAGAGGACAAAAGAAACGCCGAGACGCGCTGAGTCCTTTAATTTCTGGAACAGGGCTTCAGGTATCTTGCCGTCCTGGGCGGTCCGCGTCTCCTCCACGTCGAACACATCTCCAAGGGTGTTTTTCAAATGGCCGCGCTGGATCTCCACCCCGTGGATCAAGCGGTGGATGGGCCCCACTGAAATGCCTTTGCCGTACATATTGGTCAGGAACATCAGGACATAATTGTACGGGGCATCGGGATCGGCCCCGGATTTTTCGTCCATCTCCTTCTTGTAGGCCAAGGCCGTGGTGTAGCGGTGGTGGCCGTCGGCTATCACCACTTTTTTCTCCTTCATGAATTCCGCGACTTGCCTGATTATCGCGTTATCCGTCAACCTCATCATGTCATGCGTCGAACTGTCCACTTCCTTCAATGAAACCGGAGGCAGGCCCTTCGCCGCCTTATCCAGTAAATCATCCAGATATTCTTCCCTGTCGGCGTAAAGCCCGAAGACAGGGCTGAGATTGCATTGGGTGGCGCGGAACAATTTCAAGCGGTCCTCCACCGGCTTCGCAAGGGTCGCTTCGTGGGGAAGCACTATTCCCTTCTCAAACGCCTCCAGCTTGACCGCTGCCATGAATCCCTTGCGGACCTTGGTGGCGCCGCCAGAGGAATAGGTCTGGTGGTACAGGTAAATGGCCGGCTTTTCGTCCCTGGCCAGGCTGCCGTCCTCCAGCCAATCGGAAAGAAAACCGGATGCCCTTGTATATTTATTGACATTCCCGTTGTCGCCCTCGAAATCCTTTCCGAGTATCAAGCGGACGATGTTCTTGGGGTGTTGATTGTAAAGGGTCTCCCGCTTTTCCTCGTCAATCACGTCATAAGGAGGGGCCACAACGTCCTCCATGGAGGCTATTTTAGCCGGATTATAAACAATGCCTCGAAATGCTTTTATATCAACCATGATTTCTCCTGTTTCGTGGTTCGTTAATTCGTGTATCGTGGTTCGTGGTTCGTGGTTCGTGATTCGTGGTTCGTGGTTCGTGATTCGTGATTCGTACATAGGCCATAAGTACAAATTACGATCCACGAATCACGATATACTCTATGCTACCGGAGTTTCCTTTGGGAGCGGGGTTTTATCCTGGCTGCGCGGAGAGTTTTTTCTTAATTTACGGAATTGCGAGGGAATTTTTTCCGAGGAAGCTAAATCCGGTTTTTCATGCGGCTTGTGGGACGGCAATTCACCGGTCGATTCCAAGGCCGCGAGTTTTTCGTTCGTTTCTTCCACAAGCCTGCGGAATATTTCCTTGACCGGGAGAATGTCCTTGATTTTATAAACATTACGCCCGGCAAAAAAGAGGCCGTTCTCTATGTCGCCGTCCCTGGCCATCTTCAAGCGCTCAAGAATGCAAAAGCTTCTGGAACAAACCTTCAGGCAATTCGTGCATTGGGTGATTTTGACAAACTCGTTCTTGAGGAACTTTTCCACGAAGGGCGTTTTTACGGCGCTGCCGAGGTATCCTACCGGACTCCTGATGGTGGTCATGTCCTCCTCGCGGGCCTCCAGGAAAACCTTCTTGAAGTTGGGGTGGACGTCGCATTCGTCGCTCAGCACGAAGCGGTTTCCCAGTTGGACCCCGTCCGCCCCCAGGGAAATCATCTCCGCGATGTCCCCTCCATCCACTAAGCCGCCGGCCGCGATGACCGGGATTTTAACAGCGGCCCTTGTCTCAGGGATCAGGTCCCAGACCGGGATGTTCGTGCCAAGATGCCCTCCGGCGTCCCCTCCTTCAACTATAACGGCGTTCGCGCCGAGTTTTTCCGACATCTTGGCCGCCTTGGCCGAGGAAACAATGGGGACCACTTCCACGCCCGTATTATGGCACAGCTTGAAAATTTCCCTGGAAAAACCCGCGCCCACCGCGATCATGTGCACCTTTTCCCGGACGCATGCCTTGACGATATCAAGGAAATTATCGATGGCCACCATTACGTTGACCCCGAAAATCCCGTTGGTCAATTCCCTGGTCCGGCGGATCTGGTCCTCCAATTCCGCCACGGAGATGCCGGTCCCCCCTATAAGGCCCACTCCCCCTTCATTCGCCACGGCCGCCACAAGGGGCGCGGTTGAAACCTTCACGGACATCCCCCCCTGGAAGATGGGGACCTTTATCGTAAGGCCGCCTATTTTTAACTCGTTTAGTCGCATTATGCTTCCGATTATAAAGTATGGATGATGAAATAAACAAGCGTTGCCGCCATCTCGCCATGTACGGCAAGTTCACGGTTATCAGTTCACGGTTTACGGTTAATAGCGCGCGCAAAGCTTCTTTTAGATACTTACACGTTCATTCGTCTATCACAATTTATAATTCAGGCTTGTAGAACCGCGGAATATCGAACAAGGAATAACGAATGTCGAAGGAAAACCTTCAAAATTCCGCGGTTCCTTGTTCGATATTCGTTATTCAATTCACCAAAATTTAAAAGTAGCCGTTCACGGGTTCAGGGTTCAAGGTTGAAAAAGGGCGTGAATCACGGCAATATTGCAAGGGATTTTTAGGGCATTCCACCTTGGTTATAGCGCCGCTCAACAAAAATCTGCGTGGGTACAGGGTTTTATAAAACCCGGAACCCTGAACCTGAAACCGTGAGCAATTATCAAAAATCATTGACACGCCGGGAATTGGGTAATATATTGTTTTTAAAGAGGGACGAAAGGCAGTCAAAGGATATTTCAGATTTCAGATTGGAAGAAGATAAAAAGAAAAAAATCCACCACAAATCTGAAATCTAAAATCGCAAATCTAAAATTAATTTGAAAGGAGGTTTTATGCCAACGGGAATTTCCAATGACGGTTTGAACATGCGCCTTTCCAATGATTTTAACAAGGTCAATAAAAGGCTGCTTAAAAACATCAACAAACTATCCACTGGAGCCCGCATAACCCAGGCGGCGGACAACCCAGCGGGTCTTGCCGTGGCAAACAGCCTGGAATCCAGCGCGTCGGGCTTACGAAATACCCTGGAAAGCCTGCATGGGGCGTCTTCCATGATGAGCGTTGCCGAAGGGGGGTTGAGCCAGATAAGCGGAATCCTCACCAGGGCCAAGGACCTGGCCATGCAATCCATTAACGGCACGGTGGATAGCAACAGCAGGAAAGCCATGAATTCCGAGTTTCAAGGATTGAAAAACGAGATCAGCCGCTTGGCCGGCGCAACTGAGTTTAATGGCCAGAAATTGCTAAATGGGGACCTCGCTCCGAATTCCTCCAATCGGGTAAATGTCAGCGTGGGCTCTCCGTCTAACCCTGCGAATCAAGTCAATATAAATGTAATAGAGGGGTCCAATGCCTCTCAGTTGGGGCTTCAAAATACTGACATCCTGACCAGGGAAAACGCTCAAAAGGCCCTCGGCGCCCTGGGCCAGGCGTCCAATCAGGTTCAAGCCAACCGCTCAAACATCGGCGCGCTGACCGGCAGGTTCGCCCAGGCCGCTTCCCACATGGGAATATCCATTGAAAACTTCACCTCCGCCGCCGCCGGCATCCAGGCCCTGGACTACGCCACGGAGACATCGGCTTTCTCCAAGAACCAGGTGCAGCAGCAAGCCTCCATCTCATCAATTGCCCAATCCAGGATGAACATGGTGGGGCAATTGCTGAATATAAAGGCGTAAAGACAGGGGGCAGGATAAAGATATTTTAAATTTCAGATTTCAAATTTTAGATTGAAAATCGCAAATCTAAAATCAATTTCATCAACTTTAGCCACTCGCATCCCCTGCTCCCTGCCCCCCGGTCCCTGACACCTGATCCCTGTAACCTGTTCCCCGCATTGTTATCCGTCGCGGCCCGCCTTATAATATCCGGCTATGCACATCACCTTTCACGGCGCGGTCCGGGAGGTCACCGGCTCCATGCACCTGGTGGAGGCCAACGGTTCGCGTATTTTGCTTGACTGCGGACTCTTCCAGGGACGCAGGAAGGAAAGCGCCGAAAAAAACCGGTCATTCCCCTTTGACGGCGGCACTGTGGACCACGTGGTGTTGTCCCACGCCCACATCGACCATTCCGGGCGCATTCCCCTGCTCACCAGCTCCAATTTCACCGGAAGAGTCACCTGCACCCGCCCAACAGCCGACGCCTGCAAATATCTGCTAATGGACAGCGCCAAGATACAGGAGTCGGACGCGAACTATCTGAACTACAAAATACTGCGCTCCTTTTTGCACGGGCAGGTGAATTCCGCTGACCCCTCCATTTCCCAAAGGGAGAAAAAAAACATCAGGGCCATGCTGAAGAAAAGCGCCCATGAACTCGACGTGGAGTGCATCAGGGAATTACAGGAGAGGCATCAACTGGAAAGAGTCACGCCGCTATATACAATCGGGGACGCTGAAAGGGCCCTGGGATGTCTGGAAGGGTATCCTTATAACTATCCAGTCCCGGTGGGAGATAACGTCTATTGCTCGTTTTATGACGCTGGACATATCCTCGGTTCCGCCTTTGTCTTCTTGCGGATAAAGGAAAACGGGCGCAATTACACCATCGGCTTCACTGGCGATGTTGGAAGGTTCAACACCCCGATCCTGAGAGATCCCACCCTGGAATTCCGGGAGGAGGACAGGGACGTGGACCTCTTCATCATGGAGACCACTTACGGCGACCGGGAGCATGAGGCCGGGGCGGACTTGATGGAAAAACTGCGCGAGGTCCTTATCCAGACCTTCAGCCAGGGGGGGACCGTTGTGGTCCCGGCCTTCGCCTTTGGCCGGACCCAGGAAATCCTTTATTACATACGGGAGCTTTACGACCGGAACGAGGTCCCCAAAGTGCCGGTGTACGTGGACAGCCCCCTTGCCATCAATCTCACCGAGGTTACGCGCGCCCATCCAGAGACTTATGACGCCGCCATCCATGAGCGGTTCCTGGAAAAGGGGAAAAATCCCTTTTTATTCGATCAACTGCGCTTTACCCCAAGCGTGGAGGAATCAATGGACCTGATGAAGGACGAATCGCCGCACATCGTGATCTCCGCCTCCGGCATGTGCGAAATGGGGAGGATACTCCACCACCTGCGCTACAAGGTCCATGATCCGCGCAACACCATACTGGCCGTGGGTTTCATGGCTGAGAACACCTTGGGGAGAAAGATGCTGGAGTTGGGTCTTGAGTATGAAAGGTCCGGGCGCGCCGGACCTCCGCCGGTGGTGAAAATCCTGAACAAGGTATACCCGCTGAAGGCCAGGGTGGCGAGGATGGATGGCTTCAGCGCCCATGCTGACAAGCGCGGGCTCGCGAAGCTGGTCAGGAATTCCAATTTGAGGGCCAAAAGGATCGCATTGGTGCATGGCGAGGAATCCCAATCCCTGGCCTTTTCAAGATACCTGGCCGGCGAAGGGCGCCAAGCCTTTGTCCCTCAAAAAGGGGAGAGGATCGAGATCGCCTGAGACGTTATGCTCGGGCAAGGCCAAAAATTGTAAGTATTCAGCGTCTCCAAAAAGCGCGAGAAAATTAGACCCTGAAACGAGTTCAGGGTGACAAGCCGGTTCAAACGAGTTCAGGGCAGGCTCTGTATGTTTGCGTTTATGTCATCCTGCTGCTATGAGGCCAAATGTCAAGCAAGGCGCGAAAAGGCCGTTTTTTCCGGGTTTAGGATAAAACTTCCCTTCGAAGCCGCCCCCCACCCAAATTGGGGGCGGCGAAGAAGGGAACACCAATTTTCCTTGAGAGTCTT
>JACRGO010000054.1 GCA_016212295.1 Nitrospinota bacterium | reverse complement strand
TGCGGTTGCCAGCCCCACATGCCAGGCGTTGGAAATAAAGTATGAACGTGAAAACATTTGCTATACAGGATATTCTTGAATCCATTGTTAAAAATAGTGTGCGAATTAACGACCATGCTGGTGAAGAAGCTCAAGCCGATAAGATATCCTTCGATGAAATTTATTATTCTGTAATTCATGGTGAAATTATTAAGTCGTACCCAGAAGATCAACTTTATCCAAGTGGTTTGATCTTGGGTTTTACCTTTAAAGGTGGGCCTATACATAGCGTATGGGCTTATATAAAATAAACAAATGGGCAGTAATTATTACTGTATATAGGCCTGATCCAAAGTTGTGGATAAATTGGAAAGAAAGGAGAGCGTGCTAATGGAACCATTTGAAAAATGTCCGGTATGCAGTGGTAAATTAAATAAAAGGAAAGTAGAAAAACTACTGCGTGGTGGGAATAGTACTGCATCGGTAATGGTTTTTGCAGATGTTTGCATGCATTGCGGTGAACGTTTATACTCTCAAGATGTCGTACAAAAATTTGAACAAATTAGAGCAAAACTCGCGCAACAAGATACCTCGGAATTTGTCGAGGCAGGCAAGGCATATCAAATTGCCAGAAACAGGATTCTATAAAAAACCATAACCATAGCATGGACTTGCCGTGGATCAATTGACACCCCCCTGGCCCCCTTTTTTAAGGGGGGGGGAATATCTCAAAAATTCCCCCCTGGCAAGGGGGGGATCAAGTGGGGTGCTATCATGCATCTATTTGATAGTCCGAGCAACGGTCCTTTTTCCGTTTATAAACCAAATCGTTCGCGGAGTTCGGCGGTCAACTTAAAAACAAATCTTTATGGACCTTCGGGGTGACGCCCAGGTCCCGCGCGATTTGAAATAGGGTTTCAATTGCCGCTCTTCCTTTTACTCCAAGGTCCCTGGTGTACTCATTGACATAAAGACCGATGTGCCTCCTGATAACATCGATGTCCATTTCCTGCGCATGAGACTTTATGAAATCCATGCCGGATTCCGGGCGCAGGAAGGCGTGCTCCACGCTCCTTCTCAATATTCTATCAACCTTTTTCTTTACTGCCCCCGGCAAATCCCTCTTGATAACTATTCCTCCCAGGGGAATGGGGCATCCGGCGCGCGACTCCCAATACTCCCCAAAATCAACAATTTTCTTTAAACCTTTAGCCTGATACGTGAAGCGATTTTCATGGATGATGAGTCCGGCGTCGAACTCGCCGCTCAGCACCCGGTCTTCTATTTCCGAAAACAACGCTTCTGTCCTGTCATGCGCCTTGGGCGCGGCAAGGGACAGCAGGAAATTCGCTGTCGTGTATTTCCCCGGAATGGCGATTTTCAGGTTTTCCACTTCCTCCAGGGCATAGTCCTTTTTGGCGACCAGGAGCGGGCCGCAGTTGCTCCCCAAGGCGCTCCCTGAATTGAGAAGGACATAATCGTCCGTCAAATACGCGTAAGCGTGAAAGCTCAACTTGGTGATGTCCGGCCCTTTGTTGAAGGCCCTTTGATTCAGTTCCTCCACGCCGGCAATGAAGGGATCAAAGGCGAGCCCTTCTGTGTCCACCTTGCCGTGGACCATGGCGTCGAAGATGAAGGTATCGTTCGGGCAGGGCGAAAAGCCAAGGGATAATGTGAGAGGCATTTTTGAATTTTAAAGAATTGAAAATCCAAATCACAAATTGTCAAATCACAAAGAAATCTCAATAACCAAAATTACAAATGACAAACAAAGAAATGTAGTTGTTTTGGACATTCAGTAATTGTAATTTGTAATTTATTTGTAATTTGCTATTTGTCATTTGGGATTTTGTTTTCCACTTGGGTGCGGCGCCGCGCCGTGTCATCCGCGTTCCATTCTGAAATTTAAAACCTCAAGAGCTGTTTTGTTTAAATTCCTCACCGCGAGGGGAATATTCCATTCATTTTTGTCCCGGACGCCGGCGTAATTGGAAACGGCCCGCAACTGAATACATGGGAGCCCCTCCTCTTGGCAGGCGTACAGGAAGGCGGCCCCTTCCATGCTCTCCACCGCCGGATGGAATTGTTCAACAACCATGTTAATTTTTTTTTTGTCCGCCGTGATTTTGTTCACTGTCACCCCTGAAACCTTCGGGAGCGCGTTCAATGCCTCGCATGCAAAAGGCAATTCATTGCTTTTGAATGCACAGCCGCCCTCCGGCAGGAAATCCAGTTCCGCGAAAGAAACAAAACCATCAGGCTGGCCAATCCCGAGCTCCACCAAGCGGTCGGAGGTGACATGGACCACTTCGCCAAGCGCGACCGCTGAGCCCTCCCCGGCCCCTTGGCCCTTGAAACTCCCGGCCAGTCCGAGATTAAAGGCGAAGTCATATTGTTGATTCGCCAACGCTTTCCCCAAGTGGTAAGCGGCGGCGACCATCCCGATCCCGGTAATCAAAACATCCAGGGAGTGGCCTTTAAACATGAAGCCTTGGGAGAAATTATTCGCGGAATTTTTAAAATTGATTTCAGTGAGGAGCGGCCGGATTTCCAGTTCCGTGGCGGCAACGATGAGGATCTTCATTTGTTTTTTTTTGTAACATTTTAGTTGTTTGAAAAAAGAATAATTTAACCACGAATGAACACGAATTTTCAAACAGTTAATTAACGCCTTTTCCCTGCTCAGCATCCTTCAGCGCTCTAACTATGTCCGACTTGTCCGTGAGCCCTTTCCTTGAGGCGGTCATCAGCGCTGTTTCCCCGGCCGCGCTTAGAATGCCGGCCTCGGCCCCTTTCTCCAGCAAGAGCTTCACAACGTCCGCGTGCCCTTCAGCGGCGGACTCCATGAGGGCGGTCAGTCCGTCCATGTCCTGAGCATTAACGTCCGCTCCCTTTTCCAAAAGGAGGCGGGCTATATCCAAATGCCCCCCTGCGGACGCCTCCATCAGGGAAGTATAGCCGCAATCATTCGCTGCGTTAACATCCGCGCCCCTTTCAATCAGGAGGAAGGCGATATTCCAGTCCCCTTCGGCCACTGCCACCTTCAAGGCTGTATTGCCGTCGTCGTCCTCGTAGTCCACGTGGGCGCCGTGGTCCAGAAGCCATCGGACGATACTCTCATGGCCGTTCGCAGCGGCGAAGATCAGGGCCGTGGCCTCGTGTTCCGGTTCGCGGGAATCCGGGTCCAGTCCCCCTTCGAGCAATGATTCCACCAACTCCATGTCCCCGTTGGTGGCCGCCTCTATCAAGGCCAGTATCCTCTTTTTGTTTTTCATGGGCATTACCTCAAAATTCATGGGTATTGCTAATTTTATGTTCCTTTGTGGCTTAGTGGCAAAAAAATAATAGCCACAAAGGCACTAAGACGCAAAGGTTCACTAAGTTTAAAATATGGATTGCTATACTAAATTAACAAGGCCGATTCTTGAAATCCGCTCAAGGTCTTCCGGGGTGTCCACTCCAACCCCGCTGTATTCCGTTACTCCAACCCTGATTTTATATCCATTCTCCAAGGCGCGCAACTGTTCCAGACACTCCATCCTCTCAAGCGGGGTGGGCGGCAAACCAACGAATTTTAAAATAAACTCCCGCCGGTAGGAGTATAATCCGATATGCTTGTATCTCTCGGTTCGCGGAAGACCGTCCCTGTTGAAGGGGATTCCATATCTGGAAAAATACAGGGCATGGCCTTTTTGGTCAAAAACGACTTTCACGACATTCGGGTTCTCATGCTCTTCCGCCGCCGTTATCCTGGAGGCCAGGGTGGCCATGGCGGCGCCGGGATCCTGGAGTAGTAAATTGGCAACGAGGTCTATATGGACGGGCTCAATGCCGGGTTCGTCCCCTTGCACGTTGACCAGGATATCAGACGAGAGGTCCCTGGCCACTTCAGCGATCCTGTCAGTCCCGGAGGGGTGGGTCTTGGCTGTCATCCTGACGTCCCCCCCAAAACTCCTCACCGCCTCCGCCACCCTTTCATCGTCCGTGGCCACCAGGACCCTTTCAACCAGGGAAGCGCGCGCGGCCTTTTCATAAACCCACTGCACCATGGGTTTTCCTTGTATCATGGCCAGGACCTTGCCAGGGAACCTGGTGGAGCCGTAACGGGCCGGTATGACTGCTGTGATTTTCATAATTATCTTTTCCGGTTTTCAAACCTGGAATTTGCTTACTGTTTTGTTTAAATTTTCGGCAAGCTCTCTCATTTTATTGGCGGAGTTGACCATTTCCTTTATGCCGGAGGAGGCTTCCCGGGCCCCGCTCGAAATGCTCTCCATCCGGGTGGCTATTTCCGAGGAAGCGGCCGATTGCTCTTCCGCCGCGGAGGCAATCTGGTTGATCATATCGGTGGCGTTCCTCACCAGTTCCACGATTTTTTGAAACACCTCCTGGGTCTCGCCGGCAATACGAACGCCAGAATCCACCTGAGCGCTACCGGACTCCATCGCCCCGATGACGCCGGAAATCTCTTTCTGGATTTCCGTGATCATCCCGGAAATCTCGCGGGTGGCGCCCTGGGTCCTTTCCGCCAGCTTTCTGACCTCATCCGCCACGACGGCAAAACCTCGTCCTTGTTCTCCGGCCCTCGCCGCCTCGATTGCCGCGTTTAGCGCCAGGAGGTTGGTCTGGTCCGCTATATCATCGATGACCCCTATAATATTCCCGATCTCACGGGACCTCTTTCCAAGCGCGCCTACCTTTCCAGCCGCCCCTTCCACCGCGATTTTTATTTGTTTGATTTCCGCGGTGGTGCGGGAAACCATCTCCATCCCCTGGGAGGCCGCCTGGGATGTGGAATTGGCCGACCCGCTGGCCTCCAATGAGATCCGGGCAACTTCGTTGCTCGTGGCTGACATCTCCTCAACGGCGGCGGCCGCTTCGGAGGAGGAGGACACCTGCCTGGCCGCTATGGCCGCTTCTTTCTCGCAATACCGCGCCAATTCCGTTGACGCCGAAGCGACCTGTGATGCATTTGCCGCCACTTTGCCGATCAGGGTTTGCAGTTCGGCAATAAAGGCATTAAATCCCTTGGCCAAGCCGCGGAGTTCTTCCGTGGCCTGGTTCTCTTCAAGCCGATCGCGCAAGTTACCTCCCCTTTTCGCGATTTCATCCAATTTCCCGGCTATTTTCAATACCTGGTCCCGCCTTTTCTGGTCGAAACGGACCCAGAGGATAAGCAATAGCGTGGTAATAAAAAGGGCGCCGAGCTTTAAGGAAAGCTCCTGTGATTTCCCTTTCACTGCCTTGGCCAAAACGGCTTCATCAAATCGATAAAAAAGGGTCCAGGGATTTGCGTCCTTGATGGCCAGGACCTCTAAATGGACCTTGTCGTTGTCTTTTCCGGATTTCAACGCTTCTCTTGCCATACGGGCAAGGTCCGGCGTTTTACGCCGGTCAAACACGTATATATCGAAACCCTCATTCGCCAGGACGAAGCCGGGAACTTTTTGGACTTCCGGCATCTCGAATCCCATTTCATGAGATTCTTTTTTGTCCTTGTCCGTTATTATTAAAAATGGAGCGTCCAGCAGCAGGGCTTCCAGCACATTCAGGCGGAATATGGCCGAGATTATTCCCCTGAATGCGCCCTCATGGGAATAAAAGGGGACCGAATAAAGTATGCCGTTGGCATTGGAGGCATCGCCGCGCGACTTGGAAAGGTATTGGCTGTTGTCGCATGTCCTCATGGATGGGCTGGAGATGGCCGGAATGTTGTCCAGGTTCATTGCCGCGAAAACGGGGTGATTTTTTTTAAAGTGGCTGATCTGTAGCGGGTAGTAGGCGTATTCCTCGTCCTCCGCTGCTTCCGGAGTGTCCGAATCCGTGGAGAGTTGGCCTAAGCCAGTTTTGTTTTCTCCGCTTGTTTGGGGTTCCCCGATAATGAGGGAATCAAACATGAAAAAAGGGACTTCCCCATTGGAGTAATCCAATCCTTCCAGGATGCAATATATCTCCGAGACGCTTAGGTTGGAGGCCAGATTATTGTACAGTTGCTGGACGGTAAGATGCCCCTCCTTGCTGAACCGTCCAGTGGCCACAACGTCTTCCCCGTCATCGGCCCTGTTTCCTCCCTTTATGGACCTTACGCTGGGAAGGAGTCCAATGGTTCTGGCCGTTTGGTAGGCCATTTTAAAGAAATTCTCGATATCCCTTTTTTTATCCTTGAACTCCTCGGAAATAAGATTTTCCTTGGTTTTTTGAATAATCTCCTTCTTCGTGGAAAGATAGTCGTTCCACCAATAAAATCCAATAGAGACGGCAACCGCCAGGATCAAGAGGTAATAAATTTTCCGGTGTCCATTCATTTTCCCGCCTCCTCTATAAATTTATTTGAAGAACAGAAAATGCCGCCCGATCATGATTACGTCACCAGGCGTCAACTCCGATTCCGTGATCTTTTTTTTGTTGAGGAACGTGCCGTTGGTGCTTCCCAGATCCCGGAGGATGAACTCGCCGCCTTCCTTGTCGATGATGGCGTGAGTCAGGGAGGCCGCCGGATCATCCAATTGGATATCCGAATCCTGGCTCCGCCCGATGATTATGGACGTATCTATTTCAAAGGAGGAAATTTCCTTGCTCCCGGCTTTAATGGTAAGAGTCGGCAAATTTTATTCCTTCCTTTCGTCCGGCCATGAAGGCAGGGAAACAGTGAAGACCGTCCCCTTCCCTTCGGTGGAGCTGAATTCAATGGAACCGTTGTGGGCCTTGACGATGGAGAAGACAATGGAGAGGCCCAATCCCGTGCCCCTGTCCTTCGTGGTGAAAAAGGGGTTGAAGATTTTATTCTTGATATGGGCCGGGATGCCGGTCCCGGTGTCCGAGATTGACAGGACCAATAGGCTGCCTGTGGAGGCGTTTCCGCCTTCCTCCCTTGAGCCGGAGGACCCGGCCTCGGCCTGCTTCAAATTGGTGGAAACGGAGAGGGTCCCTCCTTCAGGCATGGACTGGACCGCGTTCAGGACCAGGTTCGTGAAAACCTGATTCAAAAGAGCCGGGTCCCCCTCTCCCAATGGACAACCGCAAGCATAATTTTTTTCCAATACAACTTTATTTTCCCGGATCAGGAGATCGTTGAACAGGAAGACGTCGTTTAAAACCTCATGCAGATCGTACTTCCGCGTATTGGGCCTGGGAGAACGGGTAAAGGTCAAAAGGCCGGAAATGATGTGGTCCATTTTCTTGACGCCGGAGGAGATATGGTCGGACAGCTGGAGCATGTCCGGCTTCCCGGTGAAACCTCTCCGCAGCAGGGAGGTGAAAAGCTCAATGCTGCCCAAGGGGTTTCTTAGCTCATGGGCGATCCCGGCGGCCATCTCACCCATCGCGGTCAGGCGGTTGTTCCGCTCCAGTTTTTCCTCAAGGCGCTTGATATCCGTTATGTCCTGAATGATTAAGGTCCGCTCCAGGCGCCCGTCCATTGGGCTCTTCATCGTGGAAGATGAGATGGAAAGGTCCAGTTCGGCGTTTTTGCGATTTTGGAATTTGATCTCCACATAGTGCCTCCCCGATTCCGGGGACAATATCTGGTCCAGGGAAAAATCCGGACGCTTTTTCAAAGCGAAGGCATGGTCGAAGGTTTTTCCCAATGCCTCGTGGGCCGGAACGCCGACTATTTCCCCGGCGGTTTTGTTGAAGGTGGTGATCCTGCGATTTTCGTCGAGTACCACTACTCCGGTGGGCAGGCTTTCCAGAATGTCATGGAGATAATTTTTAACGTTTTCCTTTTCCCGAAGATTTTTTTCCAGCTCCATGTTCTTTTCTTCGAGTTCAAGATTGAGGGTCTCCACCCTCTTTTCCAATCTCCGGTAGGACTCCTCCAGTTTCGCCGTTGCCTCGTTGAAGGTTTGAAATGCCTGGTTCAGAAGTCCTATTTCTTCTTTTTGTATCTGTGTGCTGTGCATGGCTGTGGAGTATACTATGGAGATGTAATAATTTCAATATGGCGGAGACGCGGGATTTTTGTAAAATGTTTAGTGGCTTAGTGGCAAAAAAATACTAACCGCGAAGCGTGAAGGACCGCAAGCTATCCAAAGATATTTGAAATTTTTTATAGCCGCAAGGCACAAAAAAAACTCATTTCAAGGGCAGAAAAACCTTCACCCTGGTCCCGCCGCCGTGGTTCTCCTCCAGTTTCAGCCAGCCGTTATGCTTTTCCACGATTTGCTGGGAAATCACGAGTCCCAAGCCCGATCCTTTTTTCTTGGTGGTGAAAAAGGGGGTGAAAAGGCTGTCCCTCACCTCTTTCGGTATCCCCTTCCCCTGGTCACGGATTTCCACTAAAAGCATCCGGGCAAGAGGTCCTTTTTGTTTACGCTGAATCTGATACTCGGAGGATATCCTTGTGGATAGGACCAAATCCCCCGCGCCGTTCATGGCCTCGATCCCGTTTTGGATCAAGTTCAGAAAAACCTGGGCGAGCTGTCCGGCGTCCGCCGGGATGTCCGGGATGCTGGGATCAAATTCCACGCGGAAGCGTATTCTGGAAAATTTCTCATTGCGGCCCTCCAGAAGCAGTATCTCATTCAAAACCTTGTGTATATTGACCGGGGCCGTTGTTATTTCCGGGCTCCTTCTCAGGTCGAGGGCCGTTTCCACGATGCGGTTGATGCGGTCCACCTCCTTGATGATGGCCTCAAGATATTTCCTAAGGCGCTCATCATTTATCTCGAAGCTTAGCAACTGCGCGCTCCCACGGATGCCTCCCAACGGATTCTTGATTTCATGGGCCATGGTGGCGGCCAGCCTGCCAAGCAATTGAAGGCGGTCCGCCTGCCTTGTGTTGTCCTCCATTTCCTTGAAGTAACGGATATCGTGGAAGGCCAGCGCCAAGCCGGTGGGCAGGCCGGCTGGACCGGCAATGAGGGCCGTGGTGACGAGGACAGGGGTGGCGCCGTCCGCGGTTTGGAATGGATAATCCATCTCGTGGCGCCCGGCGCCCGTTTCCCAAGTTTTTTTCACAAGGGCCAAAAGATGGGGGTTCCGGAAAGCAAAATCAGCGAAGGGTTTTCCCTTAAGGGACAGAAGGGACGCCTTGCAGGCCTGCTCCATGGCCGGATTCATGTAGACGATATGGAGATCCTCGCCGAGAACCATGATCCCGTCTGGAATGGAGGCCAAAAGGTTCTCATAAAACCGGGCGTCTGAGGTGGGGTCGGACCTTATGGCTTTCAAAGTGGTCCCATGCTGAAAAAAATTTTAAGCGGTGGTGGAGGCAGGCGCAGCGGCCGGGGCGGTTCTTACTGGTTTGCTTTCCGTGGCCGCCGGGCTTTTATCGGAGGACATGGCTTGTTTCCTGGACTGGGAAGGATAGTCAGTCACGTACCACCCGCTTCCCTTCAGCACAAAGGCGGAATTGGAAATCAATTTCTTCAAATTCCCGCCGCAATCAGCGTGCATCACCAGAGGCGAGTCGGTTATCTTCTGGACCACTTCCATTTCTTCCCCGCATTTGTCACAAAGGTATTCGTATATGGGCATTTTAAAACTCCTCCTATATTTATAAAATCATATTACAGGTATGTCAACCAGCTTTTAAAAAGTTCGTTTTTCCCCTGCACGGCGCCGAAAAAGGCGTCCTGGATTTTTTTTGCCACCGGCCCCCGCTTTCCGTTCCCTATTTTCCGGTTGTCCACCTCTCGTATAGGGGTGATCTCGGCGGCGGTCCCGGTGAAGAACGCCTCGTCCGCGATATATAGCTCGTCCCTTGCGAAGTGCTCCTCCTTCACGCTCATGCCTTCCTTTTTAGCGATCTGGAGGACCGTGTCCCTGGTGATGCCTTCCAAGACAGCCGTCAGTGGCGGGGTTTTGAGAACGCCGTTCCTCACGATGAATATATTTTCTCCAGACCCCTCGGCCACGTTCCCGTTCACATCGAGCAGAATGGCCTCGTCGTAGCCGTTTTTTATGGCCTCGGACTTGGCGAGGATGGAGTTTATGTAAGCGCCGCAAGCCTTGGCCTTGGTCATGGTGACGTTGATGTGGTGCCTGGAAAAGGACGAGATTTTCACACGGATCCCGTTCTTCAGGCCATCCTCGCCAAGATAGGCGCCCCATGTCCATACGGCGATGGCCACGTGGCAGGAAGCGCCTATATGGTTCAAGCCCAGCTTGTCGCTTCCAAGGTAGACCAAGGGACGGATATAGCATTCCTTGAGCTTGTTCCGGCGGATGGTTTCCAGAATGGCCTCGTTGATCTCTTCCTCGGCGTAAGGAATGTCCATGCCGAGTATGTGGGCCGACTTAAAAAGCCTTGACGTGTGTTCCCTGAGCCGGAATACGGCGCTCCCCTGTCTGGTGGAATAACAGCGTATTCCCTCGAACACGCCGAACCCATAGTGGAGGGTGTGGGTCATGACGTGGACGTTCGCGTTCTTCCAGGGAACGATCTTGCCGTCCATCCAAATAGATAGGTTTTTCATTGAGGTCCTCTTAAAACTTAAGCATAGCAGAAAAAAACTACTTTTTCTATTTTAAATCATAGCGCGACGTGGCCGCAACCAAAATAAATTTCTCTTGAAGCATTCAACGCCGGTTTTATTTCAAGCGGAAAACGCAAATTTCTGAACGCAATAATATCATCAAACGTTTGAATGCATGAATGTAAGCATGGAAGTGAGGGCATAGAGAAGTAAACGGAGAGGCTGAATGCCCCGTTTTGCCATTAAAATATTTTCCGCTCGTCGTTGATTCCCTTCGTTACAGATTTTCAGTCCGCACGAGCCAAACAAATATCCATTTGTCAAAAAAAATCTTGACAAAGGATTAATTTTGATTTATATTTGAACTCGAAAAAAGATTTGAAGCATCCATTTTTTCAGCATTATACCTTTTTTGATAAACCCCCATACATCTATAGATACTTACTAGCCTATTCCGGGAATTTATATCGCGCATTAGGTGTGAAAAAATATTGTGCCTTTTTTAAAAGTTTCTAATTTTTTTGGCTAGCCCTTGAACTGCTCTGTTTTCCTTTCCCCGGCCTCCAAGAAGGGATTTCCTGATAGCTTAACCGATATTCCCCGTTGACAAATTTGCTGGATATAATCAAATAGTAAACGCAAAAACACTTTTCACCTTTCATTCCTTTCACTCTTATCCCTTTAACTTTATAGGACCCATGGATGAATATCGTTGAACTGAAAGACAAATCAATATCCGATCTCTCGGCAATCGCCAGGGAGTTCAATGTCCCCTCCATCAGCGGACTAAGGAAACAGGAGCTTATTTTCAAGATACTGGAAAGCCACACCAAGAAAAACGGCCAGATTTACGGGGACGGGGTCCTGGAAATTCTCCCTGACGGATTCGGCTTTCTCAGGGCGCCATCCTATAATTATCTTCCAGGACCGGACGATATCTATGTATCGCCTTCCCAGATACGAAGGTTTGACCTTCACACCGGCGACACAATTTCCGGGCAGGTCCGCCCCCCAAAGGACAACGAGAGATATTTCGCCCTACTGAAAGTTGAGAGCATCAACCTGGAAAAACCGGAAGCCGCCCGCGACAAGATTCTTTTCGATAATCTTACCCCTCTCTATCCTCAGTCACGCATCAAGCTTGAAATCGGGAACGCCGATTTTTCCACGCGGGTCCTGGACCTGATCACCCCCATTGGAAAAGGGCAAAGGGGACTCATAGTGGCGCCCCCAAGGACCGGCAAGACCATGCTGCTTCAGTCCATCGCGAAAAGCATCACCATCAACCATCCGGAAATTTTTCTGATCGTTTTATTGATTGATGAAAGGCCGGAGGAAGTTACCGACATGCAGCGGTCCGTTAAGGCCGAGGTGGTAAGCTCCACCTTTGATGAACCGGCGCAAAGACATGTCCAGGTAGCGGAGATGGTTTCGGAAAAGGCCAAACGTCTAGTGGAACATAAAAGGGACGTGGTGATCCTGCTCGATTCCATCACCCGGTTGGCCAGGGCCTACAATACAGTAGTGCCGCCCAGCGGAAAAATCCTGTCAGGGGGCGTGGATTCCAACGCCCTTCAACGCCCTAAGCGGTTCTTCGGCGCGGCCAGGAACATCGAGGAAGGCGGAAGCCTGACTATCATCGCCACTGCCCTGGTGGACACCGGAAGCCGCATGGATGACGTTATTTTCGAGGAATTCAAGGGAACGGGCAACATGGAAATTATTCTGGACCGCAAGCTGGTGGACAAGAGGGTCTTCCCCGCCATTGATATACATCGTTCCGGCACGAGGAAGGAAGAGCTTCTGGTTACTACTGAAGAACTGAACAGGATCTGGATTTTGAGAAAGGTCCTTCATCCGCTGGGGGTAGTGGACAGCATGGAACTCCTCGCGGACAAATTGCGAAAAACGGACACCAACACGCATTTCCTTGAATCAATGAATACATAATTCTTTTACAGCCGTTCACGGTTCGCGGTTTACAGTTACCGGTTGGGCAAGTCAAAAAATAAAGCAATTGTAACTATTCAGTGTCTTTTTCTATTCCCCAAAGGGGATATATAAAATTTTGAAAACATTATTTATGTATCCCCTACGGGGAAAAATATTTTGTGGGTTTCCCAGACCCAGGGTAGCCTTCGGCAACCCTGGGCTATAATATGTAACCCCTTCGGGGCAGAATTGAGCGAATTTTTTATAAAAAGACGCTGAATAGTTACAAATTTTGTATTATTAGCCGTAAACTGATAACCGTTAACCGTTAACATAAAATTTTTAAAACAGAAAGGAACAAGAACATGAAAGCGGGTATCCATCCGGAATACGCAGATTGCGAAGTGGCCTGCGCGTGCGGGGAAAAATTCACGACCAGGGCCACGGTAAAGGAAATTCACGTGGAAATTTGCTCAAAATGCCATCCTTATTACACCGGGAAGCAGAAACTTGTCGACACAGCCGGCAGGATCGAGAAATTCCAGAGACGGTATAAGAAAAAGGAAACGGCCGCGGCCCAATAAACCATGTTTGATAAGTTAGACGAGGTTGAAAGGCGGTTCGAGGAATTGGATCGCCTTTTATGCGATCCAAGCGTAATCGCCAACCAGGCCCAATTTCAGAAATATTCCAGGGAGCATTACGACAAAGAAGAAATTGTCCATTCCTACCGGGATTACAAAAAAGTCCGCGAGCAGATGGATGCCAACCAGTCCATCATTAATTCCGAGAGCGACGCTGAACTTCTCGAATTGGTGAAACAGGACATGGCCGACCTCCGGGCCAAGCAGGCGGCCCTGGAAACCCGTCTGAAAACTCTTCTCCTCCCAAAAGACCCAAAGGATTCCAAAAACGTTATTCTGGAAATCCGCGCGGGCACTGGCGGCGAGGAAGCCGCCCTTTTCGTTTCCGACCTCTTCCAGATGTATTCCAAGTACGCGGAGCGAAAAAAATTCCGCATGGAAATCCTTAGCTGCAGTTACGCGGCCCAGGGCGGCATCAAGGAAGTCATTGCCTCCATTGAAGGAAAAGGCGCCTATAGTCTCCTGAAATTCGAAAGCGGCACCCACAGGGTCCAGAGGGTCCCGGAGACCGAAACCCAGGGAAGGATTCACACCTCGGCCGTGACCGTGGCGATCTTGCCGGAGGCCGAGGAGATTGACGTTGTGATTGATCCAACTGAAATAAGGATCGACGTGTTCCGCTCTTCCGGTCCTGGGGGGCAAAGCGTCAACACCACTGACTCAGCCATCCGCATCACCCATCTTTCCACCGGAATAGTTGTATCCTGCCAGGACGAAAAATCACAGCATAAGAATAAGGCAAAGGCCCTGAAAATATTGCGGGCGCGTCTCCTGGACCAGAAGGAAAGAAAGGCCAATGAAGAGCGGTCCCTTGAAAGAAAGACCCAAATCGGCACAGGGGACAGGAGCGGAAGGATCAGGACTTATAATTTCCCGCAGGGAAGGGTCACGGACCACCGTATCGGCCTCACCCTTTATAAAATCCAGCAAATCCTGGAGGGAAATATCGAGGAAATAACGGAAAAGCTGGCCCTTCATTATCAGACCGAGGCGCTGAACTCTGAGCAAACCCAAAACTCCGTGAACATTTAACGCTGATCGCATACCTGCTGCCCTTAACAATTCGCGGTGTTTTCAATCGACAATCGAAAATTTTCAATTGACAATTATTAATAACCCGGCAGTTCGTCCTCCAGGGCTTCACTGAGAATCGGGTACCTTTCGTCCTTGGGCGAGAGGTTGGGCTTTTCACCTTCAGGTATGGGCCATTCGATGCCGAGGCCGGGGTCGGACCACAAAATTCCACAGTCTTCCTTCGCATCGTATAAGTCAGTGCATTTGTAGAGGACGTCAGCGCCTTCGCTCAAAACATAGAACCCGTGGGCGAAACCCTCTGGAATAAAAAGCTGGCGCTTATTTCCGGCGGACAAAATAAACGGCTCCCACTTCCCAAAGGTGGGGGAGCCTCGCCGTATGTCCACCGCCACGTCATAAATCTCCCCTGAAAGCACATAAATCAGTTTCCCTTGCGGATGCCGGAGCTGATAGTGCAGGCCCCGGAGAGCGCCTCTCCTGGAAAAGGAATGGTTGTCCTGGACAAAGGGCTTATGAAGTCCAACGGCCCTGTATTTTTCCTGATGATAGGTTTCCAAAAAAAAACCCCTGGGGTCTCCAAAAACCTTGGGCTCCAGCAAAATAACCCCGGAAAGCCTTGTCTCATGAATCTTCATGGTTTCTCCTCTCCTCTTCTTCACGCAATATTTCCATCAGATATTGTCCGTATTCGTTTTTCAACATCTCCGAGGCAAGGATTCTCAATTGCGCCCCATCTATATAGCCCAGCCTGTAGGCGATTTCCTCGATGCATGATATCTTAAGCCCCTGGCGGTCCTGAATGGCCTGCACGTAATTGGAAGCCTCCTGGAGAGAGGTCATGGTCCCGGTATCCAGCCAGGAGAAACCGCGGCCAAGGACTTCCACCGTGAGCTCGCCGCGCCTCAGGTAATCCAGGTTCAAGTCCGTGATCTCCAATTCTCCCCTTGGCGAGGGCTTAAGGGCCTTGGCGGCTTTCACCACATCGTTGTCGTAGAAATAAAGTCCCGGGATCGCGTATTTTGATCTGGGCTTTCGCGGCTTTTCCTCGATTCCGAGCACACGGCCGGTCTTATCGAATTCAACTACCCCGTACCGCTCCGGGTCCCGCACCAGATAACCGAATATCAGACCCCCTTTTTTTATGCTTGCCGCCCTGGCCAGAATCTCGGACAACCCATGTCCGTAGAAGATGTTGTCCCCAAGTATCAACGCCACGGGGTCCTTGCCGATAAAGGACTCTCCGATGATGAATGCCTGGGCAAGTCCTTCGGGGCGGGGCTGTTCCTCGTAATGCAACTGAAGCCCAAATCTGGCGCCGTCCCCGAAGAGATTCCGGAACTTGGGAAGGTCCTCAGGGGTGGAGATGATCAGGATTTCCTTGATCCCCGCCAGCATCAGGACTGAGAGGGGATAATAGATCATGGGCTTATCATACACCGGAAGGAGCTGCTTGATTACAACGCGGGTGATCGGGTAAAGGCGCGTTCCCGATCCCCCGGCCAGAATGATTCCTTTCATGGATTTCACCTTGATTATTTAAATTTTTTGTGTAACTATTCAGCGAAATATTATATAACCCCGATAGTCGCCGTTAAATGCATCTTTACATCCCCCTTAATCCCCCTTTGTTAAGGGGGAATGGGTTGTGCCGTCCATCGCGGTATGTTCCCAGACATCGCCTGATTCCC
>JACRGO010000052.1 GCA_016212295.1 Nitrospinota bacterium | reverse complement strand
GCCATTATATCATCCTTTTTTACTATAAATTTAATAATTAATGCATAATAGACACATATTACCATATAGTTAATATAAAATCTAGCCCGCCTAACTAATTGAAAACAAAGGCTTTTTTCCTTAACTTAATGGCAGTGAGGGAGGACCTGGGAACGAGATTGATGCCATGCATGGGGCTTTACTCATCCTTGGCTTTTTTTGTCCGTCGCGGGGCCTTTTCCTCGATTTCCTCGGAAGGCTGCTCCTGGTCAATCAGAGCGATCTCGGTTTCCTTGAAGTCCTCAAGGGAAAGCCCTTCCTCTATGGCCTTGACGCTCAAGCCGATTTTCCGTTTTTCATTGTCGATTTTAATGATGCGGCATTTCACGGTATCGCCCACATTAAAGGCCTTTTCAGGATTCGCTGACCGGTCCTTGCCATATTGAGAAACGTGAATCAAGCCTTCCAGATACTCATCCAACTGGCCGAAAACGCCAAAGGAGGTGATTTTATCTATCTTGGTGTCCACGTCCTGCCCCAGGCTGTATTTCGAAATGGACTTTTCCCAGGGGTCCTCTTCCAATTGTTTAAGTCCCAGGGAAAGCTTTTCTCCCTCCCTGTCCACGCTCAGGACCATCGCCTTCACAGATTCCCGTTTCTTCAGGACTTCGGACGGATGCTTTACCTTCTTGGACCAGGACATGTCCGAGATATGAATCAAGCCGTCCACGCCGTCTTCCAATTCAATGAAAGCGCCGAAGTCGGTCAAATTCCTGACCTTTCCTTCCACTACTGAGCTAACGGGATATTTCGCTTCTATATTTTCCCAGGGATTGGATTCCGTTTGTTTCATGCCGAGGGAAATTCTCCTCTTCTCCTTGTCCAGGGAAAGAACGACCGCTTCCACCGTGTCGCCTATTGCCACCATCTTGGAAGGGTGCTTCAAGTGCTTGCTCCAGGACATTTCCGAGATATGGACAAGACCCTCTATCCCCTGCTCCAATTCCAAAAACGCGCCGTAATCCGTGATGCTCACCACTTTTCCCCGCAGCTTGGTGCCGGGGGAATATTTCGCGTCCGCCCTGTTCCATGGATCTTCGGAGATTTGTTTCAAGCCAAGCGAAACCCGCTCTTTTTCCTTGTCGTATTTGAGGATCATCACATTGACCTTGTCGCCGATGGCGAACATTTCCGAGGGATGGCTGACCCTTCCCCAGGACATGTCCGTGATATGCAGCAGTCCATCCACGCCGCCGAGGTCCACGAACACGCCGTATTCCGTGATGTTCTTGACGATCCCTTCCATGACCTTCCCTTCCTCGAGATTGGCCAGGGTGTCGACCTTCGCCTGGGTCCTTTCCTCCTCAAGAATGATCCTTCGCGAAAGAACTATATTGCCGCGCTTTTTGTTCATCTTGATGACTTTCATCTCAAGCTTTTTGCCCAGCAGCCTGTCCATGTTTCTTACAGGACGCAGGTCGATCTGGGAGCCGGGTAGAAACGCCCTCAGGCCGATGTCAACGGTAAGTCCCCCCTTGGCGCGGGACACAATCACGCCTTCCAGGGTTTCCCTCTTCTCATAAGCCTTGGCGATCTTGTCCCAGATTTTAATCTTGTTGGCCTTGTCCTTGGAAAGAACGATCTGTCCTTCCTTGTCCTCGGTTTTTTCCAGGAAAATTTCTATTTCATCCCCGACCTTCAGGCTCCTCCCGCGGTCAGGGAATTCATTGATGTTGACCTCTCCCTCGGATTTAAACCCGACATCCACAAGAACTGATTCCTTGCCGATCCTCAGGACCTTGCCGACTATGATCTCGCCCTCTTTAAAGGATTTGACGTCCCGCTCATAATATTCCCGCATGAGGTTTCTGTCTTCCTCGGAAATATCAGCGTAATCCGCGTCCTCCCGAGGCTCATCATCCAAGAGGTCCTCTTCCGTTTCGCCCGATTGGGCCTTGGTAGCTCGTTTTGCCATTAAAACTCTCCTTTCGATTTTTTATGTATAGCCGCTTAGTGCCTGAACGAAAACCCCCGTTCAGGTAAAATTCAAATATCGAATACCGAAATCCGAAACAAATTCGAATGTCATAAGACAAAATCACCTGAACCAAAACCTTGGCAATATTATGTTTTGTCATTTAGAAATTTGTGCTTTGGTTCTTGTTTCGGATTTAGTGTTTCGGATTTCGAATTTCTTGACCGAAAATCAGGGTTTTCGGTCAAGCGCTACTTAAATATTACACACCTCCTTTTCGCTCAAGGATATGAGAAAATAATGAAATTTCAAATCTCAATTGCCAAATAACAAATAAATCCCAATAACCAAAATTACAAAGAATAAACAAGGAAATGGGATTGTTTCGGTCATTCAGTAATTGTGATTTGTAGTTTATTTGTAATTTGTTATTTGGGATTTTGTTTTCCTTTTGTTTGCTGCTAAGCCGCGCCATGAAATCCGCGTGAAAAAAGTTAAAGGCCGTCCCTGATTACCTTCGCGTTTAGGAAAATTTTTTCCAGTTTTTCACCGTTTCCGTTTTCAATGGCTTCGGCTATTTCCGAAAGGGCGCCGCGCAGGACCTCTATGCCCTGAATGATAGCCTTCCCGTTCTGCAGGCATATCTCCTTCCACATCACTGGAGAACTGGACGCAATCCTTGAGAAATCCCTGAAACCGCCCGCCACATAGGAAAACAACCCAGGGAACTCCCGCTCCTTTTTTGAAAGGGAATCAACCAGCGCATAAGCGGCCATGTGGGGAAGATGGCTTATAAGCGCCAAAATCCGGTCGTGTTTTTCAGGGTCCATGACGTCGACCCTGGCCCCGGTCTGTTCCCATAATTCCCTTACCAGGCCAAGCGCCCCATTGTCCGTGTATTCAGTAGGGGTCAGGATGCAATAACGGTCCTGAAAAAGTTCCGCAAAGGCGGCTTCCGGCCCGGATTTTTCCGTTCCGGCTATTGGATGGGCGCCCACGAACCGGATATTCCTGGGCAAAATCTCTTCCATCCGCCGCACTATTTTTTCCTTCGCGCTCCCTACATCGGTAACCACCGCGTTTTCCCGGAGGAAAGGGGATATCTTTTCGCCTGTTTTTATAATGCTTTCCACCGGCGTGGCAAGAACAACCAAATCCGCGCCTTCCACCGCTTCCCTTAAGTCCAGGGAATACCGGTCGATCAGGCCCAATTCCACGGCCTTCCTGAGATTGGATTCGCTCCTGCCATGTCCCCAAACGGACCCGGCAAGCCGCTTCTCCCGGCAAATAAGGCCGAGAGACCCTCCTATCAAACCAACGCCTATTATGGCGATTTTTTCCAATCTGGTCCTCATCATATCTCCTTCGGATAAGAGCCCAGGACCTTGAAAAAGGTGCAGAACTTTTCTATTTCCCCCAGCGCCTTTTTCATCACCTCGGCTCCGGCGTGTCCATCAAGGTCCACGAAAAAGATATATTCCCATGCCCTTTTTTTAACTGGCCTGGATTCTATTTTGGTCATGTTGATATTGTCCCTGGACAAAATTTTCAGGCATTTAACCAATGCGCCTGGTTTGTCCTGAACTGAAAAAACAACGGAGGTCTTGTCCCTTCCGCTTTTTTCTACCCCCTTACGGGAGATGGCCACAAAGCGGGTCATGCTATGAGACAAGTCCTGTATGCTCCGGCCTGTGACTTTCAACCCGTACATTTCAGCGGCGATTTCATTCGCAAGGGCGCCAACGGACTCATCCTCCCTGGCTATCTGGGCCGCGGCGGCGGTGCTTTCAGCGTTTTCGACGTCGGCTTGCGGGAAGTTTTTTGCAATCCACATCCTGCATTGCGCGATGGCGTGAGGATGGGAAAAAATCTTTTTTATTCTGGAAGGGTCGCCGTGGGATGTAAGAAAATGAAGGGACACCGGCAGCGGTATTTCCGCTATGATATTCAGGGGGGAATCCACCAGAAGGTCTAGGGTATAACCCACTACCCCTTCGACGGAATTTTCCATGGGGACAACCCCATAGTCAACATTCCCCTTTTCAACCTCGGAGAATATGTCCGCTATGGACCTATAAGGCGCGAACTGGGCGAATTTGCCGAATTTCTTTTGGGCGGCAAGGTGGGTGAAGGTCGCTTCCGGCCCAAGAAATCCAACCCTCAAGGGTTTTTCCAATAGAAGGGTCGCCGAGAAAATTTCCCGGAAAATGCCTTGGATGGCCGAATCCGGGTAAGGGCCTTGGTTGCGCTTGGAAAGCCGCTGAAAAATTTTTAATTCACGGGAAGGCGAATGGAAATTATGCAATTTCGCCTTAAGTTTTTCTTCCCCGATTTTTTGGGCTATATTACCCCTTTTGCTAAGGAGTTCTAAAACCTTGTCATCGATTTTATCGATTTCCTTACGGAGAACATCTATTTTCCCCAAATTATTGAAACCACCTTTTCTTTGGATTTAAATAAATCATTATAGAAAACAAAAAGCGGTTTTGCAAATATTTCAATGCTTTAAATTTTTCACCTTCTCTGGTATATTATATTGCTTGCGGCACGGCCGCAACCAAAATAAATTTTTCTTGAAGCATTCAACGCCGGTTTTATTTCAAGTTTAAAACGCAAATTTTAGTAATAGATCACGAGGAAAACGGCTTCATGCTCAATTGCAGGGAAAACCACATCCCCCTTGGTCCCCCTTTGGTAAGGGGGAATGCGGAAAACACCCCTAACGGACGGAAAACGCCCCTAAATGGGCTTTGTTTTAATTCCCCCTTGGCAAGGGGGATTAAGGGGGATGTAAAAAATAGCTGATGAGGCTTTCTCCGGTTTTTCATGACAACCCTGTGAACGGTTACAATTTTTGAACGTAATACATATGCAAAAGACACATTCCATTCCCGTTATTTTTTTGTTTTTTTTTCTGGGCTCCTGCGCTGGCCCCCCGGCCCTCAAGCCTCCGCACGTTGAGGCCCCGCGCGTAGAAACTCCACACGTAGAAACTCAGCGCGTTGAGCGTCCCCAAGCCGAATCCCCGCCTAAAGCCATGAAGGAACCACCAAAAATCCAGGAGGAGAAGCGCATAGAGCCTCCGCCGCCGCCGTCGGCCCCGCCTTTGCGGACAAAGGTAATTCTCCCGGTGGTTCAAAACCCGCAAGACAAGTCTGAAATGGTCCTTATTCCCACCGGCCCTTTATTTCCGCCTTCCCCTTCCTCCCAAAAGGAGAAACAGGGCAAGGATGTGATAAAGGTGGAGGTGTATCAATATTATATAGACAAATTAGAAATCAGTTATGAGCAATTCAACGTTTTTCTAAGTGAAAAAAATTTAAAAAAAACGGAGCGCGCGGCTTCATGCCCTGATTGCGCCGCGGGCCATGTTTCCTTCGAGCTGGCTTCCGGATACTGCCAATGGGCCGGGAAAAGGCTTCCAAGCGAACTGGAATGGCTCAAGGCGGCCCAGGGCGATAAAGCGTCCCCTTGGCCTTGGGGCGATCATTATGAGCCCGGAAGGGCCAATATTTTTGGAGAGGAAGACGGTTATCCGGCGGGGTCCCCGGTTGGTTCCTTTCCACTGGGCGCAAGCGGATACGGAGTAAAGGACATGATTGGAAACGCATGGGAATGGGTCTCTTCCCCTTACCTTCCAGGCAAGGAAAACGAAATTCCAAAAGGGGACGGCGTCCTGAAGGGAGGATCGTGGAGGAGCCTGCCGGAACAGGCGGATCTTTCTTACCGCCACGTTGTCAACAAAAACCTTGGTCTTGAAAATTTTGGCTTCAGATGCGCGAAGAGCTTTTAAACCGTGTATGTCATGAGTCATGGGTGGTGAGCCATGCGCTCATGACACATGACGCACTTCCTTACTTCGATGTTGGACGTTCAATGTTCAATGTTCGACGTTCTGTTTTCCCTCTTTAAGGGGCAAGGATGGCTAAACCAGAAAATGCTGAAGAAATGCATATCGCCTTGAAAAAACATTTCGGTGAAGAAAAATTCCTGGGGATTCTTACCCTTTCCTTCCTCGATGCTTTTTCAGGCGCGGCAAACACAAAAATTCTTCCAATCCCGCTCTTTTCCTTTTTTCCCAAGGAAAGCGGCCAGTGCCAATTCCATGTCTACGATTGCGAAGGAAAAGGGACAATAGCGGGAAAGGAGGTTTTATGCGTAGGCGTGACCGAGCTTCTCCTAGGGGCCGCGGTCACAGGCATTCCGGTTTTTCTCCAGTCCGCTTCAGGGACCGGCCACGCGGACCTGGCCGAGGATTTTCTGAAGCTCCTTCATGGCGTTCCCCCGGCCCAGTATTTTCCCGAAGTGGAAAACGGAACTCTACCTCCCATCATAATGAACATTGAAAATCTGGGGGAAACCGAACTTCGGGCGCTGAAAAAAATCGAAAAAGGGGAAACTCCCGGGGGAGAAAGGTTCCCTGCGATTTTTATTGTTGATCTCAATCAAAAGGCAAAAAAGGACATTGACGCCCCTTCGACGGCCAGCGGGAATTTTTTATGCCTGACTGTCCCCTCTCCTCCGGCAAGCGATTCCCTTGCCTTTCTTGACTCTAAAAAAAGCCAAAACGTCTTTTACGGATTTTTTGAAGGTTTCGTGGAACGCGCCTCCCGCTATCTTGAAACCGATAAAAAGGCCCTTCTGGAATTAAAGGGAAAGTGGCCCGCCCTATATTATGAATTAACCGGCCATATCCAAAGCAATCCTTTGTTCCTGGATTCGGCAAGGGAATGGTTTCACATGGCGGCCACTTTATTCACCATTGACCACGGGAGGGCCTTCCATCAGGAGATCAGGGCGCTTATCCAATGGACGGAAAGGTTTGAAATGGCCGGCCTCATATCCTATCCTGAGCTGGAAAGAAATATGCATGTTCCCAGGCTGGAGGAATTGTTTCAAAATTTTGAATCCTTTATGTCCATCGACGACGCGGCCATGGTATATAAGCTTGCCCCGTTCTTTTCATTAATGGGCCGGACCAGGCAGTCCCTTTTCAGCCCCAATCCAGTTGAATCGTATTTCGAAGCGCCCGGCGCCGTAACCATCAGGGACATATTCATTCCCTTCTTCATTTTCCTAAGCAAGAGAACCAAGGCGGCCAGTATTGATTTGTCGGCGGCCCTGAATATGTCGGTTGAAAATTATGGTGAGATTATTAACATATTAGCGGCGCCGCTGGGATTCAATGGGACCATGAGCCTTGAGGACCCGGAAACCTCGGCCATGCCCAGGGCGTTCAAATCGGCCATGGCGGAAGGCATGGAAAAGGGCGGCGGAATAGACCTCATGATGAGCTTTCTTTTAAGGGCGGCAAGAGAACTTATTAATAATTTTCGCCAGGAGCCATGCCTTTTAAACCGCCAGATCGTTTTTATAGCCAATGACATATTCACGCTGGCGGGTTTTCTGTGTTATTATAAAAAAGAATTGGGCATTATAGTTAATTGCTTTGGCAAGGAGAGCCATGTTGATGGCGTGCGAGACGCCATAAGACGTTTTTATAACGAAAAAAGAGAGCGGGAAGCCTTGCTCATGCCCTCTGTTTTTCTGCAAAGCATTCAGAGAATACTCGGATGATGAACATCGTGCTGATAGGCTATAGGGGATGCGGGAAAAGCGCCATAGGAAAACTCCTCGCTGAAAGAACAGGCAAATTGTATATAAGCACGGATGAGAAAATAACGGAAAAGGCGGGGATGTCCATACCGGCGATCGTGGAAAAACATGGATGGCAATATTTCAGGGACCTGGAGTCCTCGGTCGCGGAGGAGGTTTCGGGCCTGGAGAACTTCGTGATAGACACGGGCGGAGGGATTGTCCTGCGCGGGCAAAACGTCGGCCATTTAAAAAAAAACGGCAAACTGATACTGCTCATAGCGGCCCTGGAAAAAATCGTGGAGCGCATTCAGTCCGATCCCAACCGCCCTCCTTTGAAGGAGGGCATGTCTTTTTTGGAAGAACAAAAAAAGGTCCTGGAGGAAAGATCCCCCATTTACAAGGCTGCGGCTGATTTTACCGTCGATACATCCAATGAGCCGGCGGATTCATGCGTGGACAGGATTATTTCTTATATAAGGGCACTTCCAGAAACTCACTAAAAGAAAGCTTTTCGCCATCTAATTCCCCCTTAATAAAGGGGACTAGGGGGATGTAAATGAGTTTCTGGAAGTGCCCATGAAAAATTAAACTTTTTTAAAAGAGAGGCGGCCATGAAGAGCATAACTGCTATTTTGAAATCCGAAATCGCGCGCTTGGTGAAAAAAGAAGTCGGCGCTGCCATGAAAAGTCTTAAGGGTGAAATAAGCGAATTTAAAAATTCCGTTTCAAAAACGGGGCTCGCCAAGGGAGCAAAGAGAAGACGGGGAAGGGCGGCGCCTATCGGCAACGAAAGAGGACTCAGCCCCTCTGGTATCAAAAAGATCAGGAAAAAACTGAAACTCTCCCGGAAGGATTTCGCCAGACAATTGGACGTGAGCCTTGGCGCGGTTGTTGCCTGGGAACGCGGGAGATTTCTTCCTCGGCCCAGGGTCCAGGAAAGAATAACCTCCCTTGCCGTGGCAGGGGTTTCCACGAAAAAAAATGGAGATTCACCAAACCAGCAAGCCGGGCTGAAACCATCGCAAATTAAAAAGACCAGGAAAAAACTGAAACTCTCCCAGAAGGATTTCGCCAGGCGATTGAACGTCAGCACAGGGGCTGTTGCCGGGTGGGAAGGCGGGAAATATAGCCCTCGTTCAGGAATTCAGGAGAAGATACTCTCACTAACAAACTAACCTAACCCGGCCCCAAGCCGGAGCCAAGTGAGGTTTTTATTTAGGGTTTCGGATTTAGGGACTTGGCAAATACTAAAATACCATTTTATTAACCGCGGAGACGCAGTGGCGCAGAAAAAAAATTCTTTAATTTCAATATATGTTTTTCTCAGCGTCTCTGTGTCTCTGCGGTATATTTTTAATTTCTAAGTCCTTAAATCCCAAATCCGCAATTCCTATCTCTTCGCCATAAACGGCCCCTTCCCATGCAATTAAATGGCATGAAATGTGTATTCTACAATTTTGCATGTTCTTTTCAGGTTGAAATGACGGCATTTTGACGCTGATTTTTTATCTGCGATAATCTATGACATCAGCGTAATTTACGTTCTATTATTTTTTTTCCAATTTTTCAGAAAAAACATGAAAGCAAAAAGACCGTTGGTTTTTCTTCTTTGCGCGATGCTTCTATTTCCTGCGCCGCCGGGTTTCGCCAAGGAGCAAGGCGGGGCCGGATCGGGGGGCAAAGCAGATTCCTCCCCTCCGCCAAGGGCCATAGACTCCAGCCGGCTGGCCCCGCAACAGCAGATAATGCAAAATCAAAAACCGCTGGATATTATCGAGGAAGAATCCTACGGCATTCCAGTAACGGAAGAGACTATTCCGCATTACAAGGAAAATCAGGCGGGCAGTTCGGTCCTTGGCTTCCCGGAATACATAATAGGTCCGACGGATGAGCTGACCATTACTCTTTGGCTTAAAACCAAGCCGGAAATATCCAAAATCCTTGTGCAGCAAAACGGGAAAATTTCATTTTCCTTTGTTGAGGATTTGCCGGCCGCCGGCCTGACCGCGACGCAGGTGGACACGACCCTGACCAAAAGACTTGAGGATTATGTCAAGAGCCCAAGGATAGATGTTCTGGTCACGGGTTATAATTCCAAAAAAGTCACCCTGATAGGCGAAATTGAAAGAATGAACACGGGTTCCGGCTATTCCGGTCCAGGGACCTACCCGCTTACCGGGGAGACCAGGCTTCTCGAAATCATACTGAAAGCCGGAGGTTATACCCAGAAGGCGAATCTATCACGTGTTGAAATTACGCGGAAGGGGAAGGTCTACAGAGTGGATTTGGGCAAGGCCGTATACCAGGGCGATATAAGCCAGAATATATTTCTGGAGGGCGGAGACACCATAAATGTGCCGACACTGCCGATTTTCCAGTCGGAAAAAACCGCGTCTAAAAAGGTTTTCGTTTTGGGTGACGTCACCTATCCCGGGCGGTATGAGTTTAAAAAGGACATCTCAGCGGTAGAGGCCATAGCCCTCGCCGGGGGAATTAAAAACGAGGCGGATGACGCCGCGACCAGGATTCTGAGAGGGAAGGAAGTTATCCCGGTGAATATAAGGGACATTCTTCATAAAAAGAAAACGGAACTGAACGTCCAGATAGAAGACGCGGATATTGTGTTCGTGCCGAAATTGGATATATTCGAGGAAGACAGGCTCACCAAGAAAAGATTTTATGTCGCCGGCGGGGTGACATATCCAAAGTTATATGAGTTCAATAAAAAGATGGGCGTAATGGAGGCCGTGGCAATGGCTGGCGGGTTTACGCCTGAGGCATTCATGAACAAATCGTTCATCATCCGCAACGAAGGGAAACTCCCTGTTGATTTCGTTGAATTTTTAAAGACCCCTGAAAAGTACGCGGGACTTGAAATGCTGGATGGGGACGTGCTTTACATTCCGAAACAAAACATCATTTCCGTGGCTTGTTTTGGAGAGGTTGGGCGGTCCGGCCAAGTTGACCTGAAGGGGGAAAGAGTCACCGTGTCTGACGCAATCGCCGAGGCTGAAGGGTACACGCGGGACGCGGTGTTAAGCGATGTTGTAGTGCTGCGAGGGGATATGCGCAAGCCGAATGTCTTGCGGGCGGACCTGGATAGATTCCTGAAGGACAAAGACCTTTCCCAAAATGTCACGCTGGAGCACGGAGACGTGATTTATGTCCCAAGAAGCAAGATAGCCTCCCTTTCGCATTTCATGCTCAAACTGGCGCCTATCCTTGCCAACCTCATGTATCCCGGTCTTTACAGGGACATGTACTCCACCGGTGGCGGTATGCGCTTCGATTCTGGATTCCCGCCATCCAACCCCGGCGCTTCAGTCAGCTTCCCTCAAGTGCAGCCTTGATCGTAATAGATACTTACTCGCCTATTCTGAGAATTTATCTCGCACATTTCATTTCGGCAATGAGCCAAAAATATTTGAAATTTCAAAAAGGCGGCAAAAAGCAAAACGTTTCGTGGCAAAAAAAGAGATAAATTTTCGGAATAGGCGAGTAAGTATCTCCGCAGGTGAAAAACATTGCGCCTTTTTTGAAAATTTCAAATATTTTTGGCTAGTAATTTCCATTTTTTTCGCTTATGAATCATCGAAGTAGGGAAGGGAGTGCGTCATGAGCGCATGACTCACCACCCATGACTCATGACATATTTCTACGTTCGATGTTCAATGTTCGATGTTAATTTTTTAAAGTCCGCCCGAAGGGTGTTAAGTTAATGCTTGCCTCCTTGCCTGAGCCTAACCTCCACGGCCTTGCCGTGGGCCTCGAGCCCTTCCATTGCGGCTAAATCCATCACGATTCCGCCCACCTTTCTGAGTCCCTTTTCTGAAAAGGAAATGAGACTGGTCCGTTTCAGGAAATCATACACGCCCAGGGGAGAGAAAAACCGCGCCGTGCCCCCGGTCGGAAGCACGTGGTTGGGTCCGGCCAGATAATCCCCAAGGGCCTCCGGCGTGTAATGTCCAAGGAACACCGCGCCCGCGTGCCTGATTTTCTTAAGGACCTTAAACGGATAGCGCACGGCCAACTCCAGGTGCTCCGGCGCGAAGCGGTTTGAAATCTCCGCCGCCATGTCCATGTCCTTCACGACGAAAATCCTTCCGTTCGACCTTATGGATTTTTCCGCTATGGAGCGGCGGCTTAATTCCGCCAACCGCGCCTTCAACTGGACCTGTACCGCTTTAGCCAGCGGCCCGGACGGGGTCACGAGAACACAAGAAGCCATCTCGTCATGCTCTGCCTGGGAAAGAAGGTCGGCTGCGATGAATTCAGGATTGCCTGAATCATCCGCCAGGACCAATATCTCGCTTGGTCCGGCGATGGAATCAATATCCACCTTCCCGTACACCGCCCTTTTCGCCTCGGCCACGTAGATATTGCCTGGACCAACTATCTTGTCCACTTCCGGGACCGTGGCCGTGCCGAAGGCCAGGGCGGCAATCGCCTGCGCGCCGCCGACTTTATAAATCTCGCTTATCCCGGCTACGCGCGCAGCGGCCAGGATATGCGGGTTAAGTTCTCCGTCCATTGCCGGGGACACGGCGATGATCCTCTCCACCCCGGCCACCCTGGCGGGAATGGCGTTCATCAGGACAGTGGATGGATAAACCGCTTTACCGCCTGGAATGTAAAGCCCAACCTTTTCCATCGGGGTGATCATCTGGCCAAGGAGATTACCGCCGGAATCCTTGTAGTTCCAGGTTGACTCCTTCTGGCGCTCGTGGAACAGGCGTATCCTGCTCGCCGCTGCTTTGAGCATTTTCACGGAGGCGGGGCTGACGGCACGGCAGGCCGACTCAATTTCTTCCGGCGTGACTTTCAACGTTTCCGGGACCGGGCGCCAGCGGTCGAATTTCCTTGTATAGCGCACAAGGCCGAGGTCGCCGGTTTTCCTGACGTCGTGGATGATCTTGAGGACCTGTTCCTGGATCCTGGCCTGGGCCAGGAAGCCGGTCCTGTCGATTGCCTTTCGCAAGGCGGAATCAAAGCCCTTTGAATTGAAGCTGAAAATTTTCATCAACCGCTGTTTCCTTTCCCGTAAAGTCTCTTATAGTTATAATAATTCCGCAATACCTTCTTGATGTAATTCCTTGTCTCCCCGTAAGATATCATCTCTATGAATTCCTCTCCCGTGTATTCCTGGAACCTTTTCTTCCAGTCCGCCGCCTTGCTCATGCCGGCGTTATACCCCGCGAGGACGTCCACTATGTTTCCGCCGTTTTCCTGGATCAGTTCCGCAAGGTGGCTGACGCCAAGTTCAATGTTGAGTTCCGTGTCGTAAAGCATCGCCTTGGAAAACGTCCCTGCATTATACACTTTTTTAAAGACCTTCTCCCCGGTATGGGGCATCAACTGCATCAACCCCATGGCGCCCGCCGAGGAGAGAGATTTCCGGTCGAAGGAACTCTCCTGTCTCATGAGTCCGAGGACCAGGAACGGGTCCACGCCGTGCCTGGCCGAGGCCTTCGCCACAACATCCAAATAAGCCGGGGGATAGTAGAGTCTCCAAAAGAGGTCCGGGAGTCCGGTGCGTTCATTAGGCGATGCGGTAAGCAGGAAGCTGTTCATCATGGAAATGAGTTGGGCATAGGCCCCGGCCTGATAATACAGTTGTCCCAGCCACATCAGTTCATCCAGCTTCTTCTTGTCAATCTCCTTGTACACGTCCCTGAATTCCTTCAAGGCGTCATCGGACAGCGCGGCCTCAGTCAATTCCACGGCCCTGTCCAGATGGAAGGCGGCGCTGGTGGAGAGGCCGGGTTTTTTGAATTCCTGAAACGCGAATGAGTCAGGCTGGGTATCAGCGGCAACGCCCGCGGGTTCGATTTTCAACGGATCGGCGTTTTTTTTCCCGCCGAAAACCTCCCTGCCAAGAAACATATAGAACCCATGGTAGTGGGTCTTGAAAAGGTCTTCCAGCAACCCGGAGGTTTCCTCCGGCTTGTTCAACCGCTCCGCGCAGCGCGCCGCCCAAAAGAGGGCCTTTTCCTTTTCGAAGGGAGGAAATTTGCCGACGGCCTTCTTGAACCGGTCCAGGGACTTGTCGTATTCCTTCATTTGGTAATGTATCCACGCGATCTTCCACGCGGCTTTTTCGACATGTTGTTCGTCGGTGGCGATTTCAAGTATCTCCTGGTAATAGGCCAGCGCCTTGTCAAAATCCTTCCGGTTTTCCATCACCCCTGCGATTACGAAACGGGCTGGAACGGTCCACTCGCTTTTTGGAAACTTCTTTTTTATCTGGCCGTAAACGTCCTCAGCCTCGTCCAGTTTCCCGATGTTCCAATTTATATAAGCGGTCCAGTACAGGCTTTCCGGGGCGTCCGGGCCATTTGGATATTTCCGCGGATATTCCTTGTAAGTGTCCAATGCCTGGGAGTAATCCTTTAAATGGCGGAGAGCATTTCCCCGCAGCATGAGGAGTTTTTCATGGAGCCCCTTGGGAAGCTTTGGATCAGAAACCATGCCGTCGCTTTCCTGAATGACGGTTTCATATCCCCCTTGGTCCATGAGCCTTGTCCATCTAGTGAAAAGTTTAATGATATCCAGCGGGGGCAGGGAAAGGCCCTTCTTTTCTTCTATTGGCTTCATCTTCTCCCTGGACCTTGCCCCCTCCGGGCTATTGGGAAAATAGCAATAAAGGTCTTGCAGGGTTTTATAAGCGTCCAGGATTTTTTTTTGTTCGAGCAAGACCTCGTGGTAAAGCTGAAACGCCTCCGGGGCGTCCGTGTCTTTTTCCCCGGTCTTCAGCAGCGGTTTCAAGATTTCCAGGGCCTTGTCCCACTCCTTTATCGCGATATGGCTTTTCACTTGAAGTGAGCGGACGCCGGGCAGGAGCCTGCTATTGGGCTGGCTGGAGAAAAAACGGGAGGCCCCCTGTATTACGCCGGGATGGTTCCCTGAGTTGTAGTCGCACAAGAGCAGGTTCCACTCCACGTAGTCCTGGAGGGGATAATCCGCCGGTATTTCCTTGAAGGACGCCTTGGCCTCCTCATATTTCTTGAGGCCCATTAGTGAGAGTCCGGTAAGAAAGAGGACCCGGTCGCGCTCCAGCCCCTTTGTGTCCGCCGGGAATTTTTCCAGGAGCGCCAGGGCAGATTGGAATTCGCCGGAGCGGATGGCCTCAGACGCCTTTTGAAAGCCGGAATTCCCGGCGCCGGTTTCGGAGGCAACAGTGAGAGGGAAAAAAAATAGAACCAGGAGCAGGAGGAACTTTAAATTCGTTGGATAGTTCACGGGGGACAGGGATCAGGGAAACGAATGAACTTAACGCCCTTCGGGCGGACTTTAAAGAATTGAACATCGAACATCCAACATTGAACGTCGAAAAAGGAAGAAAGGATTTAAAACGTAAAACGAATTTTTCTTACTTCGATGTTGGGCGTTCGATGTTCGATGTTGGACGTTCAGTTTTTTCTTCTTCTGCATTTAGCATCTCGTTGATTTATAAGCGAAAAAAATGGAAATTCCTATACAATAAATTTCAAATTACAATTACTGAATGTCCAAAACAATTTCATTATCTGCTTGCGGCAAAGCAAGTCGACGTCATCGGCCATGCGTCATAAAGCCCCTCTGTCTTCAACCTTTCAACCTTTCAACCTTTCGCCCTTAGCCCTTAGCCCTTCACCCTTTTTGCCTCTCATTCCGACTTCCGCCTTTTTCCCGCCCTCTGGCAACTGGCCCCTATCTTCCCCTACTTCAACTTCAGGGATTTGACCCTGACCGGGCCAGCGGCCCATGATTTGGAGCCATCACCCAACTGGCCGCTGCTGTTATCTCCCCATGCCCAGACCGTGCCGTCACTCTTAAGGGCAACTGTATGATTATGTCCGGCCTCGATGGCGGACACGCCGGAGAGGTTCTTGACCTGCACAGGGGTGGGGCTGTTCGTGGTTGTCCCGTCCCCCAACTGGCCGTAATCATTGGCCCCCCATGCCCAGTAAGTGCCGTCCGTCTTCAGGGCAACTGTGTGGCTATGCTCAGCGTCGATGGCGGACACGCTAAGGAGACCCTTGACCCGGACAGGGGTGGCGCTATCCGAGGTTGTCCCCTCCCCTAATTGGCCCTTGTCATTCTTTCCCCAGGACCAGACCGCGCCGCCGCTCTTCACGGCAGCCGTGTGCAAATCTCCAGCGTTGATGACGGACACGCCGGATAGGCCCTTTGCTTGTACCGGGACAAGCCTGTTGCTGGTTGTCCCGTCCCCCAACTGGCCGTAGTCGTTAAGCCCCCACGCCCATACAGTGCCGTTGCTCTTCAGGGCAACCGTATGCCAGCCTCCAGCGGAGATGGCGGACACGCCGGAGAGGCCGCTGACCTGGACAGGGGAACGCCTCCAATCAGTTGTCCCGTCCCCCAACTGGCCTTCCTCGTTCCTTCCCCATGCCCATACAGTGCCGTCGCTCTTCAAGGCTAATGTATGGTAGTTTCCGGCGTTAATGGCGGACAAACCCGAAAGACTCTTCACCCGCACAGGGATTGGGCTGTCAATGGTTGTTCCGTCCCCTAACTGACCATAGATATTAAGCCCCCATGCCCATAACGTTCCATCACTTTTCAAGGCTACTGTATGGTTATTTCCAGCGGACACAGCGGACACGCCGGAGAGGCCGCTGACCTGGACAGGGACAAGCCTGTTATTGGTTGTCCCGTCCCCCAATTGGCCGTAGTCATTCTTTCCCCATGCCCATACAGTGCCGTCGCTCTTCAAGGCAACTGAATGCCAATCGCCGGCTTCGACTGAAGAAACGCCGGAGAGGTTTCTTGCCTGTACAGGGGTAAGCCTGTACTTATCCGTCCCGTTCCCCAACTGGCCGTAGTCGTTAAGTCCCCAGGCCCGGATCGTGCCGTCACTCTTCATGGCAACGGTATGCCAGCCTCCAGCCGAGACAGCGGACACGCTGGAGAGGCCCTTGGCCTGTACAGGGGTGAACCTGTCCGTTGTTGTCCCGTCCCCCAACTGGCCTTCCACGTTCCTTCCCCATGTCCATACCGTGCCGTCCTTTTTCATGGCGGCAGCATGGTAGCTTCCAGCCGAGACAGCGGACGCGCTTGAGAGGCCCTTGAGTTTGACAGGCGTACTCTTGTCTTTATTCGTCCCGTTTCCCAACTGGCCGCCGTTTCCCCAGGCCCATACAGTGCCGTTTTTCTTCAAGGCGAGGGTGTAGTTATTTCCAGCGGCTATAGCGGAAACGTCCGAGAGGCCCTTGGCGCGGACCGGGGCCGGCCTGTCCGTTGTTGTCCCGTCCCCCAATTGACCCTTGTCATTCTTTCCCCAAGCCCATACAGTGCCGTCGTTCTTCAAGGCTACGGTATGCCCTCCTCCAGCCGAGACAGCGGACACGCCTGATAAGCCGCTGACCTGGACAGGGGTGAACCTCTCCGTTGTTGTCCCGTCTCCTAAGCGACCATCGTAATTGTAGCCCCAAGCCCATACAGTGCCGTCATTTTTCAGGGCAACCGTATGGAATTCTCCAGCGGAGACGGCAGCCACGTCAGAGATGCCCTCGACATGGCGAGGGACAAGGCTCATCCCGATTCCCTCAGCCCCCAATTGGCCGTAGCCATTGGATCCCCAAGCCCATATCGTGCCGTCATTCTTCATGGCAACTGCATGCCAGCCCCCAGCCGAGACCGCTGACACGCCGGACAGGCCGCTGACCTGGGCAGGGACTGATTTCCTGTCGGTTGTCCCGTCCCCTAACTGGCCGAAGCCATTAGCTCCCCAGGTCCATACAGTGCCGTTATTTTTCAGGGCAACTGAATGATAAACCCCGGTTGCGATGGCAGGCTCAACCGCCACGGTCCCTATGGTATAGGCAGATGTCTGGACATCCTCCCGGTTCCCGGCATTATCAATGCTGAAAAACCGCGCGGACATTGAAGAAGAGACGGAAATGGGGGATGAGTAAACAAGGGAGGAAATATCCGGCTCAGTCCCGTCCGTGGTGTAGTAAATATTGGAACACCCTGACCCTCCCTCGTTGTCCGCGCAGGCAAGGGCCACTGTCTGGGCCTGGCCGTACCCTGCGCCGGATGGAGAGGCCGTGGTCTTGGGCGGAATAGTGTCAGTAATACTCGCGGTGATGGTGTATGTCTCCGTCTTCACCGTCTCACTGTTCCCGGAATAATCCATGCTGTAAAATTTCAGGGTCGCGCCTGACTGGATGGGTATGGGAGCGGTATAAATCGGGGAGGAGAGGCCGGGCTCTGTCCCGTCAGTTGTGTAAAATATCTGGTAACAACCTGAGCCTCCGGCTTCGTCCGCGCATGACAAGGCCACTGTCTGGACTGTGGAATAGCTTCCGCTGGTGATTGAGGCGGTGGTGGAGGGCGGGGTTGCGTCCCCTGAACTTTCAGGAGTTATCTTGTTGAACTGCCTGATGGCCCCGTATTCGGCCTTGGAAGCTCCCTTGGCTGTTACCTTGATTATGCCAAGGCGCGTCATTGCGCCTGTGCTGGAATTTTCAGGAAAAGAAACAACTATATCGCCTTTACCAGAGCCGGATGCGCCTGAATCCACAGTGATCCAATCAGTCCCATAGTGGATCTCGGCGGTCCACTCCAGCGCGCCGCAGCCCTCGTTCTGGATATTAAAAGAGGCCTTGCCCGCCGGATACCCGACGTTTCTGTCTTTTGGATGAATGAATATCTCCGGCGCGCAAGCCGCCGCCGGGACGCCTTTTTCAAGCCCTTGGGCGGTTGGGGAATAAAGGGAGAACAAAAAGAGTGTCAAGGCGGCAAAGGTAAAAACAAGCGGCGTAGGATGGTTTTTTTTCATTGGGCGCTCCTTGACGTGAAAAGTGGTTAAAGCTGGTTAACGTTGCGGCGAAGAACGATTTTTGTAAAATCTAGCCAAAAATATTTGAAATTTTCAAAAAAGGCGCAATGTTTCTTCACATGCGGAGATACTTATTCGATTTATTAAAATCATTCTTCCTTGTTCCCGCTTTTCTGAATCTCCTTTAACTGCGCCTCAAGTCCGTTCAGTATATTTTCCAGGTTGATCCTGTGCTGAAGCTCCTGCCTGGCAAGGTATTCAAACATCTCCTTGGATGCCTTGTCATCGTACAAGTCCTTAAGCTCCGTATAAAACTCGTACGCCTCCTGCTCCCTTGGAATGGCAATGACCAGGGCCTCGATTTTTGATTTCAAATCCTTTATTTTGGCTTTTAGCGTCATTTTATTTATTTCAAATGAACTTGCTGCCCAGATGGCCGAGGTAGGTGGCCAATCCGGTCAAAATGTAGATCAAGGCAACGTAAACCAGTTTCACGGCGCCCGCGGCGTTGATTTCCTCGCCGTAAGACCATCGGATAAAAAACGTCACTGCGCCCAAAATCAAAAAGAGAAGCCCGAAGGCGATCTTGTGGTCGAAGGTCCTGGTCCTCCTCCCTTGAAACCGCTTCTTCCAATCCATGACCCCGGACAAATACGCAAAGGGGATGCCCAGAAAACCGATTGCGATGCAATGGAAGGCGGTGGATTCGAACAATGGGTCCCCGGTATACAAAAACAGGGTGATCATCAACGCCGCGGCGGGAAACAGACCATTGGTGAAATGCGTGGAAATATGATGGGTGTGTACCAGTATCTTCTTTCTCGTCATGGAAATCATGATACCAAATTAGGGGAGAAAGATACAATAAAATAGGGGGCAGGAACCAGGGACAGAGGTTAGGTAGGGGATAGGGGGATAGAGGACAGATGGCGGAGGAACGGATAATAGAGTAAATAGCCTAATTCGGCCATGCGCGTTATGAGATACTGAAACAAGTTCAGTTAATATGTAGGCAGTCTTCCTCCGGGTTAAAATAGCGGTTGATAACCTTAACCCTTTAGCGGAGGAGAAACGGCCATGAAGAAGTCTATAGCAAAAAAGAGTTCCGGGCAATGCCTGAAAGCCGG
>JACRGO010000053.1 GCA_016212295.1 Nitrospinota bacterium | reverse complement strand
TGAACTTAACGCCCTTCGGGCGGACTTTAAAGAATTGAACATCGAACATCCAACATTGAACGTCGAACGTCGAAAAAGGAAGAAAGGATTTAAAACGTAAAACGAATTTTTCTTACTTCGATGTTGGACGTTCGATGTTGGACGTTGGACGTTCAGTTTTTCCTCTTCTGCATTTAGCATCTCCTTGATTTATAAGCGAAAAAAATGGAAATTCCTATACAATTAAAATATTTATTTTCCCACGTACATTATAAAATCGAGTTTTGCCCATGGATTGGCGGATAGACAATCTTTTTCCCTTAAGAAACTCCTTCCGGCACAAGGACATACTGGCGCCGGACGGTGTCCCACCTTGGGAGGCGTTGGCTAAAATAGCCGGGGCCATAAGGGATTTCCTGGACGGGACCGGTAAAGACGCCGTGAGAGGCGAAACCTTGAAAGAGGTCTCCCAACAGGAGGCGCAAGATCATGAAGGGAACGCCACGGAGAGGGTGCTTGTGGTGGAACGGGCGGTCCGCCTCAAGGCGCCGGTTATCTTTCATGATCTCGGAATTTATATCGGCGAAGGGACCCTGCTGGAGCCCACGGCCATCATTAAGGCATCCGCCATCATCGGGAACCATTGCGAGATACGGCAGGGCGCCTATTGCCGAGGGAACGTGATTGCCGGGGACCATTGCACAGTGGGACACGCTACCGAGATCAAGAACTCCATAATGATGGACCACAGCGAGGCCGGACACTTCGCTTACATAGGAGACAGCATCATAGGGAGCCATGTGAACCTTGGCGCCGGGACCAAGCTGGCCAACCTTCAGTTCCGGTCTAAAAAGGAAAAAGCGGAAGGTAAGAAGTCGGGCCGGATCAGGCTCAAGGCCGGAGATGAGATACTCGATACCGGCTTGAGGAAGCTTGGCGCGGTTATAGGAGACTACTGCGAACTGGGATGCAATTGCGTCACCTCTCCAGGCGTTATCTTGGGGCAGGGTTCCTGGGTCCATCCCAACGCCACTGTGGCGAAAGGCGTGTATCCTCCAGGCGCTAGGATTGCGCGCTGAATGTTAACCAAAAATATTTAAAATTTTTTTCACCGCGGAGACGCTGAGGCGCGGAGAAAAAAATATTATGATTAAAGAGATTTTCTCTGTGCCTCGGCGTCTCCGCTGTTCATTTCTGGATTTTGATTTAGCAAGCTTAAATAGACAGAGCTTATCTTGGCATCAACAAACAAATTCTACTTCATTACGCCGTTGATTTTTATTTTCCTTGGCTGCGCGACCCAGGGAAAAAAGGAAACCCCTGCCAGGCCCGAATTTCCCTTGGAATTGCCAATGCCGAAGGAGGCGGGGTCCGCGCTTGATTTCCAGCTCAAACCCAGGGCCTCCACCAAGGGAAAAAAGGGATGGCTCGGTATTTTCATGGGGACCCCTGATGGAAACATTGTTGACCTTGGCGGCAGGCCGGAGGAAAAGGGAGTGCGCGTTGATTATCTTGTCCAGGGTTCGCCCGCTGAAAAAGGGGGATTCAGGGAAAAGGACGTTATAGTGTCCATCGGCGAAGCGCCGCTCTCCTCCCTTGAAGGGACTTCCCTTCCCGGCGCACTCAAGAAAAAGATAGAGGAGATGGGGGACGGGGCAGAAACCTCGTTCACCGTGCTGCGGGAAGGGAAAAGGACAGATATGAAAATCGTCCTCGGCTCTCCCATAGAGGCCGTGCCTGTATTGAAACCGCATCCGGAGCTGGAGGAAAACATTGAAGGGCCTTCTATCCTGGAAAAGACCCTTTCAGGGGCCGGCGTCCGGGACGCCGCTGAAAAGATACTTGACAGAATACGCGAGAGAAGCTACGAAGCCGCAAGCTATAAGCTGCTCTTCACCAGCCAGGGGAAAGACCCCTTCCGCCTCGGAGAGGTGGATTATCTCCTGCATTTTCCAATGCGCGGAGGCCCCCTGGCCAAGGACCTTTCCCAGGCCATGCAAAAAAAATTGAAGGAAAGGGGGTTGCTTGATCTCCTGGCAAAAGCGTCGGATGAAATCGACGTCCCAATCAAAATTCCTGAAAAAACGGCTGGTGAGCATCTTAGGGATTTCGGAGAATATATAAAGGAGTGGAAGTCCGCGCTATGCCAGGCCAACCGCAAGATCAACGAGGCGTTTTCCCGGCTTACTGAACAGGAAAGAAAATATCTTTATGATTCCGCTCCGGACCTGCTCTACCAGGAACCGGACGCCCCGGAGAAGGAACCAACTGAAGAGGAACAGCGCGACGCGGAGGAAAACCTCCTGAAATTCCTCAAACCAGGTTCCATGGTCGATTATGAAAAACTGTTTTCGGCCTTTGTGGACGCGCTGGGGCTTGTTGACCTTGAATACTTCGACTACCTGAGGGGCATGGAGGACAGGATCAGGGAGTTGACCGCCGGCTATCCCCTCAAGCCGGGCCGGGCCGGGGTTGAAGGGGAAGTGTTATTGGACGAGGACACTGAGTCCGGCCGCATCATCATCGGCGGGCCGGGCAGGAACGTATACACCGCTGACGCGGCCCTTATAATTGATCTGGGAGGGGACGATATCCATCTCAATTCCGCTGGGGGTTCAAGCAAGGAAATTCCTTTTTCCATCTGCATTGATTTGAAGGGAAACGACGTCTATCGCTCAAGCCGGGATTTTTCCCAGGGGAGCGGCAGGATGGGAATGGGGGTTTTGATCGACCTGGAGGGGGACGATATTTACGACGGGAAAAACTATTCACAGGGGACCGGATTTCTCGGTCTTGGGATTTTGTATGACGAAAAGGGGAATGACCATTACAGCGGCAATGTGTCCAACCAGGGGGCCGGGTTTTTCGGATGCGGACTGCTCCTGGACGCGAAAGGGGACGATTCCTACAAGGCGCGGCTTTATTCACAGGGGTTCGGAATGGTGAAAGGCTTCGGCGCCATCGTGGACGGGGAAGGAGAAGACCTGTATTTCGCTGGCGGGAAATACACCGATTTCCGCGAGCCTGGCAAGGCGTATCAATCCATGTCCCAGGGGTTCGGGTTCGGATTCCGGCCTTTTAAAACCATGGTGGGGGCCTCGGGCGGGATAGGGTTGCTATCCGATGGCGGAGGCAACGACACCTACATCGCCAGTTATTTTTCCCAGGGATCCAGTTATTGGTACGGCCTTGGAATTTTGGCGGATGAGTCCGGCCACGATTTTTATCAGGCAAGGCGCTATTCCCAAGGCACAGGCGTCCATCGCTCCATAGGAATACTATGGGACGGCGCGGGAGACGACCAGTACCTAGCGGGCTTCGGCGTTTCCCAAGGCTGCGGGCATGACGAGTCGGTTGGCATACTTCAGGATGATGACGGGTCCGATTTGTACCAGGGCGGGGCGCTGGTCCAGGGCGCCGGGAACGCCGGTGGTTTAGGGGTACTGCTCGATAAAAAAGGGGCGGATGTGTATTATAATAGGGAAAACAGCCAGGGATGGGGCGACGGCGTCAATGATATTGGAGGAACCGGGAGCTTGGGAATTTTAATGGACCTTGGCGGTTCCCAGGACCAATATTCCAGGGAAGGCAAGAATAATTCAGCAAGGATTCAATTGAAGTGGGGAATTCTCCTGGATGGAGATCCTGAAATAAAAAACAAGTGACTAAAAAAAACAAAATATCCTGTGTATCCCTGTTAATTATTTTTTTTGGGCAGGGATGGACAGGATAGGAAGGATGAAAATTAAAATGCTGCACGAAAAATTAACTGGAAAAATACTGGAAGCCTGTTTCGAGGTAAGCAACGAAATAGGCTCTGGTTTCCTTGAATCGGTATATGAGAAGGCGTTGCTTCTTGCCTTAAAGGATAAAGACCTGAAGGCGCAGGCGCAGTTTCCTATTTCCGTGAAATTCAGAGGAGCAGTGGTCGGGGAATTCTACGCAGATATTTTAGTTGAGAATATGGTTATCATAGAAATAAAAGCAATAAAAAAACTTGCGCCTGAGCATCAGGCCCAGTTGATCAATTATCTTAAGGCAACTGGCATTGAAGTCGGACTTTTGGTCAACTTTGGAAACCCTAAGCTTGAATATAGAAGATTGCATAACTAATTTATCCTGTGCATCCTGTGCATCCCTGTTAAATTATTTTTTTTGGGCCTGTAAGCTGCTAAATTAATGGAGAGTAATGAAAAATGTACATTGAACCACAAGAAATTTTTATTCGTTTGTGCGAGGAGGCGAAAAAAAAGGACCCCAGGGGCTTGGCCGGGTTTTTCCGTTCCCCGGAGGACATGGACGAATTTGAAATCCCCTCCTTCCAAAATTTTTTAAAACACAATGAAACGGCCTTCCACAAGGCCGTGGTGGTTGGGGATAGCTCTCAGGAAAAAATTGAAGAGGCGGATTTTGTCCGCATGTTCTATTCCTACACGCCTGAAAAAGGCCGGGAGCCCGTCTCCACTGAATATACCTGGTTTCCTTTTCAAAAGGACCCCGAAAGAGGGGAGTGGAAGGTTTCAGGAAAGGGCGCTTATCTCAAGCGTCTTTCAGAACGCCAGGGATGGAGAAGGATAGACGGGGAAAGGATCAGGCATTTCTTTGATTATTCCATCAAGAAGAGCATGGACCCTATCCACGCTGGCTGCGCCCAAGGGGAATATGAGAGACTGGTAAAATATTTTGATGAAAAGGCGCCTGATTCCGCCCTGGACTATTTCGTATTTGACGGGGAAAAATCCCTGCCGGAAATCGGCCTGGAGGCCGGGACCGCCGGACGTGATTGGGTCTTTTCCAATCATCCCTGCGACCTGTTTCAGCTTTGCTCTCATTTCCTCCGGAGGCTGAACGGAAAAATTCCACGTTTTTTTCTATACGGTTTTTCCGCCTATTACGCCCAATTCATCGCGGAGGGGCGTTACCCAGTGTTCAATGCCTCAAAGGAGGTTTTTTGCGAGGAAACAAAAAATATCATGGAAAGCATCCCGCTGGAAAAAATTACCAAGCTTGTCTCCAACGTGGAATTCGACCGGTGGGCCCAGTACGTGGCTTTCTTTTCCCTTGTGTCCAACTCCAGGGTACATGCCCATACAGCGCTATTATTGATGTCATGCTCCTTCGTCAAATTTCTTTTTGAGTCAGAGGAGACCGGAGGCTCGGCGGAGGAAAGAAAGGCTAAAATATTAATGGCCTTGAAAAAAGGGACAACCGAGGACTTCGAGGACGTGTTCAGGAAATACCTTGGACTGAAACTCAAAAAGGCGGACAAGATTTGGAGAAAAACGGTTAAAAAATAGCTGTCAGGTGTCAGGTGTCAGTTGACAGGAATCAGGGACCAGGGGCCAGAGATTAGGTATTAGAATATGGCGGCATCCAACTGAAAACTGTCAACTGATAACCGCTTTTAAAAGGAGGTGAGTAATCCATGGCGACCTTTGTATGCACCAGTTGCGGCGCCAAGAGGGAAGGACGCTGCAAGCCGAAAAAATGCGAGAAGTGCGGAAAATCAGGACAGGACCTTTTTGAAAAAAAATAAGGCGGTGGATTTAGCTTACTCTAGCTCCCTGGCATAGACTCTCTGTCATTAAGTTAAGGAAATTTTCCGTTTTTGTCCCGGAGGGACTTGTGATAGTAGCCCAGCAATTCATTGCTGGGTAACGAGACCAAATAGGTAAGTCCCGTAGGGACGACTGAATCCTTGGTCCTCTCCACATCGCTTTTCAGCCGTCCCTCCGGGACAAGAGAAGATCAAAACCCAAGTTAAATTCCTTAACTTAACGGCAGTGAGGCAAATCCTGGGAACAAGAGAATTAAAATTAACCACAAAGGGCACAAAAATTTCACAAAGGACACGGAGAAAAAACTTTGTGATCTTTGTGCCCGCTTAGTCTCACTTTAAACTTTAGTCGCTATCAGGGGGTTTAACGGAAAATGAAAAAAGCTTTAATCACCGGGATCACTGGACAGGACGGCTCTTACCTTGCCGAGCTTTTGCTCGATAAGGGCTACAAGGTATCGGGAATCGTGCGGCGCTCCAGCACGGAAACATACGAAAGGATAGAGGGGATCAAGGACAGGATCACTTTAAAACAAGCCGACCTGCTGGACCAGCTTTCCCTGATCGACGCCATCCGGGAGGAGGAGCCGGATGAAATTTATAATCTCGCGGCCCAGTCCTTCGTCCCGGTTTCATGGACCCAGCCGGTCCTGACAGGCGAGTACACCGCCCTTGGGGTCACTAAGGTACTGGAGGCCATCAAACTCGTCAACCCTAAAATACGCATGTACCAGGCGTCCAGCAGTGAGATGTTCGGGAAGGTGCAGGAGACCCCGCAAAAGGAGACAACGAGTTTTTATCCCAGAAGCCCCTATGGAGTGGCCAAGGTGTACGGCCACTGGATCACCGTTAATTACCGTGAGAGCTACAATATCTTCGCCTGCTCAGGGATACTCTTCAATCATGAATCACCCAGAAGGGGACGTGAGTTCGTGACAAGAAAAGTAACGGAAGCCGCGGCAAGAATAAAACTCGGATTAACGGATAAGGTGCGCCTTGGAAATTTGGACGCGAAACGCGACTGGGGATTCGCGGGCGATTACGTGAAGGCCATGTGGCTTATGCTCCAGCAAGAGGAGCCGGACGACTTCGTCATCGCCACCGGGAAAAGCCACTCCGTGAAGGAACTGGTGCAAATAGCCTTCAGCTATGCAGGCTTGAATTGGGAGGACCACGTGGAAATCGATCCGGCCCTCATCCGGCCCGCGGAAGTGGACCTCTTGATCGGCGACAGCTCCAAGGCGAAAAGAAAGCTGGGATGGGAGCCGGAGGTTAGTTTCGAGGAACTGGTGAGAATGATGGTGGATGCGGACCTGGAGAGATTGGAAAGGGACAGGCGGTGATCAGCATAAAAATGACTCATGACGGTCTTCATTATATCCTGCCGGCAAGCGAGGACTTCTTTTCCATGATGTCCCTCAGCACGTCCGTCATGATGTCGAAGGCGTCGAGGATTTTTTTATTGCTGATGGAGTAATACACCGAGGTGCCTTCCTTGCGCGTGTTGAGGATCCCCTTTTGCCGCAGGTGGGCCAGATGCTGTGACAGGTTGGCCTGGGAGATATCCACGTTTTTCAGAAGTTCATTGACGCACATTTCCCCGTCACGGAGGAGGTCCAGGATTTCCAGCCTGACCGGATGCGTCAGGAACCGGCAGAGTTCCGAGTGCAAACCATAGAGATCTTTCTTGACCTTGCAAGTCATAAATTCCGTTTCTTATTAAGTTTATTATAATAATCTAATATAACCGTTAGGCATGTTAAGGTCAAGCCCAAGAGAGAAACGCACACCCGGTTTATTGTAATTTGAAATTTATTTGAAATTTGTTATTTGTCTTTTGAGATTTTTCTTTCCCTTTGGTTGCGGCGGAGCCGCGCCATGTAACTTTGGTTACTATGTTTGACGCTACTTACAGACCCCTGATGTATCGTCAGCAGCCGTGACTACCACTGTTTTAGTGATGGTTTGCTTGGAACCGTCCTTGCCTGTAACAACAATTTCGACCTTATATGTTCCGTAACAGGAAATGCCGAAACTGGCGGCGCCTTCCCCAAGAGAGGCAAGGGTCCCGGTGGCTTCGGAAGATCCGCTGACGCACGGTCCTGAAATTGTCGCGGTATACGTTCCGCCTTCTTGAGGGGGCTCAGCGCCAAAGGTGACGCATACCTCCGAGGACCCGGTAAAATGTTGATATCCTATCGCGGCGGAAAGAGTAAAGCCGCTGAAATTGGTTGTCAGACCCGGATGGGTCAGGCCCGCGCTTCTCGCCGCGTCGGAATCCGCTCCAAGGGTATAAGCCCGCTCCAGCATTCTCGCCAAAAGTGATCCTCCCTTTGCCTGGGCGTCGGAAATTTCCGTGGCGGAGCCCACAAATGAAGCCATTCCCGCCAAGTTGCCGTTGGTGAATTCTCCCCGCCCAGGATTTACCCTGTTGATTTTAATCTCATTTCCGTTTTTGTCCTTATATCCGTCAGGCAAGGTGCTGTACGAAACTTCGGCGGCGCTGGAGGACGTCTCGATTACCAGAAGATTGTCCTCTTGGTCAAGGTAAGGCGCGAATTTCCCGGAGTAGCAGGCGTCGAGTTTGACCTTGAAGGTGATGTCCTTATGAGCGCGGAGAATGGACCTCAGTTGAGGGGCGGTAAAAACATAGGCCGTGCGGGGCGAGGGCGTGTCGCTTTGAATGGATGGGGTCCCGCTCTGATAGCCGTGGCCGCTCGCGTAGATCAGGATGTCCTTGCAGCCCTTGGTCTTGGCCATCCAGTTTACATTGCTTATAAGGGCGCCTCCTGTCACCGGCTTGTCTTTCCCTGCGGCGTCTTTTCCGGCTGAGGCGGTAAAGACCTGAAGTCCAACGGATTCGGCGAAAGTCGTCATACCCTCGAAATCCTTGGCGAATTGGGGATCGTTTTTCAGGCCGATCATTATCAGGCAATCGTCCTTAAAGGCGTCAGCGGGCAAGGCATTGCCTGCGGCAAAAGCGGACAGGCTGTCCGGCGATAATAGCGAAGAGGAATCCGGCAGATTGGAATAGACACGGTACGTCTTGTCTTCATACCCGGTTGTTGATTTCAAGAATGCGGGTTTTTCGCCGTCTACAAGAGGATACCAAAGAAGGTTTTCTTTTTTAATAACGCTTCCGGTTTTGTCGTCAACAAGAAGGAGAACGCTCTCGTGCTGGAATCGCGCGTAGGGGGCTAAATCTTCCCAGAAGAGCCATGTCTTTTTCTTGAGAGGTTTTCCTTTTTGAATGAAAGGGACCGCGTTGGATTTCGCGGAACCGCCCTCCACTACTGATTGGGTGGATTTGAGAGGTTCAGGGAGGCCGAACAAGACCACGGGCCCTTTTTCGCTTTCCGGCTTTAATTCCGCAAGCGCTATGGACTGGGCCTTTTGCAAGGAGATTGCCCAGGAATAAGAAGGAAATGCGAAGACAAAAAGCAGAAGAAGCGTGAAAAGAAAGGCAAGGCCGGAAAATTTCCCGGTCCGGTTTCTCAAACCTGCATTGTCCGTGGAATTGGTCCGTTTTTCCATCTTCCTGCCTCCTGAAAAATGGTTTATTATTCAGAGGGCCTTTATTTCCCTCCCTGAATTTGCACAAGCTTAACAGAACCCCGTTTTAAGTAACAGTTTAGCCCAAATTTTTTAGAGCGCATCACGGCTTCAGCTTGAGTTTTGGTATAGTGCGGCTTGGGCCTTGGCCGTATCCTCGCTTAGGAGAATTTGCAAGAAATCTCTTGGATGAACGCCCTGTCTTCT
>JACRGO010000048.1 GCA_016212295.1 Nitrospinota bacterium | reverse complement strand
TTATTTCAGCAAAGGATATCCAAGGAAATGCTTCAGAGATATAAACTGGTTTGTACTGGATCGCTTCAAATCATTTATAAATCATCGAAGCCAACGACGATGCCGACCTCTCAGAGATGGAGAAAGCCTCTATGCAGGATTCAGTAGAATGGGCTCAGAACCTCTTTGATACCAGCAGAATCGGGTTTTCCTGTGCATGCCTTGCGACGAGAATAACGGGTGAGCCGTATTAGTGGAAATCTCTGTCTACGGTTCGACGAGGACCCCGGGATTAAACCCCCGGGGTTACTCTACTGGTGAAAAATGAAACTCCTCAAGACAAAGGCCATAGTCATCAAGAAAACCCGCATTTCCGAAGGGGACGCGATAGTAACGGTTTTTACCGAATCATCCGGCAAGCTGCGTTTTTGGGCCAAGGGGCTTTATTTCTTCAGGAACAAATACCATGGAATGTTTGAGTCAGGGGCGTGCGTTTTCCTGACTTATTCCGAAAGGGGGACGCAGGGCCTCTGTTTTTTTAATTCCTGCGAAATAGTGGACCCCTTCAAGGGAATATGGGGGGAACTGCAAAGGATGTTCGCGGCCTTTTATTTTTTGGAGCTTGTGGACTCATGGCTGAAGGAAAGCGACGCCAATCCTTCCGTTTTCCATCTTCTTCATGGATCGCTTTCGCTCCTGGAAGGCGCTGGATCGTATGAGACCCTGGTCAGGGTCTTTGAGTTGCGTATGCTGGCCCTCACCGGTTATTCTCCCAAGTTGGACGCATGTGTGCTGTGCGGCAAGGGGCCTGGCAAGTCGTGTCTGTGTTTTAATTTTGAAAAGGGCGGGATCATTTGTTCCCATTGCTCGGATGGCAAGGCGGCAGGCCCCAAGGTGTCTCCCGGGGCGCTGGCCTTCGCCGCTAAGGGAATCGCAATTTCCGGCAGGCATATCGAGAGGTTGAAAATTCCAAGGGGACTCGCGCAGGAGGTTGAAATCCTGTCCCACCATTTCCTGGTTTCCAGGCTTGGAAAAAAATTGAAGTCATATCGATTTTTGGAGTTATAGTGCCTGAATATCAGCCACGAATTTACACGAATTAAAAGGTATTTTCGAGTGAAAAAAAAGGAAAAAGACAATAACCCCCCAAAAAGCAGAAAGTCAGTTTCTTTTTTGACCGCCGCTTTTTTCATCTGCCTGGCCTGTTTCCTTATCGGGGTTTACCTGGCCAAATGGGAGGGCGATATCGAGGTGAATTCCTCTCCGCCCCCGGAGACCAAAAGGGAATTGCCAGAGAAAATCATCGTGGAAACGGAGGAAAATACCCCGTCTCCGAAGGCGTCCTTGAAACCCGAGGAACTGACCTTTTTTAAAACCCTTCTTTCCAATCCTGAAAAAGAAGCCCAGGATGAAATACCCGAAGCCCCGCCTGAGAAAAAATCCATGAACGTACCGGGCATGCCTGAGAAAAAATCCACTATCATAAAGGAAACGGATATCCCGGAAGGCGCAATGGTGGAGGAAAGAGGGCAGGACAAGGCGCCTGCGGAAAAGTCTGTCCCAAAGGCGGCGCCAGCGCCAGTGGAGAAAGCGATGCCAAAGGCGGCAAAAGTGGAAAAGGCCGCGGCGAAGGAAGAAAGGGCCACTGTTAAGGAGGTAAAAATCGCGGCAAAAGTTGAGGATTCGGGAGGGAAAAAGTATAAAATTCAGGTAGCCTCCTTTGCCCTGGAAGCGGAGGCGGCAAGAAAGAAGAAAGAGTTAATGGACAAGGGATATTCCGGAATATTTGTCCAGCCGGTGGAATTGTCTGGAAAAGGGACCTGGTACCGGGTGTATATCGGAAAGTATGAAACTTACGAGTCGGCCCAAAAAGCGGAAAATGGCCTTCAATCCAGGGAAAAACTCTCCACCCTGATTGTTTTGGAAAGAGAATGAATTGGCCTTATTGAAGTTACGAATGAGAGCGAATCCCTTTATTTTCGGACAGTTCCCGATGCCTTTCCGGTTTTATCCGCTCCCGTTATGGAAATCTCCCATACGATAAAAATTTTCTCCTTGCGGGTACGGGATTCGAGGGGCATGGCGCTCAAAAAAGTGGCTAAAATAAAGGGTCCAGTGAACCGGCCTGTGGAAAACTATTTCCAAGGCATTGAAAATATGGAAAAATTCAGATCAACAGTTTGATTGTTTGTCGTAACACATTGATTTATAAGGAATTTCTTGAAGTGATTAAATTTTAGGCGAAAGAGGATAACCCCATGAATTTCTTGGAGATTTTATGGCTTTAGACAGGGTTTTCCACAGGTTTTCCACAGGTTATGTGGAAAAGTGGATCTAATGAAAAAATGGTGGAGCAGAAGGGGATCGAACCCTCGGCCTCAGCGTTGCGAACGCTGCGCTCTCCCAGCTGAGCTACTGCCCCACAACGGAAGATTATATATAAAAAACATGAATTAAACAACGTGGCGTGAGTCACGGTATCGCGGAAATTCATGCCTCATTCCCCCCAAAAAAGCCTCAAGGGATAAAGGCTCAATTCCGGGACGTAGGTAATGAAAGTAAGGCCTATGAGGCGCAATACGATGAATGGCAGCACGGCCCTGTAGAGGCTCGCCACCGGCTCCTCGAACCTGGAGCCGGCTATGAAGAGATTTATGCCTACAGGCGGGGTGGAATATCCTATCTCCATGTTAGTCAGGAAAATAATGCCGAGATGGATCAGGTCGACCCCGAAACTTTGCGCGATGGGAACGATGATAGGCACCACCACCATTGTGGCTGAGAAGATGTCCATCATGCACCCGACTATGAGGAGGAAAATATTGAGCAGCATAAGGAAAGTGAGCTTGCTGTCTATGTATTCCCTTATGAAGGCAAAGATCTTCATCGGGATCTCTGCGTCGATGAGGAAGTTGGTGAGGCCCATTGCCATTCCCAGGATGATCAAAATACCTCCAACCAGCACCATGCTTTCGCGCATGATTTTCGGGATGTCCTTCAGGCCCAGGTCTTTTTTTATGAAGGTCTCCGCCACTGTCACGTAAAAGGCCGAAATGGCCGCGGCCTCGGTCACTGTGGTGAATCCCCCGTAAATCCCCCCGAAGATTATGACCGGTATAGGCAGTTCCCAAGCGCTTGCCCTCAATGCGGCCAATCTGGCGGAGAGGGAAGTATCATGGTCCGCCCCTTTTTCCCTTGGACTTTTCCAGGCGCTGTAAGCCCCTATGATAAGGATCATCAAGGTCCCGGGGACAATTCCAGCGATGAACAGCTTGTCCACCTGGGCGTTGGAAACGAGTCCGTAAAGTATGAGCGGGAGGGACGGGGGAAAGAGCAGTCCAAGGCTGCCGGATGAGGTCATGAGACCCAGGGAAAATAGTTTTCCGTACCCGTCCTTGAGTAGAATGGGATAGAGGAGACCGCCCAAGGCGATGATGGTGACCCCGGACGCGCCGGTAAAGGCGGTGAAAAAGGCGCAGGAGACCAGGGCCACGTAGGCCAGCCCTGCCGGGAGTCCGCCCAAAAAGGCGTTGGAGAGGTTCATCATTCTCCTTGGGACGCCGCTTTCGGCCATCACGTATCCGGTGTAGGTGAAGAGAGGTATGGCAAGGAGCACCGGGGCGCTGGCCAGGCGGTACATCTCCACCATGATGGCGGAGGAATCGATCCCCACGCCGTGGAAGGCATAGAGGGCGATGAAGGCGATGACGGCAAAGAGAGGCGTTCCCAGAAGGGCGAACAGGATGGTGGCAAGGGTCAAGAACATAGCTTCGCTAATTGATTAATGAAAAGCATTGAAAATCATGGCATTTTTTAAAAAGCGTTGACTATAGTTAAAAGTTTTCAAAACCTTAACAAAAATAGCATCATAATGTCAAAGATTTAACGACTGCGATTCGCGTTTTTAGCGCGAAGAATTTTGGAGTGGTTGAAAACGTGGACAGAAAAACCTTCGATAAGTTCAGAAATATTGTCTATGAAAAGAGCGGCATCTCCCTTGGGGAAGGGAAGGAGGCCCTGGTCATGGCGCGAGTAAGTAAACGGATGCGCGTCCTGGGCATCAGTGGTTTCACGGAATATCTCAAATATGTTATGCAGGACGAAACCGAGGACGAGATCGTAAATCTGCTCGATGTTATTTCCACAAACGTTACTAGTTTTTTCCGGGAGCCGGACCATTTTGAATTTCTTCATAATGTCGTTTCGGAATGGTCAGCCAGCGGGCATAAACGGTTCCGGTTCTGGTCGGCTGCCAGTTCCAGCGGGGAGGAACCCTACTCCATGGCCATAACTCTTATGGAGACCCTCAGGGAATCCAAGAGCGACGTAAAAATCCTCGCGACTGACATTTCCACCCGCGTTTTGGAAAAATGCAAATCGGGTGTTTATGAGAAATCCAAATTGGCCGGGGTATCTCCCCTCATCCTGGACAGATATTTTGAAAGCTCCAGGGAAGGCGGAAAAACTTTCTACCGCGCCAAGGATTTATTAAAGGACTTAATCACGTTCACGCGCATAAATCTCTCGGCGCCGTCCTTTCCCATGCAGGGTCCCCTGGACGTGGTCTTTTGCCGCAACGTGATGATTTATTTCGATAAGGCAACCAGGGCAAAACTTGTGGCCGAAATCCACCGGCTCCTGAAAAAGGGGGGCTATCTGATCGTGGGCCATTCCGAAAGTCTGATGGGGATAGAGACCGACTTCAAGGTCATCAAGCCATCAATATACAAAAAATAATATGAAGGACTCAACGGCATGGCGGGAAAAAATAAAAATATGGAGCGCAGGATGGAAAACGGTCCGGCGAAACGCCCGCCCCTCAGGCATGTTCGGCTTCATGATTGTCTGGCTTGGCCAGGTTATTTCAGTTCTTGCAAGCGGTATGAGCCAGTTCGCCCTGTCGATTTTCATGTTTGAAAGGACCCAAAGCGCCACTGCCCTTGGGCTGATGCAGGTCTTTTTTTTCTTTTCACTTTTGGTGGTCTCGCCGGTAGCCGGCGTGATGGTGGACCGCCATGATCGCAAGTTGATGATGATGGCCGGTGATTTCGCCGCCGGCCTGGCAACGCTTTTCATCCTCGCAGTGGTGCATTTTGAGGCATGGCAATTCTGGCACATGTATGTGGCGTCCAGCGTCTTCGGACTGGGAATGGCCTTTCAATGGCCTGCCTATTCAGCCGCCATCTCCACAATGATGCCCAAGAAACACCTGGGACGCGCATACGGAATGATGTCCCTGCTTGACGCGGGCCCTGGAGTAATCACCCCCATCCTGGCAGGCGCGCTGCTTCCGGTAATTGGGCTGGCCGGCATTTTGCTTGTTGACTTCACCACCTTTCTGCTTGCAATCTGCGCCCTGATGATCGTCCATATCCCTCGGCCTGAGCGTACCCGGGAAGGCGCGCAAGCCAGGGGAGGCATGCTGAAAGAGGCGTTTTATGGCTTCAGGTATATTTTAAAGCGGCCCGGTCTTTTGTGCCTGCAACTGGTCTTTTTCGCCGGAAATCTGTTCCTGGGAATGGGAGTTACCTTGCTGGCCCCCATGATCCTTTCACGCACCGGCAATGACAGCCTTATGTTGGGGTCCGTTCAAACAGCAGGCGCCATGGGCAGCCTGGCTGGAGGCGCTATCATGAGCGCGTGGGGAGGGTTCAAACGGCGTATACATGGGGTCCTTCTTGGCTGGATTTGGGTCGGCATTGGGACTTCGGCCATCGGCTTTGCCGGAGGATTGCCCGTCTGGGTCACGGGCATGGCGTTGTTTTCCATCGCGGTCCCCTTGGTGAACGGATCGAACCAGGCCATCTGGCAATCCAAGGTGGCGCAGGACCTGCAAGGCCGCGTCTTTACCAGCCGGCGTCTGATCGGGAGCATAGCGACCCCGTTCTCCCCGGTCATTGCCGGGGTTCTGGCTGACTTCGCGCTTGAGCCCGCCGCGCGCGCCGGGACTGGTTTGCCCTCGGCTTTCTCCTGGCTCGTCGGCGTTGGACCTGGTTCCGGCATGGGCCTGTTGATCGTTTTCTCTGGATTGATGGCAGCGGTTGTGGGATTGTCAGGATATTTAGTCCCGGCCATTTATAAAGTGGAGACAATTTTGCCGGATAATGACGGCCTTGCAAAGGCGGAACCTGCCTGAAAATACCTGACCCGCCTGCTGAAAATCTGAAATGGCGTTATAAGAAAACAACAAGGACCAATGGACAAACAAGCAGGTGAAGAGCAGTAATAGGGGATGGCGAGGGCCGTGAGTCTGGCCCTTAGGAAGGACGCTCGAAGGCCGGGAGAGTTTCCCCTCTTGAGAGGGGATAAAGGGGTGTGTTAAAAACGTGGAAAGATATTAACCGTCTCAAAATAGAACACACATAAAAATTCCCCTCCTTGGAGGGGTGGCGCGGAGCGCCGGGGTGGGTTATATCAATACTATTTGCGGGGTATCCACTTAACGCAAGTTAATACTATATATTGTATTCGGTTGTTATCTATTGATACCATCTATTGTAGATATTTTGGCCTTACTTGCTCTAAGTGGATACCCCGCTAAATATATTCTTTTTTCTTCGCCGCGATTTCTTCAAAAGGCTGAAAAGGTTTCACATCGTAAAAGACCCATCCCGCCAAAACGCCCATTATCGTGAAGCAAAGACCAAGGGCGGGCCAATAGCCGCTGATGTATTTTAAAATGCGGGTAAATTTATTTATGTTTTTCTTTTTGCCCATGGCGTTTTAAAAAATTTGAGAAAACGATTTATTAACAGTCTCAAAATAGAACGCGCATAAAAATTCCCCTCTTGAGAGATGAGCCGCCCGTTATATTTAAACCCCCTTCTTGAGAGTGGCGCCTGCCGCTATATTAAAATTCCCCTCCCTGGAGGGGTGGCGCGGAGCGTCTTGACGCGAAGCGCCGGGGTGGGTTATTCCACGTCCCCGACTCCCCATATTTGCTCTTCCGGGAAGAAGCAAAGCCGTTGCCGTGATGTTGTAGTAAAAAGACAACACACCCCGGCCTAAAGGCCACCCCTCTCAAGAGGGGAATTTATTGTACGGCATTTTCCCAGGGGAATTTATTGTACGGCATTTTCCCAGGGGAATTTATTGTACGGCATTTCCTCATAGGGAATTTATGATATGCCTTTTTCAGAGAGGAATTGGCGGACTGTTCTCCTTTATCCATTCCTTAATCCTTAAAAGAACCCCCTCCATATTTTGCTTGATATCCTTATCTCCAAATCTTAAAAATCGCACCCCCATGGACTCCAGCTTCTTTTGCCGCTTTACATCCTTCTCATACTTGCCCAAATGGGTCCAGCCGTCGATTTCCACGGCAAGGGAGAGTTCAGGACAAAAAAAGTCAACGATATATTCGTCAATGGGACTTTGGCGGTGAAAATCGTACCCCATTATCTGCTTGCCCTTCAGACATTTCCAGAGTAATATTTCTGACAAGTTGCCGCTTTTTCTTAAATCCCGCGCAAGTTCTTTCAGCCTTGGATTGTAAGGGATAATTTTCCTTTTCATGGGAAGTGCCTATTATGCCCCCTTTCGCGCAAGGGCGGCCTGAACATAAATTTCCTATGCCTGAATCCCCTCTTGAGGTAAGCGCTTATTTTGTTAAATTCCCCTCCCTGGAGGGGTGGCGCGTAGCGTCTTGACGCGAAGCGCCGGGGTGGGTTATTCCACGTCCCCGACTCCCCTATTTGCTCTTCCGGGAAGAAGAAGCAAAGCCGTTGCCGTGATGTTGTAGTAAAAAGACAACACACCCCGGCCTAAAGGCCACCCCTCTCAAGAGGGGAATTTATTATATGGGCCTCTCACTTTCCACCGCCCTGCTTCTTGCACCCCGGCCCATCAAACCCCTCCCCGCAGGCGATGGGAAATGGGTCGCCGGAAATATTCCTCATAGGGACCTGTCTGTATCCCCAACGGTTCATGGTAATTTCAGGGACCTCTTTTCCCACGAAATCGGCCAGCTCATCAATGGTGATGACCCCTTCCCCCTCTCCTTTTCTGTCCGCTTTTCCTTTTAAGCCTTCCAGCAGGGAATAGGTAAATACCCCATGCTTTTCCCCCATTCCTTCCAGGGCATGTTGTTCTTCCGATGAGGCGGCCAGGGTGGTCCTGCCAGTGGAGCGCATCAACCTGTCGATGGCGGCCTTTTCTTCTGCGCCGCCGCGAGAAAGGGCCGCGACTATCATTTTGGAATCAGGGACCGCGGCGAGTCCGGAAAAACAGGTGTCGATAATAACAAGACCCTTAAGGGCCGGGACCATCGCGAGCAGGGACTGAATTTTCTCATGGGAAATGCTCGCCTTCATCAAGGACTCCATGTTCACATACTCCGCCTCCCAGGGGATGAAATAGTAATTGCCGTTCATGGCCTTGCCATGCCCGGCCAGGTACAACACGAACACGTCGCTGGGCTTGACGATTCCGCGCAGGCGCTCGAACTCCTTTTGAATGCCTACGGTGGTGGCCTCCTTGTCCACCAGGGGTTTCACGTGAATATCCCTGAAAAGCCCCTTTCCCCTCAGCTCCAACTCCTTGGCCATGGCCTGGGCGTCCGCATGGGCCAGATTTAGTTTCAGGTCCATGTCGCTATAATCGGATATCCCCACGGCCAGCACATAAAGGGAGGGGGCGGCTTCGAGGGGATCATTCACATTCACGACAACGGTTTCCGGCTTGGACGCGATGCTGCCGTCTTTGTTATGGGCCGTCACGGTGATTTCGTTCCTGCCGTGGGGCAAGGTGAATTTTCTGGATATCACCCCGGACTTGCGCGCTGTGGAAACGTCCCCGGAACGGGCGTCGGCGGATTCCCTGGCCACATTATTCACCTTGTACTGGATCTTTCCTATGCCCCCCTTTTGTTCCTCCAGCGAAAATTCCAGGGTAAAGTCCTGTTGGTTGATTTTAAGTTCTTTTTCCGAAAGGATCGCCACCTTGGGCGGAAGGCCGGAGGCGATGATTTCATCTATGCCGCCGAGCCTTTCCAACTCCGCCCGGATCTCCGCCTCGAATCCCCCTTGCAGACTCTTGGCCACCAGATCAGGGCGGTAAAAAGTCTCGCCGATCTGGTCCAGGCCCACGTAATCCGCGGCCTTGTCCTCTCCCCGGTTGATGTGATATCCCACGTACTTTCCCCCATTATTGGAGGCAGCATAAAAGCCGTCCGGGACCCAGGCCACCCACTCTTCGTCCGACCCTTGAAAGATGCTGAGTAGGAGTTTTCCAGAGGCAACCTCCCACAGCTTCACGGTCTGGTCAACGGAGCCGGAGACCAGATAACGCCCATCCGGAGAGACGGCCACGCCAAAAACGTCCCCTGTGTGGCCCACGAAGTCATGGATCTTTTTGCCTGTTTCCGTGCTCCAGGAGGCGAGGCAGCCATTGCCCGCGCCGCTTATGACAGTACCGCTGTCAGGGGTGAGGGTGAGGCTTCGGTGGTCATTGCCGCTGATGGAATCCAGGGTTATCTCATGGGCCGCCTTTCCATTTTTCAGGATTTGGAGGGTAGGGTGGATGCCTCCGTTTGCGGTGCGGATGGAGAAGGGGCCGGCTGATTCCAGGGAGCGGAGGTAATCAGAACCCTGGGGATTTCGGATTTGAGATTTGAGATTTAAGATTTGGGAAGCAACGGCGATGTCCTGAATCTTTTCTCCAATGGCAAGGTTAAAGCCCTGGTCCGGGTCCTTTAAGCGGAAGGATTGTTCAAGGGGACCATTAATTTGGTACATATTATAACCGCTTCTATCATATTTCTTTCCCCAGGCGATGGACTTTCCATCCTTGGCGAAACCAACGCTCCAGATTATTCCGCCCTTGCCCGCCATCCTTTTTTTCACCTCCCCTGTGTTGACGTCCCAGAGGTAGATTTCCTTGTCACTCCCTCCCCCCGTTGCCGCAGTCCTGCCATCAGGCGAGATGGCGGTGGCAAGGACGATGTTCTTGTGTTTTGTGAAGGAAGCCAAACGTTCACCGGAGGGGATGGAAAAGACGTTGTTGGTCACGCCGGGACCTGTACCTATTCCCGTAACCACCTTTGTCCCGTCCGGGGAGATGGAGAGGCTGTCCACTGTGGAATCCTGCTCCGCCAGGACCTTGATAAACTCCCCGTTCTCCCCGTTCCAGAGCCGGATGGTCTTGTCCCAACTCCCGGAGAGGAGGGTTTTGCCGTCAGGCGTGAAGGCGGCGGAAACTACATTATTCTTATGCCCTTTCATTGTGGCAAGGAGGGCGCCGGTGGAGGCGTCCCAGAGCTTCAGGGTATGGTCAAGGCTGCCTGTGGCAACCCTTTTTCCGTCCGGGGAAAAGGCCACGGCGTAAATACGCTCCGTGTGTCCTTTCAATATATGAAGGGTCTCCCCTGAGCGGACGTCCCAGACGCGCGCGGTAAAGTCGGCGCTCCCGGAAATCAGCCTTTGGCCGTCAGAGGAAAAGGCGAGGCCGTTAATCACATTCCCGTGTCCCTTCAGGAGGCGGACCACTTGGCCGGTCTGGAAGTCGATGAGGCGTATGGCATTATTTTTAACATATCCCCCCACGGCCAATACCCGGTTGTCAGGGGATAGGGCCGCGGCGAAAATCTTACCTTCATCCCCTTCCCCTATCTGGCCCCGGATGGCGCGGACTACCTCCCCGGTTTCCACGTCCCAGACCAGGACCGTCTTGTCATCCGAGGCTGAGACCAGGTATTTCCCGTCCCTGGTGAAGATGACATCATTTATCACTGCCTTGTGCCCGCCGGCGTCGATCTCCAGGATGGGGGCTTGGATTTTGGCTAGGGAGGGGCGCATTTCTTCTTTTTTAACAACTGGAACGGGTGTGCTTGTCCAACCTTTTCCTTCTTCAACTTCTGGGGTACGGGGTCTGGGCGGCGAGGCGCAGGAAAACAAAAAAATGCAGGCCAGGAGGAGCAGAGAGACCGCCCCTCTTGTCCCTACGGGCTCTCCGGCCTTGGTTTTGTTTATTCGCATAATAACCTCCAGTTAAAATAATTCCTTGTTTCCCAAGCATGGGACGCAGGCAGCTTACCGGGCTAAAATATACAGCAGGAAGGGGAAAAAGGCAATAACTTTTTCCGCGAAAAACGGGGCTGGAAAGGAATAGATGGATGGGACCCGAAGAGAGAGTGGAGGGTAAAGGCACACACCCCGGCCTAAAGGCCACCCCTCTCAAGAGGGGAAACACACCCCGCCGCTTTGGGTCATTCTCAAGAGGGGAGTGGCGCCGCTTATTATATTAAACTCCCCTCCTGCCAGGGACCGCGTAGTATATCTAAATTTCCTCTTGAGGTGGCCGCATGTTTAATTCCCCTCTTGAGAGGGGTGGCCGAAGGCCGGGGTGTGTCACCCTATGAAGGGCGCTATCAGGCCGTATCGCGCTTTGCCATGGCCGCACCCCCCTTGAAGCGCGGCGATATTTCCACTAAACTAATCGCATGAATAAATTGCAGGCTATCCTCCGTGACATCAAAATACAGCACACTGTCTTTGCCCTCCCGTTCGCCATGATGAGCGCCTTTCTCGCTGCCCGGGGACTGCCCCCACTTAATAAATTGGGTTGGATACTCGTGGCCATGTTCGGCGCAAGGAGCGCGGCCATGGCCTTTAACCGCGTGGTGGACGCCAATATTGACGCAAAAAATCAAAGGACCAGGGACCGCGCCCTTCCCTCCGGATTCGTGGGAAAGGGGGAATATCTGGTTTTTCTGGCAGCGGCCATAGGGGCCTTTGTGTTCGCGTGCGCTATGTTGAATCCCTTGTGTCTTATGCTCTCCCCAATGGCGCTGGCCGTGGTTTTTTTCTATTCCTTTACAAAGCGGTTTACCTGGCTTTCCCATTTTTTCCTGGGACTGGCCTTAAGTCTCGCCCCCATAGGAGCATGGGCCGCTGTGGCAAACGAGATAGGAGGGGCTTCAGTGATGGTGGGGCTGGCCGTGGTCTTCTGGCTTGCAGGACTTGACATAATCTATGCCTGCCAGGATTATCAATTCGACAGGGAGCACGGCCTCTTTTCCTTTCCACAAAAGTTCGGCTTGGCCAGGTCATTGAAGTTTTCCAGTCTCTTTCATGCAATCATGGTTCTTTTTCTGCTTGCCCTTCCCTTGGCGCGGCCCTTGGGCGCTGTCTATTTGGCCGGCGTCGTTATTACAGCGGCCATTTTATGGTACGAGCATTCCATAGTGAGGCCGGACGACTTGAAGAGGGTCAACGCCGCGTTTTTTAATCTAAACGGGGCCATAAGCGTTCTTTTGATGTTTTTTGTGGTGATTGATACTATTTCCTAACCTTATTCTAAATTCTAAAACAGGCATGGTTTTTCTATTTCGTTATCTGATTTTTGGTCTGGCTTTAATGATTATTGCTCCTTTTCCCGCCCTGGCTGGAGATGCTTTGTATAGAGTCATCAAGGTGGAAAAGGCCCCTAATCCGGAGGACATCGCCAAGGACCCTATCACTTATTACGTCATAGACGCGGGCAAGGACCAGGGAGTCAAGGCCGGGGACCTGTTTAAAATCTTCCGGCGGGTCCGGGACGGGGGGAAGGAATATTCCCTGTTCGTTGGAGAAGTCCAGGCCATTGAGTCGTATGAAAACGTGTCAGTGAATCAGCTCCATGCCCTGGTCGATCCCGCCGTTTTTCCAGTGGCCCATTATCATACCGTCATGCTGGGAGACCGCGCCGAGCCGTTCAGCCCGGCGCCCAAAGCCCAGGAGACCGCTCAGGACACCGGAAAATTAATCCCGTCGGCCCAGGATTTGACGTCCCGTCCTTCTGAGAAAAAGGTTGAGGAGGAAATGGTTGCTTATCAGGTGGATGTGGCTTCCGCTGTATTTTTTGATCTCAATAAGTCGGAGATAAGGGATGAGGCCAAGGAAACGCTTAAGGACATAGCCGGGCAAATCAGAAATTTTGGTGGGAAGATACTAATTGAGGGGCACACCTGCGATCTGGGAACGGACGCCCATAATATGGTCCTATCCAAAAACAGGGCCAATGCTGTAGCGGATTATTTGGTTTCAGAGGAGAAAATTTCCAGGGAAAGGCTTCAAACAAAGGGATTTGGTGAAAAATTTCCGGTGAACCCGCGCGGCACGGAGGAGGAAAGGGCCTTGAACAGGCGGGTAGAATTCAAGTTCCTGGAGGAGTAAGGCCGTCTATCCATAGCGCAGTTTCGCCGCAACCAAAATTTTTTTACCACAGATTCCGCAGATTGCACAGAATAAATTATTTTTTTTAAAATCCGTGTAATCGGTGTAATCTGTGGTTTGTTTTCATGAAATCTCATGGGACAACTTGACAAACGAGTGAGAATAAGTTAGAAATATCCGAGTTTATTGCCTTATTTTGGAGTGGTAATTCATGGAGAGAGTCCTTTTATTGAACAACACTTTCGAGCCGATCAAAGTCCTTGATTGGAAAAAGGCCGTGACCCTTTTGACCCTTGGCAAGGTGGAAGTGGTGGAGGAATATGACCGGGAGGTCAGGACCGTTTCTTTTTCCATCAGGCTTCCCTCCATTGTTCGTTTGCTGAAATTCGTAAGAATAAAGAAGAAGAAGGAAGTATATTTTTCAAGGCAGAATATTTTTATCAGGGACAACTTTTCCTGCCAGTATTGCGGCGGTAAACTGAAACAGCAGGAACTGACGTTTGATCATGTGGTCCCCAAGTTCATGGGAGGACGAACCACGTGGGAGAATATTGTAACGGCGTGCGTCCCCTGCAACCGGAAAAAGGCCGGGAGGACGCCTTCGCAGGCCGGCATGAGGCTTCTTCGCGGGCCTGCCAAGCCGAGGTGGACCCCGGTCCTTCGGATCACCTTCCACTTCAAGAACACACCGGAGTCATGGCGCGATTATCTTTACTGGAACACGCAGTTGGAGAATTAATAGAACACGGATGACACGGATTAAGCTGATTTTCACGGATTTTAAAAAGTTTTATCCGCATTCTATTGTTTTAATTTATAAGGAATTTTTTTCATGGACATTAACGAAGTACTATCGCTTGGCCAGGATGTAAAAATAGGGACCCCTCAAAGCGGCGGTCTGAAATACGACGGGCAAGTTAAAAAAATCAAGGAAAACCTGGTGGCCTTCGCCATAGCGAACCTTCAAAAAAAGGAAGAGGCGTCTGTGGGAGGCAAGATTATGGTCGCCTGGACCGGGAAGGACGGGGCCTACAAGACAAAGGGAGAAGTTGTACAGGACAAGACTTTTCCTATTGTAGTGGTGCGCGTCGGAGACGTCGTCAAGAGCCAGGATGAAGCAAAGGCGGAGAAGGCTGAGCAGGAAGATAAGGAAGAGGAAGTCCATCAGGCGGATTATGATCCGGATTTTGACAGAAAATATGTAAAGAAAAGCCAGGAACCGGCGGACGGGGTGCAGCGCGAATCCGCGAGGGTGGAAGACGCCTTTCCGATACAGTTTTTTATTGTTGAAAAGGACACCGTTGAACAAAAAAAGAAAGATTATCTAGTGCGGAGGACCAGGGACAGGCGTGATGACTCCAAGGTTTCCACGGATTTCAGTGAAAGCGAGGTTGTGTCAAAGCTTTCCCAAGTCGATCCGCGCGTGGCCGAAGTCATTCTTGATCTTTACAAGAAGTACGCTTCACTCGCCGCCAGGGTCTTTAAAAAGGAAATCAAGGGGGGCGGCGAGGAAAATTCCGCGACTTGCGTGGACCTTAGCGGAAGCGGCCTGCAATTCCTGACTAAACGGCAAATCAAACCCAACACGGTTTTTAAGCTGATAGCCAATCCCCCGGCTTCCCCGCCGTTTTCCATCTCGGCCCTTGGGGAAATCATGAGGGTGGAAATGAAGAAGGACCCCTTGGATAGAAAGATGAAATACGCCTATGGCTGCCGGTTTGTCGCCATTCATGAGGACGACAAGGAGGAATTGATCCAGTACACCTTTAAGCGGCAGCAGGAAATGCTGAAGATGAGGCGAAAAATGGCGGGATATGATTAGTGGCTGAAACCGGAAAATCCACCCCTTCTCCTCCTTCATGAAGAACCTGGGCCGCGCGCTATTTTATTTTTCCATCACCGTCTTTCTGATTTGCATCGGCTTAGGAGTTTTTTCCATGTTCCTGATCTCCAAGGAACTTCCCAGGCTGCCGAAGACGCTGGACGAGATCAGCCTCCATGTTCCCACGGAAATTTTCGATGACAAGGGAGAGGTCCTTATCGTCCTTGGCGGGATCAATCGTGTTCCGCTTGAGTCCATCTCATCCCACTTCAAGCAAGCGATTCTCTCGGCTGAAGACAAGAATTTCTTTTCCCACCATGGAATCGACAAGGCCGCTCTGGTAAGGGCGGTCCTGAACAATATAAGCGCGGGAAAGGTGGTCCAGGGGGCCTCCACCATTACGCAGCAATTGACAAAGAACCTGTTTTTCTCCTTTGAAAGGACTTTTCAAAGAAAACTCTTCGAGCTTTTGATCGCCTTGCAATTCGAGGCGGCTTTCACTAAAGAGGAAATCCTGGAGGTCTACTGCAACCATATCTATTTCGGGGCCGGCGCTTATGGAGTGGAGGACGCCTCCCGCACCTATTTCGGCAAGCATGCGAGCGAGCTCTCCCTTTCCGAGGCGTCATTGCTGGCCGGCGTTCCTAAATCCCCGACCTTTTACAATCCCTTTAGAAACCCTGAGAACGCCAAAAAAAGGCAGAGCTACGTCCTGGAAAAGATGCTTGAAAACGGCATAATTTCAGAGGATGAAAAGAAACATGCCATTGAAGAGCCGCTTAAACTCGCGGAAAGGGAAGGAAACGCCAATCAAATCGGCTATTTCATCCAATACATATTAAAGGAAGCCGCCGCTGTCTTCGGGGCGGAGGCGGTCAATTACGGCGGCCTTAAAATCTACACAACTCTTGACAGGAGGCTTCAGGCCCTTGCGTGGGACGCAGTCCAGGGGTATTTGCCGGAGATAGACGGTCTATTAAAAGATAAAAACGGCGGGTCCAAGGTTGAGGGCGCCTTGGTGGCTGTGGAGCCAGGGACTGGATGGCTGAAGGCAATGGTGGGGGGCAGGAACTATTCCGAAAGCCAGTATAACAGGGCAACCGCCAACTACAGGCAGCCCGGTTCAGGTTTCAAGCCTTTTGTTTATTACACGGCCCTGGAAAAGTTGAGTTACCTCCCAAGCACAGTGGTGGAGGATGAGCCGTTCACAGTGGAAATAAAAGGGTCCAGCCCGTGGAGTCCTGAGAACTTCGGCGGCGGGAACCTGGGTCCGGTAATATTAAAGCAGGCCCTCATGAAATCCATAAACGTCGTTTCAGCGAAATTGATAGTGAAGACCGGGGTGGAGAGCGTGATTTCCACAGCCAGGAAATTAGGAATAAAATCCCAGCTCCCCTCCAATTTTTCCCTTGCCCTTGGCGCTTGCTCCGTTTCTCCCCTTGAAATGGCTTCCGCTTTCTCGGCCCTGGCAATGGGAGGAAGGTATGCGGAGCCGGTCGCAATCAAGAAAATAATGGACAACCGCGGCAATGTGCTTTTGGAAAATATCGTCAACCACAAGCAGGTCCTGGACCCACAGAAGACATACATGTTGATTGACATGCTGAAGGGGGTGTTGACCGGCGGGACCGCCTCAGGGGCCAAGGGCCTTGGCTGGACAAGGCCGGCCATCGGCAAGACCGGCACGACGAATGATTCAAGGGACGCGTGGTTCACGGGATTCACCCCGACCCTTGGGGCGTCCGTGTGGGTGGGATATGATGACAATCAACCGATGATAATGAAGAGCGGCAAGGGGCTGACCGGCGGGAAGGGGGCTCTGCCTGTCTGGACGAGCTTCATGTTGAAGGCAATGGAAGGGGAGCCAGTGGGCGATTTCCCCATTCCGAGGGGGATTGAGTTCATTGACGTGGACCCATCGACCGGCAAAGAGGCGGACGCCCTTTCTGAAGTGAAAATGCGTGTGGCGGTAAATAAAAAGGTGGAGGATTTCGGCGTGTATTACCAGGCGCCGGACGCAGGCGGCATGTAATAAGGGGAAAAAAGGAAAGCGGCTAAAGCTTTAATTGGTTTATGGGCTTAGATAATTTGTAACCGTTCACGGTTTCAGGTTCAGGGTTCAGGGTTTTATAAAACCCTGTACCCACGCAGACTTTTGTTGAGCGGCGCTATAACCAAGATGGAATGCCCTAAAAAATCCCTTGCGATATTGCCGTGGTTCACGCCCTTTTTCAACCTTGAACCATGAACCCATGAACGACTACAATAGACAGAACAAAATTTTCCGGAGGTAGGCCATGAGATGCCCTAAATGCGGATATGTAAGCTTTGAATATTTGGACACATGTAAAAAATGCGCCAAGGACCTGTTCGAATTCAAGGAAAAGGCTGGAATATTCTTGATGGAGCCTGGCTATCTTAACCTGAATAAATACGCTGAAGGCCTGAAAGCGGAAAGCGCTCCAAGCGCCGTGGAAACAGAGGAAATGGAGTATGGGGAAGGAGGAGAAGATGGGGGGGCCGAAGGGCCGGTTTCAGTTACAGAGACTAATTTTTTCGATTCCCTGGATATGGGCGTGGAACAAGAGACCGCTGGAGTGGCGGACAATGAAACCGGTGGCATGGGAGGAGACGAAGGCATCGGCCTGGACCTGGCGGAAGTTGGAGGCGAGGATATATCCCTGTCCGTGGACGAAGCGGAAGGCCATGATCTCACGGTGGATGAGGGGGTTTTAGGGCTTGATATGGGGTCTGAGGAGGAAACAAGACAGGGCGCCGGAGAGGCGGGGATTGATCTTTTGGAAGGCCCTGAAATAGAAATCGAGGAAGCCGGAAGCGGGGGAGCAGCCCGAGCCTCCAAGGAACCGGAAGGAGTTGATCTCAATGAAGACGATGGACTTTCTGGCCTGGACATGGGGGGGGAGGAGATAACCCTGGACTTGGAGGAGGAAGAGAGTGGGGCAGGCGCCGCGGAAGAGTCTGATATAAAAGTAAATATGAATGATGATGAAGCGTTGGTTGAAACCGCTGGAGACATAGATTTTTCAATAAATTTAGATGAGGACATTTCGTCAAGCCATGAAGAAGAGTCCGAGGATGGCATTGATCTCGATGGCGACATAGATTTAATGCTTGACGACTTGGATGAGGGGCCTGAAAAACCTTGATATCGGTGGTTTAAATTCATATAATTTCATAGCGCGGCGTGGCTGCGGACAAAATAAGTTTCTGAACGCAGTAATATAGTCAAAAATCCCTGAAAAATCCTTGAAAGAGCACGAAGCCTGAAACATATTAACCGTCTCAAAATAGAACACACATGAAAATTCCCCTCCTTGGAGGGGTGGCGCGAAGCGCCGGGGTGGGTTATATCAATACTATCTTGAGACGGTTAATAAAAGAACGGGACTTCGTGCTTTTTATTGTTTTAAACGAAAATAAGTTTAAAGAATGAACATTTCACAAGAAATTTCCGGGGTGGAGATGCCATCATCCGTGGTAGATGCTTCTTCAAATATTCAGCCGGAAAGGAAAAGGGCCGGTTTAGGGGCGAGGTCGCTTGCTCTTGCCATCGATTATATGGTCCTGGAATTTTTTTTATTCCTTGCCCTTTTTCCCATGAAGAATAGACTCTCGGAAATGAATTTTGGCATGGACCTCTTGGGCGGCGCCTTGGAAGTCGAGAAACTTTCCGGGGTCATCATGCTTTATCTTTGCATGTTTTTTGCCACCCTGGCGTTCTGGGGTTTTTATTTTACGTTTTTTCATTGGACGTCCGGGCAAACCCTAGGCAAATATATATTGGGAATCAAGGTTGTGAGGCTGGACGGGTCCCTTCCTGGGCCTGGCGGCGCTTTTGTCAGGTGTATTGGATTCATGTTTGGTTTGTCTTTATTTGGGCTGGGCCTTTTATGGGCGGTCTTTGACAAGGACGGCCGCGCCTGGCACGATAAAATTGCAGGAACCATCGTCGTCAAGGGAGATTAAATTGAAAATCTTAATAAGTGACAATCTTTCAAACAAGGGGACAGACCTGTTCCGCGCCGAGGAAGGCATGGAGGTTGTGGTTAAAACCGGAATGCCGAAGGAAGAGCTTCTACGTGAAATCAAGGACTGCGACGCCCTGGTCGTGCGCAGCGAGACTTTAGTGGACAAGGACGTCATAGAGGCCGGCAAGAAGCTTCGCGTTGTTGGCCGCGCGGGGATAGGCGTTGACAACATTGACCTGGAAAGCGCCAGCAAAAAAGGCGTCGTTGTGATGAATACGCCGGAGGGAAACGTCGTGACAACGGCTGAACACGCCATTTCCATGATGCTTTCCCTGGCCCGCAACATACCCCTCGCCAATGCCTCCATCAAGGAGGGGAAGTGGGAGAAAAAGGGCCTCATGGGTGTTGAGGTTTACAATAAAACGCTTGGGGTCATAGGGCTTGGCCGCATCGGGAGGATAGTCGCGGGCAGGGCGCGCGGCTTGGGCATGAAGGTCATCGCATACGATCCGTTCATAAGCGTGGACGTGGTAAGGGAACTGGGCGTGGAGCCAGTGGATTTGAATGAAATCTTTCAGCGCTCTGACTTCATCACCCTCCATGTCCCGAAGGTTTCCGGCGCGAAAAAATTCATCGGCAAGGAAGAATTCGACCGCATGAAGAACGGGGTCAGGATCATTAATTGCGCCAGGGGGGGATTGATCGACGAGGAGGCCCTTTGCGACGCCATAAAGCAAAAAAAGGTGGCCGGGGCCGCCCTGGACGTGTTCGAAAAGGAGCCGCCGGGGGACAATCCATTGTTGAAGTTGAAGGAGGTCGTCTGCACTCCGCACCTTGGCGCATCCACCCACGAGGCCCAGGAAAACGTGGCGGTTGACATAGCCCAGCAAATAATCGATTTCCTTAAAACCGGAAAAATCAGGAACGCGGTGAATGCGCCGTCAGTGGACGCGGAGACCTTGGAAAAGATCGGACCGTATATAAGCCTTGGAGAAAAACTGGGCCGTCTTTTGGCCCATCTGGTTGAGGGCGGGGTAAAAAGGCTGGCCGTGAAATACAGCGGGGAAATAGTCAAGTACAACCTTAAACCGGTTACTTTGTCCGTGATACGCGGCTTTCTCGGCCATTTTTTGAAGGAAGACGTGAACATGGTCAACGCCCCGTCCATCGCCAGGGAGCGGGGAATAGAGGTCCAGGAATCGCAGACCAGCCTGGCCCATGATTTCGCGAGCCTTGTGCATGTCGAGGTGGCGACTGATTCGGAGGAGAGGTTGATTCAAGGGACAGTAATGGGCAAGGCAGACGCGAGGGTGGTCAGGCTGGACGACTACATCATAGAGGCTGTCCCTGGCGGGAACATGCTTGTCATATCAAATCACGACGCGCCGGGAGTTATCGGACATATCGGGATGACGCTCGGAAGGCACAATATCAACATAGCTGGTTTTCATCTGAGCAGGATCACGCCAAGCGGCAGGGCATTGGCTCTTATCAGCGTGGATTCGCCGGTTGAGGACAACGTATTGGATGAATTGACAAAGCCCAAGAATATTATTTTCGCCAAAAGGGTTTATCTGCCGTGAAGAATACTTCGCGCCACTGAAAGTTAGAACATAACTTCGCAAATAGCTGATTTTCCAAAAAGATGAGTGACTAAAGTGTCAAGTGAACTAAAGTGCCTAAAGTTGTGGTATATTTTTTTTTATAGTAAAAAAATAACTTCCACAACTTTAGTCACTTTAAACTTTAGCTCACTTTAGTCACTCGCATACAGTAAATTAGGAGAAAAACATTGCCAGTATTAGCGGTCATAGGTTGCCAGTGGGGCGACGAAGGAAAAGGGAAGGTGGTGGACATCCTGGCCCAGGATGCCGACTCCATTGCGAGGTACCAGGGCGGACATAACGCAGGGCACACGGTCATCGTCCGCTCCGGCCAAAAAGGGGCCGCCGATGAAAAATTCATCCTGCACCTCCTTCCATCAGGAATAATCCAACCGGGAAAGAGATGTTATATAGGGAACGGAGTGGTGGTCGACCCCAAGGCCCTGGTGAAGGAGATGGAAGAGGTGGAATCCAGGGGAATAACCTTCGCCGGACGACTCTTCATAAGCGAGCGCGCCCACCTGATTTTTCCTTATCATCACGTGTATGATCAGAATGAGGAAACCATTCAAGGGGCCAAAAAGATCGGCACAACAGGCCGCGGAATAGGTCCGGCTTACGCTGATAAACACGCCAGGGTGGGAATAAGGATGGTCGACCTCCTGGACGATGAACTATTGGCCAAGCGCCTTCGCGCCAACCTGGAATCAAAGAAACTCCTGCTTACATCGAGATACAACCATCCCGGCTATGAGTTTCAGGCCGTGTGGGACGAGTTCATGGAGTACAGAAAAAAAATAGCCCCTTACATCCATAACGTTTTTCACCTCATCAGCGACGATATAACCCAGGACAGGAAGGTGCTTTTGGAAGGGGCCCAAGGGGTGATGCTGGACATCGACCACGGGACGTATCCCTACGTGACCTCTTCCAACGCCTCCATAGGCGGGGCCTGCACCGGGCTCGGCATACCGCCTTCTTCCATAAAAAAGGTCCTGGGAATAATAAAGGCTTATACGACGCGCGTGGGCGAGGGCCCTTTCCCCACTGAACTCACCGGGGAGCAGGGAAATTTACTCCGGGAGCAGGGGAAGGAGTATGGGGCCACAACAGGAAGGCCAAGGCGCTGCGGATGGTTTGACGGGGTAGTGGCGCAGTTCTCGGCAAAATTGAACGGGATCACCCACTTGGCGCTCACGAAGCTTGACGTCCTGGATAATACTCCCAATATCAAAGTATGCGTGGGTTATAAGTACGGCAATAGAATTTACGATGAAATGCCCGCCTCGCTTAAAATCCTCGAAAACTGCGAGCCGGTATACCAGGAATACGCTGGTTGGATGAGCCCCACCACTGGAATAGATGACTTCAGCAAGCTGCCGGACAAGGCCAAGGCTTACGTGGAGGCTATTTCCAATCTCCTTGGGATTGAATTCGCCATGATTTCCACTGGACAAAGGAGAGACGAAACAATAATTTTGAAGAGACTGTTTTAGCCATGATTTTGTTTTAGCCGGACAGCTTTACATCCCCCTGGCCCCCTTTTCCAAGGGGGAATTATCGCTGGAACTCTATGCCGCGGCAAAGCTGATTATATAACCGAGGGCATCGAAAATATTCCCCCTTAAAAAAGGGGGCCAGGGGGATGTAAACCAAAAGAAAAAATATATCCCCTGAAAAGGCCGCGCCATGTTTCTTTGTGTCTTAGTGGCAAAAAAAATGATGGGCACAAAGGCGCAAAGGCACTAAGGTCCACTAAGTTTAAAATATGAACTCCTATGCCAAATTAGCAATGCCGGAATTGAACAAAAGGAAACAATCGGTCCTGAACGTGGTGGTGCGGGACTACATCTCAACCGCCGAGCCTGTAGGCTCCGGTACCCTCTGCCGCAAATATTTCAGCGATTTAAGCTCCGCCACCATCAGGAGCGTGATGTCCAGCCTAGTTTGCGACGGATATTTGAGCAAGCCCCACACCTCCTCCGGCAGAATCCCCACGGACAAAGGATACCGCTTTTACGTTGATTCCCAAAACGCCTTTTCCCTTGGTCCGCAAGAGGCGCGCTTTATCGAAAAAAGTTTCTCCGGCGCAACCTTGGAGATGGAAGAGCTTCCCAGGATTTTCCTGAAGGTCCTTTCGCGATTGACCAACAAGGCCGGGATCATACTTTGCCCCAAATTGGACAAGACAATCCTGAAGCGCGTTGAACTGATCAGAATCAGCGCTGAAAATATTCTCGTGGTCATCGTTGGATCGCTTGGAGACGTCTTCAACAAATACGTCCACATGGACGAAGACCTTTCCCAGGAACTCTTGAACTCCATCTCCAGGTTTCTTAACGATAAGTATTCAGGCCTCACCATGCCATCCATCAGGGAAAAGGTCTTCCGTGAAATGACGGACGACAGAAAGCGTTATGACTCACTGGTGAAGAAGGCAATGGAGATATGCTCTAAATTTCTGGATGTAAACAAGTCAGAGGACGATTTGCGCTTCACGGGAGTCGAGAGCCTCTTCAACCAGCAGGAGTTCAGGGAAGACGCCTCCACCATGAGGAAAATATTCAAGACCCTGGAAAGCAAGGCGGCCCTGATAATGATCCTAGACAAGTGCCTGGAAGGAGAAGACTCCTCCATTTTCATAGGTTCGGAAATGGAAAATGATGAAATCACGGAATGCGCGGTTATAGCGCACAGTTATAAGTGCGGCGACAGGCCCATAGGCGCCATAGGGGTGATTGGCCATAAGCGCATGGAATATCCGAGAATCATCTCAATAGTAAACTACATGGCCGCCTTCCTGAGCCGGAAGCTCTCGGAAACCAGATTATAGGAAAAATTTAGAACACGAATGCCGCGAAGGATATGGAATTCAGGTGCCAGGTATCAGGGGCCAGAATAGAGTAAGAATTTTTTATATTCTGGCTCCTGATAAACAAACATCAAATCACAAATTAGTTTAAAAAACAAAATGGCAGGTAAACACTTTTCGTTATTAAAATTAGGACAATGAATAATGGAACAAAATCACGCTAAGGGGGCTGACGCCCCCAAGAAAGAAAGTGCAATCGAAAAGGAAATCCGGAAAAGAGAAGCGGCCAGAAAGGACAAAAAAGGGGGAGATAAGGAAGGAAAGGGGGCGCCAAAGGCTGACGTGGACAAGGACAGTGAAATAGCCCGCCTATGCAAGGCCCTTGAGGACAAGACCAAGGAAGCGGCTTCCCATTACGAGCAGTTGCTGCGGGTCCGGGCAGAGTTCGAAAACTTCAAGAAAAGGCAGGCCAAGGAAAACGCCCAGTTCCTCAAGTATTCTAATGAAAATTTGATAAAGTCCCTGCTTCCGGTCATCAGCAACCTGGAGCGGGCCAACGACGCGGCAAAGTCCAACAAGGACATTGAGTCACTGCGGGTTGGAGTGGAGATGATTTTAAGCATGTTTTATGAGGCGTTGAAAAGGGCCGGTGTTGAGCCGGTCCAAAGCTCCGGCCTGCCATTCGACCCCTCACGCCATGAGGTTGTTTCTTGCGTGGAATCCGGGGAACACGAGGAAAACACGGTGATGCATGAGTTTGAAAAGGGTTATCTGCTGCATGACCGGCTCCTATGTCCAGCCAAGGTGGTGGTCTCCAAAAAACCTTCCGGGAACGGAGAGGCTTCTGAAGGAAAAACTTGAACATCGAACATTGAACGTCGAACGTCCAACATCGAAGAAAGGAATGTGTCATGTGTAATGTGTCATGTGTCATGAGTCTTGAACGCATGACGCACTACGCATGACTTATTTCGATGTTAATTCTTTAAAGTCCGTCCTAAAGGCGATAAGTTCAAAAACATTCGCTCCTTCAGTGGACGAATGGCCTTGCCTTGCGGACAAAATCCTCATCCAGAATAGGCTTGGAAGCAAAATCATCCGCACCCAACCGGATCGCCAGCTTCCTGGTTTCCGGCCGAACGTCGCCTGAGATGACAACGATGGGAATAGGGCTGGTTTCCGGATTTTTCTTTATCCGTTCCAGAAATTCAAAGCCGTCCATATTGGGCATCCGGATGTTGGCGGTGATTAAATGGACCGGGGTTTTTTCAAGCACTTCCAATGCTTCTTGTCCGTTTCCTGCCTCCAGCACACTGGAATCCATCCCCTCGGCGTAGCATTTGAACAGAAAGCGCGTATCCGGCTCATCGTCAACTATTAAAATACGCGGCCTCACGTGAGGGAGGCGCGCGTAAAAGACGCTTCCAACGCCCTCCGTCGACTCCACTTCAAGGCTTCCGCCGTGGGCATGCATGATTTCATGGGAGAACGGGAGGCCAAGGCCGGTGCCTCTCTCGCCAGCGGTCCCAGTCATGGAAGTCTTGACGTCGTGCCTGAAGAGGTCCGGGAGCATGTCCTTTGGCATCCCAACGCCGTTGTCCTGGACCGCGACCGTGTCCTTTTGTCCGGTTGGAGAAAAAATCCTGACCAGCCCGCCTGGATGGCAAAACTTGACGGCATTGGCCATGAGATTCTGAATGACGCGTGAATAAAGGACGCCATCCGCGTATATCCTGGTATGCTTCGGCACCTCGTTGACCAGGGCTATACCCTTTTGAGCGGCATGGGCGCCAATATTCATTATGACGGTCCGGACGATTTCATGGGCGTCTATAAAGGCGGTGTCAGGCTTTATCCTGCCGGACTGAAGGCGGTTTATTTCAAGCACGGAATCGGCCATATTGAGCATGCTTTTGGCGCTCCCGAGCGCGGCGTTTATCATTTCATTCCGCTCTTTCTCCGAGCATTGGCCGGCCTCGGATTCCAGCAGCTTCAAATAGCCGATAACGGAAGTAAGGGGCGACTTAATGTCGTGGCTCACCAGGGCCACGAAATCGTCCTTGAGCCTGGTTGCTTTCTCTGCCTTTTCCTTGGCCTCGGCCAGCATCAGGTTTTTTTCCTCAAGCTCCCTGGCATTATTTCTGAGTTTGTCCTCAGCCTCCTTTCTTTCCGAGATGTCCTTGATCATTCTCATCACACAGAGGGGTTTTCCATTTTCATCGCGTACGAGGGAAGCGGTCAGGTGGGTCCAAATGGTCTTGTCGTCTTTTCTTACGAATCGTTTTTCAATGCGATAGCTAGGAATATTGCCCTGGAGGAGTTGGGCCGCGAGTTGGATATCTTTTTCCCTGTCTTCCGGATGGGTGATATCAGCTATGTTGAGGCATGCGAGTTCCTCGTTTGTGTATCCAGTAAGCACTAGCATGGCTGGATTGGCCATTACGAATCTATGCCCGAAATCGACGATGGCTATCCCAATAGGTCCTTCCTCGAATATTCTCCTGAAATGCTCCTCGCTTCTTCGCAGCCTCTCCATGATTTGGAGGCGCCTTTTAAGTGTGTGGCGCGAGTAGAACCCGAAGGCCAGGAAAAGCGCCAGGACCTGAGATCTGAAGTACACTTCCGAAATCTCAGGATTAAACATTTGCTCCAGGAAGGAGCCTTCTTCGGAGAACACGTAGGCGTCTATAGCGCAATCCAAAATCCAGGAAATCAAGCCAAAGGCGGCTCCTATTAAGAGCGTGGCATCAGGTCCGTATCCCAGGGCGATTCTTTCCTTTTTTCCTTCTTTTAACAATGTGATGTCCTTCGTATTTAAATTTTAGATACTTACACGCCCACTCAAGAAAATTCGTCTCTCACAATTTATAATTCAGGCTTGTAGAACCGCGGAATATCGAACAAGGAATAACAAATGTCGAAGGAAAACCTTCAAAATTCCGCGGTTCCTTGTTCTATATTCGTTATTCGATCCACCAAAATTTAAATTTCAAATATCTTGGCTATATTTAGAACTTTCGATTTCTGATTTAAATCCCAAATGCCATTGTTCCATCACAGGAAATTGTATAGCAATCAGATAATGGTTTGCAAAGCTGCCCTTTCGTCCCCTGCTTACTTGCTCGCCTATTCTGAGAATTTCAAATATTTTGGCTATATTTAACTTACATTTTGATATTGTTTCGGATTTGGTTATCATATATCATCAAACGTTTGAATACATCGAAATTTATTTTGGTTGCGGCCATGCCGCTCTATGATAAAGCATGGAAAAAAAAACAAAAACCTTCATCTTCGCAATTGACGGGGCAACTTGGGACATCATTGATCCACTGATTGATTCCGGCGTGATGCCCAATATGGCGGCCTTGATGAAAAAAGGGACCAAGGCCGGGCTTACGACCCTCACCCCCACGGAATCGCCCCAAATCTGGACCAGCATCGCCACCGGCGCGCGCCCGGAAAAACATGGAATAGAGAGCTTCATGGTAAAGGTCCCGGGAACGGACAAGACCACCCTCCCCACCAGCAATCTCCGAAGAAAAAGCGCCTTCTGGAATATACTGTCCTCCCCTGATTATTCCGTCGGCGTCGTTGGCTGGTGGTCCACTTTCCCGGCGGAGAGGGTGAACGGCTTTATTATTTCAGACCACGCGAATTATTATAAAAAGGAAATTCTAAAGGATTGTCTGGAACTAACGGACAATGCCCTATGCGCCCCTGAACCGAAGGAGACTTTTCCTGAGTCCCTGTACCGGGAAATAGAGCCGCATATCAGGTATGCTTATGAATTCGATAATTCAAGGCTGGGAAGATTTGTCCAACTTGGCGGGGAAGACCTTAAGCGGCTAACGGCTTATTCCACTCTGAGCCGCGATGAATGCCTAAGCGTTTTAAAATACGTTTACATCTATGACGAGTCCTTCCGGCGTTCCGGTCTGCATGCCCTCAAAAAATTTCAGCCCGATCTCTTCGCGGTCTTTTTGGCGGGCGTGGACGCGGTGGAGCACCATTTCTGGAAGTTCATGGAGCCTGGAAAATTTCCAGGCGTTCCAAGCGAGCTTGCAGAGCGGTACGGGAAGGCCATAGAAAATTATTATATTTACCTGGACGAGGTCCTTGGAGAATTTCTTGGCTTTTATTCCAGCGGCGACAGGGTTATTATCTTAAGCGACCATGGACATGGGCCAAATGTAGATTACGGGACGAACCGGGCCTCCGGTTATTGGAAGATCGCAAGCGGCACGCACGAGCACGGCCCTGACGGCATATTGCTGCTTTCCGGCCCGGAATTCAGGGAAGGGGCCGTGATTTCCGGGGCCTCGGTCCTGGACATAACCCCCACTCTCCTGGCCCTTCACGGAAAGCCCGTTGGAGAAGACATGGACGGGAAGGTTTTATCCGGGGCGTTTAAATCCGCTTTTCTGGAGAAAAACCCGGTCTCAACGATTGAGACGCATTCTCCCAAGGATATGGGCAATTACGTTCCGGTGGAGTCCGGCGGGGAGGATGAGTATAAAAACAAGCTGCGGGCCTTGGGGTATATTGAATAGGTGAAAGGCTGAAGGCGAAGGGTGAAAGGCCAGTAATGAATATTTTAAATTTCAGATTGTTGATTTTAGATTGGAAGAATATAAAAAGAAAAAATCCACTACAAATTTAAATTTAATCAGATAATTCCCGTGGCTTGCCGCGGGTTTCCAATGATTCCCCCTTAACAAAGGGGGACTAAGGGGGATGTTATAAAAATTTCCAACAAATATCCCGATGCTTGCGGCGGGGATCATTTATTGTGAGAGACGGATTTTTAGAATTGCCGAGTAAAAATCTAATGATGAATGGTGAAAAATGAAAGGAATTAAAAACATGCGCTCTAAATTATTTCCAAGGCAAGGAGTCTTATTTTTTATATTGGCCCTGCTCTTTATCTTTGCGCCGTTATCAGGGTGCTCAAAAGACTCAAGGGAAAAGAATACCGGTCATGAAAAGGTCCAGCGGAAGATATTCCTCTTTGGCCTGGACGGCGCCTCGTGGCGCGTCATGGACCCGCTGTTGAAGGAAGGCAGGCTGCCCCATTTCGCGAAGCTGATCGAAAACGGCGTCCGGGCCAACCTGAAAACCCTGAAACCAACGCATTCCCCAAGGATATGGAACACCATGGCCACAGGGGTCCTGCCGGAAGTCCACGGAATCGAGTCCTTTATAGTCGAGGTCCCAGGCTCCAGGGAAACAGCCCTTCCCTCCAGCAACATGCGAAAGGTGAAAGCGTTGTGGAATATTTTTTCCGAATCCGGCTATAGCGTGGGGGTCGTGGGATGGTGGGCCTCCTTTCCGGCTGAGGTCGTCAACGGATTCATTATATCCGACCATGCAAATTACTCGCGGAAAAAGATTTACAAGGACGTGCTTAGCCTCACGGAAAAAGGAATGGACAGGCCGGAGGAAGGGGAGATTTATCCTCCAAAGCTGCATGGGGAGATAGCCGGTTCCGTTAATATGCACGCGGAACTCGACCCCGGTCTTATAAAACGCTTCGCGGATTTCCCGCCCGATAAGATCGCCGAAATCCAGGGAATACAGGCATTTTCCAGGGACAACAAATTGAGCGTGTTGAAATTCGGCCTGCTGAACGATGAGTCCTTCACGGCTTCCGGACTCTACGCCCTGAAGAAGTACGGTCCGGATTTTTTCACCATCTATTTAAACGGCCTGGACGCAATGGAGCACCACTTCTGGAAATACCTGGAGCCGGAAAAATACAGCATACACATACCGGAAGAGGAAATCTTGTTATACGAAAACGCGATAATAAATTATTATATCTACATGGATGAAGCGCTAGGCAAATTCCTCGCCATCTACCCGGAGGAAGAGACCACGGTCGTGGTGGTGTCCGACCATGGGCATGAAGCGAACCCCTTGCATGGGACCGGAGGAGAGGAGATAGGTTACGCGCGGTTCGCAAGCGGATACCACGATAACGCCCCTGACGGGATATTGATTTTGTCAGGCACGGACATTAAAAAGGGCGCGCATCTGAAGGCGGCTTCCGTATTGGACATAACGCCGACGCTTTTGGCCCTCATGGGGCTTCCGGTGGGAGAGGACATGCCTGGAAGGGTTTTGGTGGACGCCATCGGCAAGGATTTTCTGGACAGCCATGCCGTAAGAAAAATACCGACCCATTCCAAGGATTGGAAACACTCCGATAAGCCGGTAAGATCAAAGGAGGATGATTTCCTGAAGAGCAAGCTCAAGGCGCTGGGGTATATTCAGTAGTGGGCAACAAGGCCCGGCAATGGAAAAGTCGCAGAGAACGTAACTTATTAACAGTCTCAAATAGAACGCACATAAAAATTCCCCTCCTTGGAGGGGTGGCGCGGAGCGCCGGGGTGGGTTTTCTCGTTCCCAAGGCACCTGCCTGGGAATGCCGGGCCGCGAGACTCCGCCTCGTGCCATTAGGAGGCGGGGCCTTCATAATCAGCGCCCCCAGGGAGGACCCTCACTGCCATTAAGTTAAGGAAAAAAGCCTTTGTTTTCAATTAGTTAGGCGGGCTAGATTTTATATTAACTATATGGTAATATGTGTCTATTATGCATTAATTATTAAATTTATAGTAAAAAAGGATGATATAATGGC
>JACRGO010000047.1 GCA_016212295.1 Nitrospinota bacterium | reverse complement strand
CTGGCCCCCTTTTCCAAGGGGGAATCAGGCGATGTCCGGGCGATGGACGGCACAACCCATTCCCCCTTAACAAAGGGGGATTAAGGGGGATGTAAAGATGCATTTAACGGCGACTATCGGGGTTATATAATATTTCGCTGAGTAGTTACAATTTTTTTTTGTTTTTTCAAAAAAAAGGCGACCCGGAACGCCGCTCCGGAATCGCCTTTTCAATTAGGACAAAAAAACTACTTTGTTGTAGGGCATGTATGGCCTGCGGGGCCTTTGTCCGCCTGGGCTGGATGCTGGTGCCCGGCATGGCCCTCCATTGGATGGACGCCCGTCGCTGGATCGCAAATAGCCGGGCTTAAGCCGCCAAGCTTTTTCAATTGATCCGGCGTAAAGAAGGAAAGGGCCTTTTGGTAAAGCTCGGCCTCCTTGACCTTCATGGCCGCCACAAGGTCCATCTTATTCTTTATCCGCGACTTGACGGCCTCAATGTTGAAATTTTGCGGCGTCATCAGTTTATGCAATTCCATGCACGCCACCTTCACCTGCGCGCCATCCAGGATTTTCGTCTTCAGGCACTCTTCCTTCAATTTGTCCAGTTCGCTGATCTTGTCCGCGGCCAGACCCAACTGGGCGGCGTTTTGCGCGGCCGAGGCGATAAGCTTGCCCAAGGCGCACCCGTCATGGGAGTCGCCGTCGGGGCATTGATGCCCCTGGCCCATCATCATGGGTCCTGGCGCGCCTCCCGGTCCCGGCATGGGGCAGGCCGGGTCGGCCAGCGAAGTCCCGGCGGCCGCAAGCCCGATGAGAAGGGCCGACAGAAAGGATAATAGTAGTTTCAAATTTTTTCACCTCCTTCGGGAAAAGAACAAATTTTGATTTCAAATCATAGCTGCTTATAGTATTATTTTCCAATGCGCGCCCCTTTTCAAGTTTTTTGGCAAGTTGCAAGGGGAAGGGGGCAGGCGTCAGGAAATATTTGCTTTGTGGCAATTACCGAATATCCAAAACAATTCAATTTCCTTTTCCTTATTTGTTTTTTATGATTTTGGTTATTGAGATTTATTTGATATTTGGTTTCTGTTATTTGGAATTTCAGTTCTAAAACCCTTTGTGTTCCAACTCGTCCTCGTAAGATATGAACAGCACGGCCCTGGCAATACTAGCTAAATGCCCCATACCCGGCAAGGCCAAGACACGGCTCCAGCCCCGAATATCGCCTGAGGACTCCGCCAGATTGCAGGAGGCGCTCATACTGGACACAGTGTTCAAGGCCAGGGACATTCCCGGGATCGACGCCTTTATTGGGTGTCCTCCATCGGACGGCAAGTCATTTTTTAAGGACTTGCAAAAAAAAACCGGGATAGGAACCTTTCTTCAAAAGGGGGAAACCTTGGGGGAAAAAATTCAAAACGTCTTTCGCGAAAAGTTTGGACAGGGGTACGAAAAGGTGGCGGTAATAGGAGTGGACAGCCCCACCTTTCCGCCTGAATTTTTAACCGAAGCGGCGCTGGCGCTGGACGAAAGCGACGCCGTGGTCGGTCCCACGGTTGACGGCGGATATTATCTTGTGGGAATGAAGGGGAATTTCAAGCCCATATTACCGGATGGAGACATGGGCCACGAGCGCGTCTTACAAGAGGCGCTGGACAGGTGCGAACGGCTAGGACTGAAAACATCCACCCTCCCGCCCTGGTATGATCTGGACGCGTTTCCCGACCTGGAATTCGCCGCTACCCATATCCGTCTCCTTAAGCTTGCCGGAAAATATCATCCGCGGCGCACAGGGAAATTGCTTGAAAGGATATTTTCCAATCTGAAATCTGAAATCTGAAATTTTAAATATCTTTAATGGCCAGTATTGAATTTTTCGTTTTTTTCCGGCAATATAGTGAAAAATTTAAATAACATGGACGAGATGGAACCAAAAAGGTTTTATATAACGAAATCACAAATAACAATCCACAAATTTCAAATAAACTCAAAATTCCAATAGCGAAAGATTTTTGTTTGACATTTTGTTTTTGGAGCTTGTTTGTGATTTGATGCTTGTTATTTGGGGCTTGAAATTTAAATCCACATCTTGCTTAGACAAGCATTTAATTCATAAATCACCACTGGAGCCTTCATTATGATACATAAACTTCAGAAGAAAAAGAAAAGCCCGTACCCGCACCGGTTGAAAAACAGCGAATGCGTACAGGAGGCCCTGGGCCTGGGATGCCAGGACGCCAAAATAATCAGCGCGGAAACCGTCATCACCGGACACTGGGTCAAGCTCAAATGCCAATACGGCTGTCCCTCCTTCGCCTCGGTATTGACCTGCCCGCCGTATTCGCCAACGCTGGAGGATGTTTGGGACCTCCTGGGCTCATACCACTTGGCCCTGCTCATCCGATGCGAAAGCGATGAATTCACGCGGAACGTGGTGGTTGAACTGGAAAACAGGTTCGTCTCCAGCGGATTTCACAAGGCGTTCGGATTGGGGTCCGGGCCCTGCCGGCTCTGCGCCCCTTGCGAAATGGAGAGCGGCTGCAAATTCCCGGAAAAAGCCCGGCCTTCCATGACCGCCTGCGGGATTGACGTATACAAAACGGTCCAGAACAACGGCTGGACCTCTTCTCCCCTTTTACCCTTCAACCAGCGAAAGGACCACTTCGGCCTGGTCCTTATCGATTAAATGCGCGCCTGTAAATTTTATTCCGTTATATTACTTATATGCCTCGGTCTCTTCCCGGCAACGGCAAGGGAGGCCGGGGCATTTTCCTTTTCCGGCCTGGACATCAAGAGCAAATTCGGCGACCCCTTTTGGGCCGAGGCCCTGGTCTTGAACGACGGAAAGGCCGGACTCAAGGTGGAGATCGGGTCTTCAGCCGACTACTCCAGGTTGGGTTTGGAGAGAAGGCAGGCGGTTGAAAATCTGCTCGTGGACGAAAATTTAGTCCCTGCCGGATCCGGAAAGCAACTCGTCCGTATCTATTCCAAAAAGCCCCTCTTTTATCCCTCTTTTGAGTTGGTGCTCAAGGCCACTCTGGAAGGAAACAGCATAATAGACTCCTTTTTTCTCGCCGTGAATTTCCAGACGAATCTGAGCATCGGCGTTGTGGAAAAGAAAAAGGAAAAAAAGCCTGAGGAAGAGAAGACGCCCCCAAAGGCGCCGGCTTCCCTGATCGCGGCCAATGTCCCGGAGGCGCCGAAGGAAGGGGAGATACTGCCGCGGGCGGAAAAAACTCCTCCTTCAGAGGAGGTGAAATCAGTTGAGGAAACGAAACCACAGGAGGCAAAGTCGACTGAGATAGTTGAGAAGGACCTCCACGCGGACAAGTCCGGGGAAAAGCCTCCTATAAAGGAAACGCCGCAGCCGGAGAAAGAGACGGAAAAAGTGGAGGAGATTGAGAAAAAGCCCGCGTCCCTTCCGTCCGCGCCGCCAGTTGAGACGCCCGCTCCTCCAAAGGCCGCCCCCTTGTTAACCGTGAAGACCAGATTAGGGGACAATCTTTTCAAGGTGGCGCAAGGAATCGTCAAGAACAAAAAGAGCCTCAACAGGGCGGTGGCGTCACTCTGGACCATTAACAAGGAAAAATTTCCAAACGGAAACATAAATTTTATAAAAGCCGGGACCGAACTGGATTATACAGGCCTGGCTGAAAAAATGGCAGGGATCTCGGAACGGGACGCGCGGATCATACTCCGAAAACAGGCGGAGGAGGCCAACCTGCTTAAACACATGGCGCGTGACAAGGAAAAGGCCGGGGGAGACCAAGGCCCGCTGCTGGAAACCTCCCTGCCTGGTGAATTGGACCCCTCGCAAGGGGAGATCCAAAAGATCACCAAGGCGTGGCTTAGGGACTGGGAAGGAAAGGACCTTGAGAATTACATCAGCCATTATTCCAAGCTTTTCCAGGCCAAGGGGAAGGAGGGGACCCTCTCCCTGGCTGATTGGAAGGAGAGGAAGAGAAAGACCTTTGAGACCCAGCAAGGGGTTTCAATAAAGGCGGCGGATTTTCAGGTCCGCCCTGAACGCGACCACTTCCAAGGCTCTTTTTTTCTTGCCTATCATTCCGACAAGGCGGATTCCGTGGGCTTGAAGACCCTTGACTTCGCGCGCGAGGAAGGGGCGTGGAAGATATTCAGGGAGGGGTTTGAAAAAACGGACCTTGCGTTGAGGAAGGGTCCGCGCCGCTTCCCTTACGTGGTGGATATAGGGACGTTCCAGGACCTTGGAAGCGCCCTGGAAAAATCGAATTACCTTCGCCGCCTGTGTTACTCCTCATATATAGTAACGGTGAAGGTCCCTGGCAATGGGAATTATTACAGGGTGGCCATTGACCGCTTTTCCACCAAGGAGGAAGCGGACGAGTTCGCGGCCATACTGATCCGGCTGGGAGTGATCCCGAACGCGGTTTCCCTGGAGCTTCCCTATGCCCTGGAGATCGGGGCCTTCGACTCAGCGCCGGACGCCTTCCGCCGGATCATGGAACTGGGCGTCCAAGGTTTTTCAGCTTATCTTCTTACCGTGTCATCCGGACCGGAAGGTGACTTGGCCTATAAGGCGCTGGCCGGCGCTTACGAAACCCGCCAGCACGCGGAGAATTTCTCAACGGTCCTCAAGTCAAAGGGAACTGACAGCCTTGTGGTTGAGCCTTAGATAAGAACTCAGCCAGCCCGGCTTGTTGGAAATAATACCGTCGGCGCCGCAAGCCAGGGCGTGGTCCACTTCCTCCGGGGCGTCGCAAGGGTACGCGTAAATCTGTTTTCCAGCGCCTTGCGCGGCCTTTGCCAATGGTCCGGACAGGATTTTTACGTAGAAGCAAAGAGCTGAAAGGTCTTCTCGTAGTATAAAAGGGGAGAAGGGGAGGGGGAGTTTCTTTTCCGTTATCAAACCTGTTCTGACGCCGCTCCTTTTTTCCAAAACCGTTTCCAATACCGCCTGATTGAAGGAGATGATGGCGGACCTTTCCACAAGCTTCCTTCTCACAACCGCCTCCACGGTCTTTTCCGCCAGGGACCGCGATCTTTCGGGATCATCTCCTATTCGCGCCTTTATTTCCAGGCACAGGAACGTCCTTTCTCCAAAGCGGTCCAGGAACTCATCCAGGGTCAATATCCTTTCCCCATGAAAGGAGGGGTGAAACCATGAACCGACGTCGAGTTCCTTCAATTCCTTTAGCGGGAGTTCCGCGATCTTTTTTTTAATTCCCGTGATACGGCTGAGATTCCGGTCGTGGAAGAGGACCGGGACCCCGTCCTTGCTCATCTGGATGTCCGTCTCAATCCCTGCCACGCCTTGAACAAGGGCGGCCTCAAAAGCGGCGGGAGTGTTTTCCGGGCGCTCATGGGAGCTGCCGCGGTGGGCAATTAGCAAGACGTTATTTTCAGAGGGAATTTTCATTTAAATCTTTAAAAATTTGCGCGGAAAACGCAAATTTCTGAACGTAATAATATAGATATATGAAGCACACCCCCCTTGATCCCCCCTTGCCAGGGGGGAATGTTTGAGATAGACCTCTTAAAACAGGGGAAAACTGCAAAATATTCCCCCTTAAAAAAGGGGGCCAGGGGGATGTCAATTCTTTTGGCTGCGGCGAAGAGAAGTAATAGTAATAATATAGGAATTTTCATTTTTTTCGTTTATAAATCAAACAGTTGCATATTAGCGACATAAGGCAGTAGTCATTGGTCAATAGTCATTTGTCATTGATAAGCGGGAAGACGTCCTGATGACCAGTGACTAATAAGTCCGCCCGAAGGGCCTTAATTTAATATTATAACCCAACTCATGGCTTGTTAATATAGAGTTGATGTTGATCTTCCTGTAGGGTGATTTTTTACGCTATAATGATGAACATGTCAAAATACCATCCGGCTGAGGCGTCATGAAGATCCAGAAAAAATTGGTCCTTGCCTTTACCGCTATATCCATTGCGTCGATTTGCGCCGCCGCCCTTGTCTTTTACCTCCACGCTAAAAACTCCGCCACAACACAAATCCTGCGCCATCTTGAATCCGTCGCCGCCATTCAAAAAAATAGGATACAGTCCCTGATTGAGGAAAACTTCGAGAAGCTGCATCTTGTAACGGACAGTACCCAATTGCGCGTAAGCCTGGGAAATTTCACCACTGCTGCTATGAGGCCAAATGTCAAGCAAGGCGCGAAAAGGCCGTTTTTTCCGGGTTTAGGATAAAACTTCCCTTCGAAGCCGCCCCCCACCCAAATTGGGGGCGGCGAAGAAGGGAACACCAATTTTCCTTGAGAGTCTT
>JACRGO010000049.1 GCA_016212295.1 Nitrospinota bacterium | reverse complement strand
CGCAAAATTCCCCAAAACCGCTCTATTTTGGCGGACCAGATCATTAGCCTTACCGGCATTAAAGCTGAAGAACGGTGTCCGCATCTCCTCAGGCGTGTGGTGGTCCGGGACGAAGTCAATGGCCGTGAAATTGTCCTGCTTGCCAATCACCTGGAATTCGGCTCCAGCACTATTGCTTCCATCTACAAAGATCGCTGGGAAATCGAGATTTTCTTTAAAACCCTTAAACAGCATCTGAAAGTTAAAACCTTTATTGGAAAACGCATTGCGCATTCAAATTTGGACAGCCTTAATAACGCTGATGCTGCTGAAATACCTCCATCACCTGTCAAAGGCCCAATGGTCCATGTCAAATCTTGCAACCATGTTAAGGTTGAATCTCTTTAGTTACAGGGACTTAGTGGAGTGGCTCCACGACCCCTTTGGAAAACCGCCAATAACACCAGAAAATTCACCGCAATTTCAATTCCCGGGTTTTGGACAGGCAGCTTATGGATAAAAAAGTAAAATATGAAACCTTAATCTGGAAATTTGAATTTTCTTGTCCAAAAACGTTGAAAACAAAGGGACTATAATATTAAAAAATTCTATTTTGAACAGCAATGAACTTTTTCATAATTTATTACATCAATTGAGAAATATTCATTCGTATGGTTTTTTTTAACATCCATATATGCATCATTAACTTCTAACTGAAAATGGTCATTAATATTTTTTAACTGTATTGAGTTCTTTCATATGTGCTTATAAACTTAATTTTTAAGCTAAAAGTTATGGCGGCTTTATGCCGTATCCGCCTTGAGCGGCTTGCCACACCGCTTTTTCTTTGTTGCCCTGTATGCATATTCAGCGTTAAGCTCATGCACCGAGGGAAAACCGTCCATCCATGATAAATTCCTGCCGATCACCAGTTCCTCCATTGTCGCATGATGCGTGTTGTTCATGGGTACCAGGCGCATTTGAAAACCATGGCTTCGAGCCATATCCTTGACTTCTTCAGCGTTATCATGCGTCATCAGGAAATCGCCTTCCATATTTTCGCACGCGCGAAATAATCGCTCATGATCCAAGCCATAATGTTTGTATAAACGCTTGCCTGCTTTTTTGCCGCCGGCTGTATAGGGAGGATCGATAAAATAAACAACGCCACATCTGCCGGAGAATTCCTCCATTACCTTCAAGCCGTCATCACAACGAAAATCAATCCTATCGGCAATATTGGCCAGGTTTAGAATTCGTTTCGCGATTGTCGCGGGATACCAGCGGGAATGAATGCCTTTCCCGTTCTCGCCGTATTTGAGGAACCCTGAACCTTCGGCCAGAATGCCGCCATGAAATGTTCTATTCTTGAGAATTGTCTGAAATGCCTTTTCTCTCAGCGTGAGCGGGATTTTTTTTATTTCACTTATGACCGCTTCTTTTGATAATTCAAAATCAAGAATGCGGTTAGCAAGCCATTCAGCGTCGCCTTGAACTATGATATCCAAACCGCAGCAATTTCTTCATCAAGTTCCACCATAACAGCCTTTTGAACCAAATTCTCGAAAAGAGCGGTCAGGCTGATAATCCCGCCACCAGCAAAGGGTTCAACAATGATTGCGGGTTTTGCACGCATGGTCGATATCCAATGCCTGAAGGTAGGAACAAACCATGTTTTACCACCGGGATATCGAAAAGGGCTTCGTTGGGGGACCGAGGCAACGTTAACCGGTTTAGGCATTTCAAATCTATAAGGATGCGGCATCATCGGTTATAAGCCAATCTTCGCGGAATCTAATAGGGCAAGTGATTACCGGGTGGTTTTCATGATAGATGCTGCAAACGCCAAGAGGGGCTTTTGCCTTGTCTTTCGTGCAATTCGGCACTCTATTGTTGAAGGGGCACAAGCGATGTGACCAGTATCTATTGGCTTTTTTTGAATTGTCAGTCGCCAAATGACTAAATATCTATCGACAAATTTTTATTTAAGCCTTGACGCCACTTCGTATAATCAAATGGCTCTCTTTGTATCAGGGAAATAAACGTTCTGCTCCAACTTAATAAACTTCACGATGTGTTCCAATATCCAGCAATAAAATGTCGTCTTCTTTTTGATCTAAACTCTTTACGAAATCAAATATTATTCGCAAGTCACATCTTACAGTACATGCCCATGATCCTGATAGTTTTCCTTTAAGTTTATGGGTTTCCAGCTTTGGCGCGAAAGGGTCTTCTTCTAATGCTCTTAATGTGCCCTCAATAATACGTTTATATTGCGGATTTCTTTTTATTGTCCTTTTTAACGCCCTTATAAACGTATTGCCCCAAACGAGCGTTCTCATTTTGTAATCTCTTGCATTATATCTTCAACAGAACCTTTTCTAACATCTCCTCTATTATATTCTTTTCTCGCTTCCCTTATGTTTCCAGCAATCGTTTCCCGTCTTTTCTCAGTGAGTCTATTTTGAATGATTTCGATAAGATCCTGCTGCTGATATTCCGGGAAAGATTCGATTACATCTAAAGCCTCCTGGAACGAAACAATCTTCTGACTCATAATCTGTGCCTCCTTTTAAAGATGCATTGAAAACGTTTTTAAAAATAACTGGTGGCTATGATCCTTCGATATCTTTGCTCGAATGATTTGTTTGCGCCACATTTGGGGGCGAAGGAAGCATCCGAGTGCCGGGCAATTCCGCCATTCGCGCTGCGTCAGCGGAACGAACGATTGGCATAAGCTGGCCGGATACAGACAATGCACGAAAAAAGAGGGGAAACAAGAACTGAGGTAAGAACCTAAAAAGCTCCACGTTTGCCGGCTCAGGTTGATGACTTGGTTATGCCGATTCAGATATGTTCTCCCTGTTTACATGTTTAAACTCACGAGCATAAATGTCGTTTCTTATAAAAAGGAAAATATTGTTTTCATCGAAATCTTTGATTCGTACTGGTGTCCATCTCCAACTAAAAACTAAAAAAAACGTACCTACAATTCCTATCAATATGATCCAATAATCCGATTCATTTAATCCCCTTCCTAAAAATGGAATCAAAACCGTCAAAAAAGCAAAAACGGAAATAAAAAGGTTTAATGCTAATGTAAGCAACCTTCTTGTAGTAAAAAGCCTTGTAAAAAGATTTAGAAGCTGTCTTGAAAAAAGCATTATGGTCCGCCGCCTTGCAAGCAGCCACTGAAATCCTTAACACACCCCGGCCTGCGGCCACCCCTCTCAAGAGGGGAATTTTTCAAAGGAAAAAAATTTAATCGCGGCAGTATAATTTCCATGGGCTTGCCGCGGCGCCTTATTCATTAATATCCTATTGAAAGGACGCCACCGCCTATGAATTCCCCTCTTGAGAGGGGTGGCCGAAGGCCGGGGTGTGTCAGCGGGTTTTTTATACCAATCGCATGTTTGCCTTTCGGGGCAAACTTTTTTTTCAAGACAGCTTCTTACAATTTTGTGCTTCCTGCATATTGGATAATAAAATGTAACTAATTTATGATGGGTAGAAACAGTAATAAGGTTAGATGAAAGGCCTGTCACAATAGAACAGGTTGTGTTTAAGGAAGAAAAGTTTTCTTTTGTTTCACATACCACACATTTAGGTGGCCAATAAATATTTTCAATGGATTTCAATTTAAATAGATTTGACATGATTTTGGGATAATTTTAAGGCTTAACGCCTGGGCTAGCAGGTGTGCGGGAGCTTTTTCCGCACATTCGGTTAAGTCCGATGTTAGCCAAGTTATTACTCAACACCCCATATTTTTTCCCGTGAGTTGATATACTTTAATAATCGAAAATACCTGGAAGCAAGTTTTTCATTTTCATCATTCACATATTTTTGATGCTGTGAAACCACAAAGTCACGTGCGAGTTTTACTACTTTAGCATTAATTGAATCATCAGCCGCCTCCTTGGATTTTTCCCCCATGAAATCAAGCATGAAACGCCCGTCTGTGTCTCTAATGATCATTTCCTTACAAAGCTTGGCCATACCTTTTGCCATCACACCAAGACGAGTGTTACACTGTTGATTTTCAACCCCTAATAAATAATTTATAAGTTCTTTACCTACAACAAAGCGAGGATACTCTGCTAAGTTGCTTTCAATAAAATGAGCACGTTCTAATGCCGGACCGTATATTTCGTGCCCTTCAATTTTCGTTCCAATTCCAATATCTAATCCAGCACGTAAAGCAATAGTAGCAGCAAGGCTGACAAAACCTATACCACAAGTAGCTACCAGTGCGGAATAAACTCCATTAATAGCAGTACAATTTTCATCGTTGTTCATTAGCGGCACAGCCACGATTATGGAGTCAGAAAAGCCATAAAAGTAGGCTTCAGATTTTTGAGAAGCAATGAATTCTTCACGATGTTCTGGAGGCACAAGGCCGGTATTTGGGACATGCGAATTTGAAGCGTTAAAAAAATCCCGAAAAGTATTTCGGAGTACATCAACCTTCCCTACTGTTTTACGTATTTTATCTAAGAAGATTTCTTTTTCATTCTCATTTGTAGGCAAATCTTTAATTTCACGCAAGGTTCTTCTTTGTCCAAGAATATCAAGAAAGACAATAAGATAATGCTGAAATGTCAGGTCGTTTTTATTTGCTTTACTATTACGGTTATTCATAATTTTCATTGGCTAATGGCGGAATTGAGCGGCAACCGCAGACGGTTCGTGGGATTTGCTAAAGCCTGCGCTCGCGTAATGCGCGTCGGAGTTGCCGGACAATTCTGTCATTTGCGCCGCATCAACAGCGGTAATTATTTTTGTACTTACTCAAGCTTGATGCCAAGATACAATGAAAACTGCAAAAAATCAATGTAATCTCAATTGAGCGATTTTCTTTCGCCCCCTTCAGGGCTTAATAATGTGCGTGATAAATTATCAGAATAGGCGGGTAGCATCCATACTATAGCAAGCGCCGCGAAAGCCTATTCCTTCCAACCTTTCTGCCGGACGGCGGAATTGATTTTCATCCAATCGGGATTGGAATCAAGAAGAGCCAAGGCATCCTTTAAATCCACAATGGAACCTGGCTTGTACAGGCGCTCGTAAATCTTCCTGGCCAGTTCAAGGTCCGCCGCCGTGTCCACTGTCAGTCTGGCCGGGTGGCCCGCAAGGTAGTCCGGCGGCTCAAGCACAAGGTTCTTGAACCTGTCCGGGTTTTCCTTGAGATAGGGAGTGACGTGCTCCCTGCATTTCGGGTCATTAGTTTCCAGGCTTGCCCTCTTCAGCGCCTCGAATGAAGCCACCTCCTGCGTGGAGCCTATGGGAACGGAAGCGGATGAATACGTGACGTCTGCCCCGGACTTCAGATGCTCCTCCAGCATCCTTGCCAGAAACGGGACGTCGAACAGGGGATTGTCCGCGCAGATCCTTGCTATCACGTCCACGCCGAAGGCCTCAGCCGCGGCGTCGATGAACCTTTTCAACACGTCCTCGCTGTCGCCTCGAAAACATTTTATTCCCTGCGCCCGGCAAAACTCCTCTGTCCCGTCGTCTTCCTTGCGGTCGGTCGTGGCAATGATTATGCCCTCAAGGCCATGGACTTTTTTCAGTCTTTCGATGACGTGCAGCAATAATGGAACTCCGGATATGGGCGCGAGGATTTTTCCAGCCAGGCGCTCTGAATTCATGCGGGCCTGCACTATGGCGGAGGTTTTTTTATTCATGATTCAAGGTTCAGGGTTCAAGGTTAAAGATTAAAGGTTCAAAGTTCGATGTTGGACGTTCGATGTTCAGCTCTTTATGTTATTCCATCAAATTCAGTTCCGCCTTCACCACCGGATCATTTGGATCGCGGAAAAGCCGGAATCCGAGTTTTTCGCAGATTCGTATCATTCCATTATTTCCCGGCAGGATATCGGCTAAGAGGCGAACGAGCTTTTCGTCCCTGGCCACCTGTATCAGCCTGCGGAGCAGCTCAGTGCCCAGGCCGCCCCTCTGGAAGGTGTCGCTTATGAGGATGGCGAACTCCGCCTCGTCCCTGCCGTGGATCTTTGTCAATCTGCCCACGCCGAAAATTTCCTGCTCTCCGCTTTGTGGATTTTTCCTGCAGGCCACCAGGGACATCTGCCGGTTGTAGTCGATAAAGCAAATCCGCGCCAAACGCTCGTGCGCGACCCTTTGGCTTAGCTTCAATACCTGGAAATAACGGAAATAAACGCTTCGCTCTGACAAGCCCTGGTGGAATTTTACGATCATCGGCTCGTCTTCCGGCCTGATTGGCCTTATGGTTATGGAGGCGCCGTCCTTCAAGGTCCAGTCGGAAACATATTGAAGCGGATAAGGCCGTATGGCCGGTTTGGGAAGCTTGTCCTCGCTTACGCCAGGATCGTGAAGGACAACGCGGGCGTCCAGGGCAATCAACCCCTCGGCTGAGACAAGCAGGGGGTTGACGTCGATCTCCTTTATGGCGGGGAACGCCGCCACAAGCCGGCTGAACCGCACAATGAGCTGTTCAAGGGCCGGCAAGTCAATGGGCTTCCCGCCGCGCACGCATTTAAGCGCCTTGTAAATAAGGGTCTCTTCCATCATTCGCTGCGCCAGGGTGGTATTGAGCGGCGGCAAGGCCAGGGCGCGGTCGCGAAACACCTCCACCAGTTGTCCACCGGAGCCGAAAAGCAGGACCGGACCGAACTGGGGATCGAAGCCGCTGCCGAGTATTATTTCATAACCTTGGCGCTGGACCATGGGCTGGACAGTCACTCCCTGGAAATGTTCAGGCCCGGCCATTTCCGTAACCGAGGTTTTTATGGAACGGAACGCCTTGCGGACCTCATCCGCGTTATTTAGCCCAAGCCTGACTCCCCCGACATCGGTCTTATGGGTGATGGTGAGGGAGTGAATTTTGAGGACCACCGGACAGCCCATCTTCTCCGCTTCCTGGACCGCCTCCTCCTCCGTGGCCGCATGGCGGGTTTCCACTGCTGGAATTTCGAAGGCGGACAGAATCCGCTTTGATTCCAATTCGGTCAGGACCGTCCTGCCTGCTTTCCGGGCTGTCCTTATATCTTCCTCGGCTTGCGCGCGGCTGCGCGCGGCTTCCACGGATTCAGGCGGCAGGCTGGGGGTCTCATACAGGGCGTGGAGATTGAAGCTGTACTTCCACATATAATTGAAGATGCGGGCCGCGATATCCGGGTATGGGAAGGTGGGAATACCGGCCTTGTTGAGAATGGCCTCGCCCTCCATCACCTCAGCGCCGCCCATCCAACTGGCCAGCACAGGCTTGCCGTCAGTGTCGGCGTAAGGCTTCAGGGCCTCGGCGGTCCGGGTTGGATTCGTCATGGCCTGCGGGGTCAATATGGCTAGCAGGCCGTCGTTTCCCTGGTCCTTGGCCACGACCTCCAAGGCCTTTGCGTAACGGTCTGAATCGGCGTCCCCTAAAATATCCACGGGATTGCCGTGGCTCCAGTGGACCGGAAGGATTGCGTTAAGTGATTCGATGGTCTTGCCTGACAATTCCGCAAGCCTGCCTCCGGTGGAGATGAGGGCGTCAGTGGCAAGGACCCCGGGCCCGCCCGCGTTTGTGAGAATGGCGAGCCTCGGCCCCTTTGGCCTGGGCTGCTTGGCCAGGACCTCGGCCATATAGAAGAGGTCCTCAATGGCGCTGACCCTCAGCACCCCGCACCTGCGGAAGGCGGCGTCCAGCACGTCGTCGCTTCCTGTCATGCTCCCGGTATGGGAGGCAGCGGCCTTTGCCGCCGCCTCAGTGTGGCCCACCTTGATCACGATGATGGGTTTTGACAAGGCCACCTCGCGGGCGGCGGATAGAAAGGACGCGGCGTCGCCGATGGATTCCATGTAGATAACGATGCTCTCGGTGCGCGGATCATCGCCTAGGTAATAAATAAGGTCGCCCCAGCCCACATCCAGCATGGAGCCGATGGAAAGAAAGGCGCTGAAGCCCACGTTTTCGCGAAAGCTCCAGTCGAGGATAGCGGCGCAAAGGGCGCCGCTCTGGCTGATGAAGCCGACTTTTCCCGGCTTGGCCATTGCAGCAGCGAAGGTGGCGTTGAGGCCCGTGATTGGATTCATCACGCCCAGGCAATTAGGGCCGATTATCCGTATCTTTCCGCGCCGCGCTTCCTCAAGCGTTTTTCTTTCCAGCTCAACGCCCGCCGGCCCGCTTTCCCTGAAACCGGCGGATATGATGATCGCGCCTTTTACCCCGGCCTCCACGCACTCGCTCATTATCCCGGGTATCGAGGAGGCGGGAGTTGCTATCACGGCAAGGTCGACCGCCTCCGGCACTGCCCCGATGCCTGGATACGCCTTGACGCCCATGACTCTGGGCCTTTTCGGATTGACCGGGAAGACCGTGCCGTCGAAGGAGGCGCTGATGAGGTTCCACAGGATAGTGCGGCCAACGCTGCCCGGCTTGTCAGTGGCCCCGATTACCGCCACGGTTTTGGGCGAGAAGATGGCCTTGAGTGGATGCCGCGTGAAGATCGGCGCCCCAAGGACCATTCCGGTTGAAGATGTGATTGGCGGGGACATAGGCAAGGATTATTAAAAAAATAAAAGAAGAATTAAAAGATTAACATTGAACATCGAAGAACATTTCTAACCACAGATTACGCGGATTGCGCGGATTAAATTATTTTTTTTTATAAAATTCGTGTAATCGGTGAAAAGTGGGAAAAAGAGATTTTTAAGGAAACCACCCGGCAGTCTGGTAAATTTTTTAATAATTCCCCGTGGCTTGCCACGGGTCTCCAATTGATTCCCCCTTAACAAAGGGGGACCAAGGGGGATGCTATAAAAAAAATCTTCAACAAATACCCGTAGCTTGCAACGGAGAGCTTCATTTTTTCAGGTCCCTGTTTCCCGCGTCCTTTTCGCGATATATCTCCTGATCGCGTCCTGGTCTGTTATGCCTAAACCAAAGAATTCCAGGGAACACAGGTTCTTTGTCTTTTTGTTGACGGCAACATTTTCAACGATGTTACGGACGACCGCTTTAGGAATGACGATTTTTCCTTCTTCCCCCGGGAGGGCGAGAGTCATTTTATAAAAGACCGATCCAACCTTCATGTCCTTAGAGGTCAACTTGGTATAAAAAGCCGCGCCTCCCACGCTGATATTGGCCAATTCGGTTTTTCCCCTTCCATATCCGAGATATACATTCACTGGAGAGCCGGTGGCGGGGCTGACCCTTTGGAATCTTCTTCTCTCCAATAATGTTGATGATTGGCCATCGGCGGGAGCAATCGTGGTTATCCTTCTGAGCATCACCTCTTCAACGGCCCTTGGGACGCGGAATTTGAGCGCGGTTATGGTTTTCCTTTCTATTTCCTCGAACTCGCTCTCGAATTCAAAGTGACGGTTTTGAAAATTGTAGGAAAGGTGGATGTCCCTGGATTTTTTGATTTGTTCGTTCCCTTCCTTTGGCTTTAGCATATCAATGAAGATTTCTGGAGGGGTCCCTTTGGAAACATGCACGAAGCTGCTTTTAAAGGTTTTTGACAGGTCGTGGATTTTGAGGTCCAGAGGAGCGCCGTTTTCACAAACACTTTCCAAATGGGCCAGCCTGACCTTTAGAGGCGTTTCCAATGGCCCGGCAATGTTCCCGGATTTTTTGCGGTCCGATTCCTCGATTGTCCTCGGCAGTTCGATCTTTATGGTTTTTATCTCCCTCTGGACGGACCCGGCGAATGCCGTGTCAAAGGTAAACCTCTTCCGCTCGAATGTATATGAAAAGGTGGCTGCCAGTGAGTCTTCGAGGATTCTGTTTCCTTCCTTGGGGACCAGGGGATCGATGAAAAACGCCGATGGATCGCCTTTGGTGTTTTTCAGAAAGAGGCTGGAGTATTGCTCATATTTACCGTCCAGTTGAAGATTCAGCGGGATTTTTTGCTCGCCTATATGTTTTAAATGACCATGGATTTCCTTCGGATTGGTGATGCAGCCGGGGATATCCTTTGTGGCCTGCGTGAAAATCCCGAATTTTTTTAACAGATCGAAAATGCCCATGATTTCAAGAACATAGATTAGCAAATTGATTAATAAAAAGCCTGGAACCACGAATTAACACGGATATTTCATAGCGCGGCATGGCCGCAACCAAAAGTGAAACAAAATTCCAAATGACAAATAGCAAATTACAAATAAATTACAAATTACAATTACCGAATGTCCAAAACAATTCCATTTCTTTTTCCTTGTTTGTTCTTTGTAATTTTGGTTATTGAGATTTATTTGTTATTTGGCAATTGTGATTTGGATTTTCAAAATACACTTTTTGACCTTTAGAAACAATTAGTGTCAATTCGTTGTAATATGCCTTTGTTTTATATAGCAAAACCTTGAAATTCCGATACAGTCATCTCCTTTCCTTCAACCGTTTAAAACGTTTCAACCGGAAGGTTTCCTCCCTGCCCATTTCCTCCAGCCGTGTCTGAATAATATTTATGTCATTTTCCATCTCCGGCTTTACCTTGCCTTCCAGGGCGTTCACCCTCCTGGTGGCCTTTTTGATCGCCCCGCCTATTTCCAGGAGACGCTGCTCAGCCAAGGCGCTTGTGGCCAGGGTGTTTATGACCTCCTCGAAGAGGCCGGCGGATTCATCCACATAAAGGCTTCGCGGCCCAGGGGCCGACCCCCGCTCAAATGGATTTCTCCTCGCGTCCGGAAATCGCGCGGAGGGTATGCGCACACCCCACACGTTTTTCATGGACATTTCAAATGATATTTCTTTTTGCGAGGCAAGGGACGCGGCGGCCAGCAAGTGATGAGGTTCCGCCGCCCTGGCCATGATGAGGGCCTGCGAAGCCTCCGCCATTTGGGAATCAAGTTTTTCGCGGATTTGGCGGACGTCCTTTACCGCCCCCTTGAACTCAATCATCAAGGCGTCGCGTTTGCTGGTCAACAGGGATATCCCCTTTACCACCAGCTCCCGCCTTTTGCGTAAGCGTATCAGCTCTATTCTATTTGTTTTGGTTCTGGGCATTTTTACACGCTTGACTTAACGCCATCTCTGGCGGACTTTAAGGAATTGAACATCTAACATCCAACACTGAACATCGAAATAAGCCGGCATAGTTCAGCGGCGTAATAAAATTTTTTTAATAAATAACGTACCGCGGGCGTCTCTGCATCCATCAAAAAATAATATAAAACCAAATATAACATTTTTCTGGATGGAACCCAACATCGTATGGTGGACCTATTATTTTTACTTAATGCCGATCAGAATGGAGTTGGCCTTTTTTCAGAGCCTATTCATTATCCATGTTTTAGGTATTCCTTTTAAGCAGAGGCCTGATCCAATATCTTTATATTAAATTTTTTATTGTTCAGCAACGATTTAATAAATAATGATAATCCCTCTTTAGTGAAGAGGCTTAATTGTGATTCCTTCCTGATGAGGTCCTTTAATAATTTCGTCCTTTGCTTGGCTACGCTGATTAAAAGCCGCACTTCCCTTTCCATGGAGAATCTGGCCATCCCCAGGAATTTCTTGAAGGCGTCCTGGGCCTCTTCGTATCGTTGCTGCTGGAATTGGAACTCCCCCAGATAATAAAAATCCAGGGAAAGGGGATTAGCCCTGGAGGTGAGCTTGTTAAAATAAAAATATGCGTTGTCCGGGTCGCCGTAGCGCCAGTAATGGTCCGCGAGGGTGCGGCATGCCAGTGGATGGGATTCGTTGATGTTCAGGATTTTGCGGGCGATGTCCACCATGCGGCTTTGCTCTTTCCGCCTAGCGGCCTCCTCCAGGTCCCGCTCCAGATGGTCCAGCGCCAGCCCTATGGTATCAGCGGCTTTTTTTTGCCTCCGCATCTACTTGCGTTTCTTTTCCTTCGCCGCTTTTTTTTTAGCTCGCGTGTCCATTTTATATTATTACGCCCAGAAATTTGTGTTTTCCGCGCAAGTTTTTCAACCGCTTCTTGGAGAGCGCATGGCCGCAATCAAAATAAATTTCTCTTGAAGCATTCAACGCTGATTTTATTTTAAGCGGAAAATGTAAATTCCTGAACGTAATAATATCATCATTAACTGCATTAAAAAAAAATAACAATAATGTAGTTAAACATGGCTTTCATCCGGCAAATTCAACATCCATCATAATGCGCCGTTACAGAATATCAACAAAGCCGCGCGGGGGAAAAAAGGACGTCAATGCAAATATCAGCGCAAACCTCAATGCACGCACCGCCCGGCGAAATAAAGCCATGGAGGCAGGATTCAGTATCGTGCAGGAAATCCGTTCCGGTGGCGGATTGATTAAATGGGCGCATCCCCTGGGGTCCAAGAAAACCTAGCCCAAAATATTTGAAATTTTCAAAAAAAAGCGCAATGTTTTTTCACGGTCGGAAAGTTTATCTCTTTTTTGCGGCGGGTAAGTATCTAAAAAAAGGCTTGACAGGAGGTGTTTGAAATATTATCATAAGTTAGTGCTAACTTAATTATGATGGAGGAACCAATCATGGGGCGCCACAAGACAATTCGCGATGAGCAGTTGCTGCAGCATGCGCGGGAAGTGTTTCTGAAGAGTGGGGCATTCGGGTCAACCAAGGAAATCGCCCGCAGGGCCGGGGTCTCGGAAGCCACTATATTCCAGAGATATCCCACGAAGGCCGAGCTTTTTCTGGCCGCGATGGTCCCCCGGCAGGTTGATATAGACGCCGTGATCCATTCATGCACAAAGGGGACGGATCCGCGCCAGGCCATGACGGAGATCGGCCGCAGAATTCTGGACTACTTCCGCACGCTCATTCCCGTCATCATGCACCTGATAACCAATCCATCGGTCAGCATGGCTGATGTGGCCGCCCACTTTAAAGTCATGCCGGAACAGGAATTGGCGGAGGCCCTGGCCGCGCACATGAAGGAGGCAAATTCACAAGGAGTGATAAAGGCCGATAATCCCATGGCTACGGCCGGGCTCTTCGTTGCCGCGATACACAGTCTGGCGGTATTCGAGCTGATGGAGATTCACGGCGGAAAGGACATGGACCCCCTTGTGGGACAATTTGTAGAGGCTCTCTGGAACGGCATGGCGCCGCCCAGCAAAAAGCGCAAAACCGCACCGCCTAAAAAAATAATCCGAAGACGCTAAGGAGGGACATTGATATGCCAAACTTTATTCAGTTCAATCAGGTTTCCAGGTGGTTCGAGTCGGCTTCAGGCCGTTTTGACGCGCTGAAAAACATTAATCTCCATATCGCACAGGGGAATCATGTGGCGATTGCCGGCAAGTCCGGAAGCGGCAAATCCACCCTGCTCAATATGCTGACAGGCATTGACCATCCCAGCCAGGGTACGGTCAGGATCAATTCCACGGATGTCCACGCACTTAACGAAAGCGCTCTTGCCGGGTGGCGGGGAAAAAATGTAGGCATAGTATTTCAATTTTTTCAACTCATCCCTACCCTGACCGTCAAGGAAAACATACTGTTGGCGATGGATTTTGTGAACGTCATCCCAGGCAGGGAGCGCGCAAAGCGAGTCGGGGCCTTGCTTGCGCAGGTTGGCATCTCGCAACAGACTGACAAACTGCCAGTGGCCCTTTCCGGCGGGGAGCAGCAACGGGCCGCCATTGCCAGAGCGCTGGCCAACGACCCGCCGATTCTGGTGGCGGACGAGCCAACCGGCAATCTGGACAGTAAAACCACGGAAATTATCCTGAATCTGTTCACCGAACTGGTTGGGACCGGCAAGACCGTTATTGTCGTGACTCACGAAAAAGTTGCATACGTTGAATATGACCGGATCATTACCCTCAAGGACGGCATGATTGTTGATGACACGGGCCGCAGCAGGACGCAATAGGCCATATTAAAAGTCTCAAAATAAAATGCACATAAAATCTCCCCTCCTTGGAGGGGTGGCGCGGAGCGCCGGGGTGGGTTATATCAATACTACTATGAACATAAAATTCAGAAAAGTCACTGGTGATTTACGGGTCAATCCAGGCCGCATAATACTTGTCATTTTTGCCCTGGTAATCGGTCTCTGGGGTGTCGGCTCAATCCTGGTGTCCTATGCCATATTGAACCGCGATCTGAATGAAAATTATACCAGGACCAACCCTCTTCACGCCGCCATCACATCCAAGGATTTTAAGCGGCTGGATTTGACGGCTCTAAGAAACCGTCCTGAAATCGAGAAGGCCGAATTCAGGGATTTTGCCACTCTGAGGATCGAGACCCATCCGGGTGAGTGGATCCCCTTATGGCTGTTCGGCGTGGGAGATTTCAACACTTTCAGCCTGGCGCGGATCTATAACCAAAATGGCAGCGGCGGTCCAATCACACCGGAAGCAGGGGCCATGCTGGTCGAGCGCGACGGGCTTCGCTTCTCTAACCTGAAGGCCGGTCCTCCCGCGCGCGTTCGCGCGGGCGGAAGGGTCGTTAATGTTCCAGTTGCCGGCATCGGTTTTGATCCCGCCCAGGCGCCTGGCACCCAAGACCACCTGATTTATGCGTATGTGGACAATAAAACCTACTCGAAAATCACAGGCGAGGCGGCCAACCAGCGTTTGATCATCCGCTTTAAAAATGCAAAGACAAAGCAGGAAGTTCAGGCCGCCGCTGACGGTCTCATTGATTATTTTAAAACCTTGGGTATTGCGGCTGATACGGTCAAGATACCGAAATTCATGGAGCATCCTCACCAGTGGCAGTTAAATACCCTGCTGTTCATGGAGGGGAGTATCGGTTTCCTTGCGTTTTTCCTGGGGGCCGTGCTGGTTTCTCAATTGATAGCGGCCATCCTCGCCGGACAAATCCGGCAAATCGGCATTCTTAAGGCCATCGGCGCCTCTCGGTTTCAGGTCTTTCAAATCTATTTGATGATGGCGCTGGCCCTTGGGGTTATGTCCGGCATGATCGCAATACCGCTTGCGGTCAAGTCAGGCTACGCATACGCCTGCTTTGTCGCGAATATCCTTAATTTTGAAGTCCTTACCACGTCCTTGCCGCATTATATGTATATTTATCTCATGGCCTCCGGCTTGCTGCTGCCGGTATTGCTGTCCCTCCCGGCTATTTTAAAGGGGACGCGGATACCGGTCCGAGAGGCGTTAAACGATTATGGCATTAACCAGGACGCAGGCGTTAAAAAATCCAAGCTCCTTGATAAAATGCGGCTTCCTGTAAACCTAGCATTGGCCTTTGAGAACACCATGCGCCGCAAAAAACGCCTTGCGGTGACCGTAGCCGCCATGTCCCTCGGCGTGGCGATTTTCAACACAGGATTCAATGTGCAACAATCCCTCAAGGACCTCCTGTCGGACGTGAACAACAGCATGAAGCACGATGTCCAGGTGGTGCTGATCAACCAGATATCAAAGGAAGAGGCGCTGAAATATTTCAGCGGCATTGGCAACATCCGCCGTATTGAAACATGGAACGGCGGGCGCGGCGCGATGCAAAATATGGTCGTCTCAACGGACGATGGAGTGGGGATTATCGCCCTCCCGTACAACAGCGATCTCCTTACCTTCAGGTCAATCAAGGGACGCTGGCTGAGCGGTCCTGCCGAACCTGAAATAGTGATGAACCAGGAGGCGGCGGTTCTTTATGGTAATCCGCCGGTCGGCGGTTATCACACTCTGAGCGTCAGGGGAAAACAATTAAAGGCAAAGCTGGCCGGGATCGTTGAGGAGTTTGAAAAGCCGAAGATATACATGGCCCAGGAGCAGTATGATGCCCTGGCCAATCCGGACCACTATGTCAACAGCCTGATGTTTGTCGCCAGGGACAAGGGTTATGGCAAGGTAATGGCCCTGAAAAGAGATATAGAGAAGGCGATTGAGCCGTCCAGCCTCCAAGTGCTATATGTGATGATGCAGGCGGAACGGGTAAAGATCATTTACGACCATTTGCGGATAATCCTCGTGACAATAGTTTTCCTTGCCATGCTGGTGCTGGTGGTCAGCGCCATAGGCATGGCGTCGGCCACAAGCATTAATATCATGGAGAGGACCCGTGAGATCGGCGTGCTGAGGGCAATCGGGGCCACTCCCGAAATCATCTACAACCTGTTTGTCGCCGAAGGGATGATAGTGAGCATTGCCAGTATATTTATTGGATTGTTTTTTTCATGGCCGCTCAGCATCGTTGCTTCAAGATTTTTCGGCAATTTGATGCTGGAAGTCGAGCTTCATTATTCATTCAGCAAGACCGGCTTCGTGATAACCCTGATTGCGACTTTAATCTTCGGCTGGATAGCCAGCCGGATTCCGGCGCAACGGGCTGTATCGGTATCCACGCGGGAGGCGCTTTCGTATGAGTGACCCTTATTTTTAAGGAGGCCGTTATGAAAAGAAAAGGCATTCACAAACCAACCATTGAAGACACCATTGAACTTAGCGGGATAGAAATATTACACCCGGGCGGCCATGCCCTTACAAGGAGGACAGTAGAGCT
>JACRGO010000051.1 GCA_016212295.1 Nitrospinota bacterium | reverse complement strand
TTTGTTTAATGTCCATACTGTCCTCCAAGATTAGACGCTAATGAAGAACACTATACCCCATTCGCGGTTCAATGTCCAGGAGTCGATGGTTCTCTCTTATATATCAGTGAGATAGGGAAAAGAACAAATTCACCCTGGCCACATCAAAAGGCCGGCTGAGTTTTCTCCTTCCTGGCCCCCTTTCAATGGGAAGGCATACAGCTTAAAAAAAACCTTCTCTGTTTTATATGTCTTGGGATTGGATTTATGGAGCCGGACGTCGATAGTGGCCTCTTTTCCGTCCCGTATGGCCTCGCTTATGGCCCCTTCAATTTTCGGGAGGTCATCTGACTTCAAGACCTTATGGTAGTTGTTCCCAACCACGCCCGTCTTGCCTAATGAGTCAACATAAAATTTTTCCACGTTTTTATTGCAGTAGGAAATCCGTCCGTCATTGCTGACTTCAAGGATGAGGTGCTTGAACTTATCAAGGAAAATCTCCTTGTTTCCCCTTATCAGGTTGCTCTTCTGGATTGAGCGGTCCTTCTCTTGTAAAAGCCTGGTGTAACCTTGCCTTTCATTTTCAAACTCAGTGACCTTCGCTATCACGGTCCCCACTTCTTCCATTTGCCCTATAAGCTTATTGTTTTCCTCAATGACCCGTTCACTCATCTCCCTGTATTCATTCCGCTCGACTTCCAACTCGTCCACCAGCGCCAAGAGCTTGAGGTAATTTTCCTCGGTGAACTTCTTTTCCATCTTGATGTTCTTAAGCTGGCTGAAGAGTTTGATGTTTTCCTCTTTCCTCTTCGCGTTCAATTCCTCCAGTTTCTTGGCGTATTGCTTGAATTCCTGGAGTTTTCTGGAAAAAAGGGCTGTATTGGTTCCAGGAGCGATTGAGGAGGCCCCGCTCTCCAGCTTCTTCCTGATATTCCTGCACAGAAAACCTTCCAGGCTTTCATCTTCCGCGCCCCTGACAATAATCCCAAGGTATTTTGGGGCCCAATCGTCTTTTTTCTTTACTGGAAGAAGGAACATCGTCTCCTTCTTTTCTCCGATTGGGACCGAAAGCCGGATGGGGTTCATCTCGTCGGTTTGGGGCCGTTTTTTTATTAATTTCTGGATGCCGTCACGGAGCGTTATCTTTGTCGTCTCCTCATGGGAATTATTGGAGATCATATAGATTTTCCCCGCATCGGGATCTATTTCAAAGACGATATCCACGTCATCGAAAAAAATCTCCGCGAAGGAGAAAATGTTTTCAAGGTGTTGGGTTTCGGAAGCCATAAAATATCGAAGAGGGAAAAACTTGAACATCGAACATTGAACGTCCAACATCGAATTAAAAAAGGGAGTGCGCAATGACCATGAGCGCATGACTCATGACATCCTTCGACGTTCGATGTTCGATGTTCAGTGTTCGATGTTAAATTCTTTAAACTCCACCCGAAGGGCGATAAGTTCAAGATTCAAATTTTACCACTATCTATAATTGGTTATCACCTTTTTCATCCTTCAGGCGCTGCTTCAGGAAGGGTTCTATCAGATCCATCGGGATGGGGAAAATCGTGGTGGTGTTCTGCTGCATCCCTATATCCGACAAGGTCTGAAGAAACCGCAATTGCAGGGCTGGAGGGTGTTTTCCTATGATGTCCGCGGCCTCGCTCAATTTAATGGAGGCCTGGAGTTCGCCCTCTGCGTTGATCACCTTGGAACGCCGCTCGCGCTCCGCCTGGGCCTGCTTGGCTATGACCTTTTGCATGTCCTGCGGGATGTCCACGTTCTTCACCTCCACGGAGGAAACCTTTATGCCCCAAGGCTCCGTGGACTGGTCAATTACCTTTTGAAGGGCCATGTTGATGTCATCCCGTTTCGCCAACAAATCATCCAGCTCCTTCTGGCCAAGAATGCTTCTCAGCGTGGTTTGGGAGATCTGTGAGGTGGCGTAAAGATAATCCTCAACTTTGATGATGGCCTTTTCCGGATCGATGACCCTGAAATACAGGACCGCGTTCACCTTCACCGTGACATTGTCCCTGGTGATGATATCCTGCGGGGGAACGTCCATGACCACGGTCCTCAAGCTGACCTTCACCATTTTTTGTATACCGGGGATGATGATAATGAGGCCCGGCCCCTTCACCTTCCAAAAACGGCCTAACTGAAAAATAACCCCTCGTTCGTATTCGCGGAGTATTTTAATGAAACTGAAAACGAGGGCCATCAGAAGCATCAATAACATCAAGGAATTGCTGATAACCATTTTCTTCTCCTTTTTAAAAGACTTTTTTACGGACCACGGCCTTCAAGCCCTCTATGGCTTCCACTATGACCTTCCCGCCTTGCTCCACAGGCTCGCGGCTGACCGCATGCCAGATTTCGCCCTGAACAAGGATTTCCCCCTCGAAGTTCAAATCGGTCCTGGCCTCCCCCTCCACTCCTATCATGGCTTCCCGGCCGCTGACGACTTTTTTCTTCGCGGCCTTTATGGCAAGCCATATCGCGCTCAGGGCAATGAAGGAGGTAACGCTCACCGTGGCGAAAATCAGGGTACGGGACAATTGCATATAAGGGACGTCACTGTCTATCAGCATTAACGATCCGAGCAGGATGGAGACCACCCCTCCGACGCTGAGCAGTCCATAGGACATGACCTTTATTTCCGCGATGAAACAGATCAGTCCCACTACAATCAACAAAAGGCCGGCGTAGTTAATGGGCAGGGTCTGAAAGGAATAAAGGGCCAGTATGAGGCTTATTGCGCCTACCACGCCGGGAAGAATAAGGCCTGGATTTGATAGCTCAAAATACAATCCAACCATGCCGATCAACATCAGCATATAAGCTATATTCGGGTCGGAAAGGGCGTTTAGAAGATGCAGGCGCCCGGTCATTTCAACGGTCTTGACCGGACGGTCCTTCAAGTTCAATTTCACAGTCCCTGAGTTAGTGGTCACCTCGGTTTCCTCCACCGCCATTATGAGGGACTTAATATCCTTGGCGACAAAATCTATCACCCCAAGCCGCTTGGCCTCGGTTTCAGAAATGGAGACGCTTTTCCGCACGGCCAATTCCGCCCAATGGGCGTTCCTGCGCCGTTTTTCCGCGATGGAGCGTATGTATGAAACCGCGTCGTTTTCCACCTTGGCCGCCATGTGCTCATCCATCTTTTGTCCGCTCATGTCGACCGGGTGGGCCGCTCCTATGCTTGTGCCGGGGGCCATGGCCGCTATATGCCCGGCCATGGTGATAAAGGTCCCGGCGGATGCTGCCCTGGAGCCGTCCGGAGACACGAAAACCGCCACCGGGACCGGAGAGCCTAGTATATCCTTCACGATGATCCTCATGGAGGTGTCCAATCCGCCCGGGGTGTCCATTTCAATTATGATAAAGGCGTCTCCATTTTCCCCGGCCTTGCCGATTTCACCGGTGATGTATTCGGCGACCGCAGGATTGATGGCGCCCGATATTTTAAGGGCGATGATCCTACCGGAATCCTGAGCCTTGGTAAAAGGCACGGAGACAAGGAAGGTCAGCAAAAATAAAAGCCAGTAAGTTTTTTTCATGATAAGTATGTAATAACTCAGGCACAAAGGCAGAAGGCACAAAGCTTAAAATTTCATTATAAAATTTACAATCCGGCAAAGCTCTCTTTTAATCTTTTACTCTGTGCCTTTTGTCTTTGTGCCTCTATCTAATTTCCTCATTATATAGTGATGATGCCGATCAAAGCCACAGGGTTTCGCAATTTAAAGCTCGAAAATAAGGCATGGCCCTCCTTTTCTGCCACTTTTTAAAGCATGATTTTTATTGGTCCCGCCCCAATCTTTCCTTTGTAAAGCATTAAAATTCAACATGTTGGGTTATTAGTTTGAAGATGGCATTCCTTTTGCTCAATGGAAGAAGACAAGGTTAGACCGCTTTTTCCGCCGATGGGAAATTTTTCCATTTTTTATTTTTCAATCAGGGGGTTTTGGCATGAAACTTATCAATTTATATCTCGTTTTACTCCTAACAGCCGCCGCGGCGCTATTCCAGCCCTCCATGCTTTGGGCCCAGGAGGACGCGGCCGCATCCATTGATTCAGGCAACACGGCCTGGCTTTTGATATCAACCGCCATGGTGATGCTCATGACCCCAGGCCTTGCCCTTTTTTACGGAGGAATGGTCAGAAGGAAGAACCTTCTCAATACTCTTATGCTCTCCTTCATCTGCCTTTGCCTGATAAGCGTGCAATGGGTCCTGTGGGGATATACCCTGGCCTTTGGCCCGGACAAGGGGGGAATCGTCGGGGGCCTGGATTTTCTTGGGCTTAACGGGGTCGGACTGGAACCTGCCCCCGGGTCCACCATCCCTCATCAGCTCTTCATGATGTTCCAGGGGATGTTCGCGATCATCACCCCGGCCCTTATAACCGGGGCCTTCATAGAGAGGATTAAATTTTCCACGCTCATTGTCTTCACCCTGCTTTGGGCCACCTTTGTCTATGATCCTCTTGCCCATTGGGTATGGGGAGGCGGGTGGCTGATGAAACTCGGGGCCGTCGATTTCGCCGGGGGCGCGGTGGTTCACATAAGCTGCGGCGCCTCCGCCCTGGTCGCAGCCATCGTGGTGGGAAAACGCAGGGGCTACCCCCATGAGCCAATGCCGCCTAATAACCTTCCCATGACGGTGCTTGGCCTTGGTCTCCTGTGGTTCGGATGGTTCGGATTCAACGCGGGAAGCGCCCTTGCCGCGAACGGCTCAGCGGTGAACGCCTTTGTAACAACCAACACCTCGGCTGGGATGGCGACCTTCACCTGGGCCATGCTGGAATGGGCCCACAGGGGCAAACCCACCATTCTTGGAGTGGCGACAGGCGCCATAGCCGGGCTGGGCTCCATCACCCCGGCGGCGGGCTTCGTGAGTCCAATGTCATCCATAGCCATTGGTTTCGCGGCCAGTCTTTTTTGTTACTACGCTGTAATGATTTTCAAACCAAGGATGGGTTACGACGATTCCCTGGACGTATTCGGGGTACACGGGGTGGCAGGCACCTGGGGGACCTTGGCCACCGGCCTATTCGCATCAGAGAAGATTGGAGGGATCAACGGCCTTTTTTATGGAAACCCCGGCCAATTCGAGAAACAGGCCATTGCGGTTGCCGCCACTTACGCCTTGGCTGTTGTTGGGACCCTCTTAATACTCGCGGCGCTTAAATTCATGGGGCACAGGGTTTCCCAGGAGGATGAACACAATGGGCTTGATCTTGCCCTGCATGGAGAAAACGCCTACAGCCACGGCTTTGGGGGGATACACCCGCCTGTAACCGGAGAAAGGTAGAGGACCGCCAAAATGACTCAAGATAAAACTGTCAAATGCGAATGCGGGTTCACCATTTTGGAGGACAATATCCTCAAGAGCCGTATAGTCATTTTCCAATCCGACGCGGCCATAGCCAAATGCAAGCGCTGCAAGAGAAAAATCAGGATACCGATGGACAAATTATTTTTCGCGCAAAGATAAAAAAATTCTCAAAAAATATTTAAAATTTTTTCACAGCGGAGATCGCAAAGACGCAGAGAAGGTAAGGGCACGATGCATCGTGCCCCAACAACTGTAAGCATTTTACAAAAATCTCCGCGTCTCTGTGTCTCCGCGGTTCATTTTTGAATTTTGATTCACAAACCTAAATGGATTATGCGAGGCAAATTATTAGAATGAACGTGTAAGAAATTTAAAAAGGCAAAAGGCATTTAAAAGCCAAAAGCCGATGGATAGAGAGTGGTTCTCTATTTGTCGGCTTTTTTTTTGGCCAAAACTAAAGGGAGGCGAGCTATTTCAATTTTTTGATTTCGTTGGTGGAAAAATTGCGCCCATCCCACTTGAAGTTTTAAAACGGCTGGAGCATAATTTACTTGTGATTGATATTGAGATAAAGCATCTGGAATTTATCGGTAGCGCGAAAAAGGACGTGTTAAACTTTCCAAAAGTGGCGCGGAGACGCATTGGCCATGAGTTATACCTTGTTCAAACAGGAGAGACGCCGAAGGAAGCTAAGGCCCTTAAAGGCTTGCCTGGAGTGATGGAGTTAGTCGAGCGATATGACAAGGATGCCTACCGGGCAGTATATGCAGCCGACCTTGGCGGCGTGGTTTATGTTCTTCATTGTTTCAAAAAGAAATCAAAAAAAGGTATTAAAACCTCCAGGGAGGACATGGATTTAATAAGGCAACGCCTTGGAAGGGCGAAGGAACAAAGTAAGGAGAAATGCAGTGAAAAGAACTGAAACAATTGAAGTGACAGAGAGCTGCGGCAACGTATTTGCCGACCTTGGGCTTGAAGACGCTGAAGAGCTTTTAGCTAAAAGCAGGCTTGCGGTTGAAATTTTAAAAATTATAGACCAATGCAAATTGAGCCCGAAGGCCGCGGCAAGCCTTCTGGGAACGGACCAATCTCATATATCACGGCTAAAGAGTGGACAATGCCTGGAGAGCTACACATTCGATCGCCTTTTGAATTGGCTTAACAAGCTAGGCCGTGACGTCACGCTGACCGTGCGGCAAAAGCCGCGAAGCCGGGAAAACGCCCTGATTGAAGTTGCCTTATAACAAAATTCCGCTGGAGCGCCTTCCCATCCGGAAATGGAGTGGGCTAAGGCCCATCAGGGACGTCATCCGCAGGGATTTCCCGGACTTTGAACCGTTGTTTTTTAACTTAACGGAGTTCATTACTTAAAAAGAAACTTCATCGGGTTTATGTTTATGAAACTCTCCAGTAAATCGTTCTGAACTGGAATCTTAGCTTCCCCATATTTTTTCTTCGGAGTATTAAAGCTTCCGAAGTTCATTTGTGATATATCGATAGCCTTCAGAAAACCATCGAAATATTCCTTATAGCTGGAAAACTGTGGAAGTATCATCGGACGGTCCGAGCCCCATAACAATTTATCTTTAAGTTTAAAACTGCCCAAGCTATTAAACTCCCCGGCGTGATCCAGACTCAGCAGCCATCCGAGCGCAAAAACAGCCTCTCTGTCCTTGTAATCAAAGGCGGAGATATCCGAGTATGTGTTCTTATAGGATTTCAACAATTTGATTATGGCAAATGTCCAGTTATTCTGGTTGACTCTGTCAAAATTGATGCCGCCAAAAAAATCATCGCCCCATAAGGATTCATCATCCCAGAGGGTCGCTTTAATTCCCTCTTCCCCGCCGAAATGGGCAAGGTTTATCCTTAAGTCCTTAAGGTCCTGTTCTTTTAAAACCCTTTCCCAATTGATTGGGGTAGTAAACTGCTCCTTTTTCTTTTTATCGACCAGGTTGTATGAGACTTTCTGGCAATGGACGGTAACCGGCAGGTCCAATTGAATGATGGTCCTGTAAACCGCAAGGTATTTTCTCCTTGTTGCCTCGTTTTCAGGGTATGGATTAAACCCGATTGGCGGATATAGCTTTATGCCGATAATATCGCCGCTCTCCAAATTTGCGGGATCATGTCTGCCATCAGCGTCTTTAATGCTTCCCGCATAATCCGATATTAATCTTTTCAGGTGATTCTCAATGCCATTCTCGTCGATACCGTCAAATCTGCGAAGGTCCAACCCAAGGAAAGGCAGTACTTTGAAATTATATTGATCGAGTATTCCCTTGGAGTTTTTTATGGAACCCAGCAGCCGGGAAACCTGATTTGAAAGGGTCTCATGCCTGCAATTGTCAGCCAATTCAAAGTCCATGGCCAGGGGCGTAAGAATTTTGCACCTGTCCTGAAGGTCGCCCACCCCGGCAATTTGATTAATTTCAGAAACAAGATTCTCTATGTTTTTTTCCGGTTCGCTTTCAAAGAATTCCATAAACTTCTTGTTTTCATCCAGTGCTTTATTAAGGTTTAAAAAAAGCGCCCCCCACTTTCCAAGGTTTAAATTGATTCTATCCAGGAATGCATAGAGAGGAATATGGTCAATATTGAATAAATGGCAATGGGTATCGATAAAATACTTTTTATCCGCTGGGCCAGGCATAACTGTCTCCTATAAAGTGTTGGTAAAATAATAAAAATTTGAATTATTTCATCTCTTTTCTTTTTTTAGCCTCATCTCTTTTTTTGGCTTCAGCGTCCCTAAAGGTTCTCACTCTTTCAACAAATTCTTTTTCACCAAATATTTTTATTATTTCAGGATCAAACTGGTCTTTAGAAAAATCCAATAAAACTTCAATAACTTCTTCCAATGGCCTGTCTTTGTCAAAAAAACGATTGGAGGTCATGGCGTCCAAGGCGTCCGCCACAGCCAATATCCTTCCCATCTGGGATATTTCGTTACCTTTCCTGGCTTGCTGCCCTTTCTCCACAGGATAGCCCACACCTCTATCCGACGGGGCATACCAAAGGTGATGCTCCTCGATTGCCAATCGAATGTTTTGAAGCGTAGTGGATTCTTTCTTTATTAATTCTGCGCCTTTTTTGACATGGGTCTTAACCAACATATATTCCTCGTCGGATAACTTTCCCGGTTTGCCAAGGATTTCCTTAGGAATAAACGCCTTGCCTATATCGTGAAGCCTCCCACCGATCCTTAATTCCTCAATATTCACGTCTTTCCACTTACCGCCGGAACCGGAAAGGAGTTTCTCTCCTATCATGACGGCATACTCGCTGACACGCTCATTGTGCTCTATAAAATAAAAATCGGTGTCGCATACATTGGTTAAAACTTCGGAAAGTTCATATAAATGGCTTTTATGAAGGTTGTAGAGGGCAATCCCGCTTTGCACAAGATTTATCGTGATTTTTTCCTGGTATTGCCATCCCTTGTCTATAACCGCAAATGCTCCGTTCTTAAAGGATTCATCGATATTTAAAGGATTTAAATATGCGGAGAACGCGAAGATAGTCGTAAATGGAGATAATCCGTGTATGTCCGAGATTACAGCTAAGCCATCCTTTTCATCCGGCATGCGCAGATCAACCAATGCCACTGAATACGGAGTCCCTTTTTCAAGCATGGAAAGGGCCTCTTCCCTGTTGATTGCCTTGGAAACCTGACAATTCTCAATAGATTCCTTAAGCAGGTCAGACCACGTTTCAAGCACTTCTTTTTCATCATCAACCAATAAAATATTTTTCTGAAATTCCATTTATTTGCTCCTTCCTTTTAGCAAAGTTATTTCAAACCTGGCGCCCTCTCCGGGAATTCCATTTTCCTTGATTTGCCCTTCATGGAGTTCGATAATTTTCCTTGCTATGGGCAGTCCGAGACCTGAGCTCTCCACACCGCTCTTTTGTATGGATTTGTCCTTGAAAAACCACTTGAATATTTTTTCTTTTTTATCATAGGGGACTCCGGGGCCATTATCGGACAGGGCAATGCCGATGGTACTTGTGGCCTTTTCAACGATATCAATCCGCACCTCTAATTTCGGAATATTAAGGTGGGTCATGTTCATAAAAATTTCCTGAACAGCGCGGGATATTTGCTGCTCGTCCCCGAAATATAAGATCTCGCTCCCTGTTATCTGGAATTGTTGATTTTCGTTGACAAACAAGCTTTCGGCGCAATTCCGTATCGTTTCCAAAAGATGGAAATAACTTTCTTTAAGGACAATAATCGTGGACAAAGGTTTAAGGTCGGTTAAATTCCTTCTTGCCTGGTTCAACTGTCCTGTAAAAAGAGGGAGTTTTTCTTTCAGGTAATCCAGCGTATCCACGGCGTTTCTCCCCACCTTTTTATCCAGGGTCTCCAAAATAGCCCCAATGGAGGCCAGATTATTATTTAAACTATGACAGGCCCCTTCGACAAATTCGGACGTGGATTTTACTTTTTCCTCGTGGGCGTTTATGACCTCCAACTCCGCGCGGAAATGGTCGAAAAAGAGTTGGAACAAATAACTGGTTTTGGTTGTTACGTTAACACGGGAGTAGGGATTGTCCACGTACACCAAACCGTGGAATCTGTTTTTTACATGAACGGGCATTAAAGCAAAGGGGCTTAAATGCCCATCGCTTATAGTGTCACCAAGTTTGGATTGCAGATAGCCGAAGAAAGCATCTTCTGTCTCATCATTATCGCTATTTGAAATCATTGCCCCGCTGTTTTTAGCCTGGCGCAGGACTTTTGATTCCCCTGGATTTATTTCAAGATTTTTAACTTTTTTCATAAAGGGGTGTTTTTTGTAAAATGTGTCATCTTTTGAAAACTTTTCTAACTCTTCCTTGATCGTGTTGATTGTTGTTTTTTCCAGAGAGCCGCCATAAATTTTATCCACATCCTCTGGTCCGATGCCCGCCAGTCCGGTTAAACAATTCTTTTCCTCACTGAACTGGAAATAGATGGCCCTGTTGAACTCCAGAGAACCGGATATAGTGCACCCCTTTAAAAAAAGAAATAACTTTTCTTCAAGGGATTCCTTTGACTCCATGAGGTTCGCGATCTCATTTAAAAGAGTCAACTTTTCTCCAAAGATTCGCGACTCCTCATTAAGCCAGGAACTATATATGGCAGGGGCGCAGATTTCCACGAATTTTTTAAGAACCTCGATTTTTTCCCTATCAAAGCAGTCAAATGTTCCCAAGACTATGGCGCCTACATAATTCCCTCTTCTCTCATCCCCGATATTGACGACCATATATTCCTTTATTTTTTTCAACTCTTCCTTTAACTCCGTGGACTCCTGGGTTTGAATCAATGCCTGCAAATACCTGGAATTTTCTGCTTTTTCCACAACATACCAGGTGTTTTCCTTTTTGGCCCTCACAGCCGCGCACTCCTCATCAGCCTTAATTCTTGATTGGGCCGCCTCTCCCCAGCATCCCCTGGAGGCCATTTTGAAGTAATAATATCCCTTGAAAAGACGGAAAAAACCGGTCTCAGCCTCCGATATTTCACATGACTTGTCCACAATCAGTTGAATCCGTTTTTCAAGGTCAAGGGTTTCTTCCATCTGTTTTGAAAAAGCATGGCTTATCTGATAGGCTTTTGAGTCCAGTTGAATGTCCTTGAATCTCTGGCTGAGAAAAAGAATTTCGGAAATCCTTCTCACTATTTTTGAAACCCCTTCTTTCTCTTTTTCAAAGATTTCAACAAACCGTTCTTCGTCCCTTTTTCTATCAAGGACAAACCCTGCCAAGTTATCCAAAATCAGAATTCCCAAGAGCATATCATTGTGAATTACAGGGTATTCCATCCACTTTCCTTTATAAGGCCCTCTCTTTTCATCTCTTCTTATGGCAAAAGGGAAAATTCCTTCCAGCAACCGGGGCGTTTCAGGAATGTCCGTAAATAAATAGGAATTAGGGTATTTATCCAGTTCCGCAAATTCCGTTCTGTACTCAAAAAGTTGAAACCTACCTCCTCTGGCCTTGAGAAATAACGCCGAACGGCGAATTCCCAAATCCTGCAAGGACTGGAATTGGGAGTCCAATTCTTTCTTGACTTCATTATCCGCAATAAATTTTTGGGTCAGAAAAGGATCGTCTATCGGGACCAGGAGATTCATTATGGCCACCACTTTATCCTCATGGGAAAGCGGGAAGGCAATATTTTTTATTAGTTTGTCCTCGTACCTTTCGTCTTCCATTTTCATCCGCATGAGTCTGTTGGCCAACTTGGGGCGGTTATGCCTGAAACAACCCTGGCCCGGACAAACCCAACAAAAATTAGACTTGAAAGACTTTCCAGCATCGCTAATGCGTTTAAAACAAGGGAGACAGGAACTTGCCGAGGCCATTAGTTCATCCATGTATTTATTGTTGTAAATGACCTTATGGGTGCAATCGGAAATATACACCCCAATTTTCGCGTCGCCGATAATTTTATCGACATGAATTCCTGCAGCTTTAAATGCCTTGAGTTTTGGAAGGGCCTCAATGGTTTCAATCATCTGCTCCAACTCTCCATCCGTTTTGGGCTTGGAGAGGCAAATCCAGTCTGGAGAATCACATTCTTCCTGCAGCGCATCCACATATTTTGTCATGATAATTATGGAAAGCGCTTCCTGTATTTTTTGGATCTTCATGGCAACCTTGTGGCCCCGCTCATTATTCTGGCCGAGATGCTCGTCGATTAACGCAACGTCGTAATGGTTTTGCTTCGCCAGGGCCAACGCTTTTTCCCCAGTCTCCGCGAAATCAATGGTAAACCCTCTTTTTTGGAAAAATAATCCAAAAACCTCCAAGGCTTCCTTGTCGTTATCCAGCAAAAGAATTTTAGGCTTGTTCATTTATTTCCTCCAGTTGTAATGGGCAGCTCAATGGCTATCACTGTCCCGGAAAACATATAACTTTTTTTAACATATATTGCACCGCCGTAATGATTGAAAAAATGTTTGCAGATATAAAGACCAAGCCCGGCGCCGTCGGGCTTGGTGGTAAAGAGGGGTTCAAAAATCCGGTCATAATCCTTTCTGTGGATGCCCGGGCCATTATCAGCGATTTCCACCAGACAGACAGGTTTTCCCGGCGAATGATATCTCAATTGCGCCCTTAGTTCAATCTGGCCACTTTTTACATTTTCCATCCCCAACTGCTGGATGGCGTTGAGTATTATATTAAGAAAAAGCATCTCAAGGATTACCGGAGGGATGGGACTGGAAACCGGCTCATCGAATGGGTGGCTCATGAAGCTGGATTCGGATACCTTTATGGAAGGCCCTATTTTTGATTGAAGAAATTTAAAAAAAGAAGGAAGGAAGGTGGCTTGCTCTTCCTTGGGGTGCGGATTAAGGTAGGCTTTTGCCAATTGCCCGGTTTTTTCAATGGTGTTGATGATTCTCTCCAGGGAACCGATAAAATAATCGTAAGTCTCATTGCCGCCGGTTAAAAGACACGGGTTGTCCCTGATCTCTCCCAGGGTTTCCGCCAGCAGACGCTTGGACAAGGTCCCTATGGACAGATTATGGTTGATATCGTGGAGGAGGCCGTCGATCATTTGTCCATGGGCCACGAACTGGCTCGATTGCTTCAGGGCCTCTTCCAGCCTTTCCTGGTGCATGATCACGGAAAAAAGATGGGCGCAAATGCGCGCATGCCTCATATCCGCCTTGCTGAAGCGTCCCGCTTCCCGGTGAAAAAAGAAAAGGCCGTACCGGTTTCCCGTGGCAGTTGAAAGCGGCATGCCCATGCATGATCGTATCCCTCCAAAACGCTTGAATACGGCATACCTGGATTTTTCCTGGCCTTCAATTTTTTGGATATCGCCCTCCCGGATTTCCACATCTTTTAATACCACATCGGAAACAATGGAATACCTCAGTTCATTCCTGGCCCTTTCAAATTGAGGCTCGTCAATCCCAAGGAGATAAGCGTTTCGCCCGACCTCCTCGGTGAAGGGGTGCATCTCAACAAGCATGGCCATATCCGCGTCAAGGTCTTTTACCACGTCTCCCAAAATTTTATAAATAATTAGCTCTCTCTTTCCCCTTTCCTCCTCAACGGCCTGGGATATGACATCGATAAAATGGTGGCCCCTGTCTTCCCTCTTTCCGGCAAACAGGAGATAAACATCTTCCTTCTCCACGTTGGCTACTTTGACAATGGATTCGATTATGGCTTCCCAGGCTGCCGGTTTGGATAGAAGATTGAAACAATTAGTAAAATCCTGGGGCTTTAGCTCGGTGAACCTGGGCACTCTGATTCCAGAGAGAATAATGACCGGGGAGCTGCAATTCATCTTATTAAGAGCCCGCAAAAACTCTATCCCGTTTATATTGGTCATGTTAATATCAACCATGATCAACCCATATTTTTTTTCTTCTAATATTTTTAATGCCTTTTCAGGGGAAGAATAAACATCGACGTCCTTAATTCCATAATAACTAAAGTTGCATTTAAGGGCCATGTTATGGTTTAAGTCATCGTCCACGATGAGGATGGGGCAAATCTGTTTGATTTTTTCAATTTCAGGAAGCCCGATACTTGGTTCCTCTCCTTCTTTTTGGCTTTCATGTTTTACGGAATGGGGGGGAATTTTTTCATGGAAAAGCCCTCTAACCGAGGATGAAGGCAATAAATCCGGCAGAGGGGGATCATAGTTCCCTTCGTTATAGACCTTGCCCCCGGATAAGGCCGCATCGCGCAAAAACCTTTTTACGCTAAACCCAAGTTCTTTTTTTTGCCGGTCCATTTTTGTGACAACCGCTTTTACATTGTCACCCGGCAATAACCAGCCTTCTTTTTCCCAGTCTTCACCAACATGGGCTGCTTTAATGGATATTTCCTCGCGTGGAATAAATCCATCGAACCCTTCCCTGGTAACGATAAACGCCCCGGATTTCCTTGTGGCTCTAACTTTCCCGATGACTTCATGGCCTAACTTGTAAAGGCGCTCTATCTCTTCCCAGAAATTTTCATTTTCAAACCCAAACCGTAGCCAGATAAGCAGGTTCTCATCGTCATACTTGTCTATGCGGAAACGATATTTCTCTCCCTTTTCAAAATAGTGATACAAATTGATACGTTCGCCTGAGTTAAACCTGCCATCAACATAAACTCCTTCCGCTGTCCCATATAATCCGTTTCTAAGATCAGCCACAATCCGTTCGTTGTCCATATCCGCCACCACGGCTTCAACGAATGCCTGTTTTGCCGGATTTTTTTCCATAAAAGCGGCGAATTTTTCCTTGTTTGTGTTTTTATAAGTTTTCATGAAGTTATTGGGTTATCCGATTACAGAAGCAATAGATAAGTTGTTAAAATAATAACGATGCAGCAGGATAATGGTAAGCGAAATTGGTGCAGGTGCGCAATTGTAAAATTTATGGTATAGGAATTTCCATTTTTTTCCAGCAATTCTCGGTGAAACACGAAAGGCCTGAGATTCTTCGCTCTGCTCAGGCCTGAGATTCTTCGCTCTGCTCAGAATGACAGCTACAGACTTTCGTAATGTCATTCTGAAGGAGTGAAGCGACTGAAGAATCTCCTGCATTTTTCACCGAGAATTGCTGAGAAATCATACGGCCCCACTTTCTCTCTTCTTCCATTGCCTTTTTATATGGCACACGCACGCTCACTTTGCAATATATTTGAGCATTATTTTTATCCACCCGCCCTCTCTTATTTTCAGCAAACCCTGTTTTTTCAATGGATTCATTTGATTTCCTGCTAATGGCATTCCTTTTGCTCTTAGTAAGGTGTACGCCAAAAAGATAAGAAGGTAAAAGGCATTTAAAAGCCAAAAGCCGATGGATAGAGAGAGATTCTCTATTTGTCGGCTTTTTTTTTGGCCTGATCCGTACAAACCGAAACCAAAATTAACCACAAAGGACACTAAGAACCCTCAAGGCACATGGCGCGGCCTATGGCCTTTAGTTCACTTTAAACTTTAGTCACTTCAAACTTGAACTGGAAAAAACTTTGTGGTCTTTAAATTAATAATAAAAGGAGGTGAACGGTATGAAAAAAATCGAAGCCATTATAAAACCCTTCAAGCTCGATGAGGTGAAAGACAAGCTTAATGAGCTTGGGGTAAAAGGAATTACCGTTAGCGAGGTCAAGGGCTTTGGCAGACAAAAGGGCCATACGGAACTCTATCGAGGGGCGGAATACGTGGTGGACTTCCTCCCCAAGGTAAAACTGGAGGTGGCAGTGGAAGACGGCGCCTGCCAAAAGATTCTGGACGCTATCGTTGCAACGGCCCAGACAGGGAGAATAGGGGACGGCAAGATCTTCGTGACCGCCCTGGAAGACGTTATACGGATAAGGACAGGGGAAAGGGGCGAAGAGGCTCTTTGAAATAATTTCAGATTTCAGATTTGAGATTCTGGATTGGGGATTAAAAGAAATTGCCATATAGCAAATAAATCTCGATAACCAAAATTACAAAAAACAAACAAGGAAATCGAATTGTTTGTACATTCGGTAATTGTAATTTGAAATTTATTTGAAATTTGCTATTTGTCATTTGAAATTTTGTTTTCCTTTTTGATTGAACTGAACAGGAGGGTTTTTATGCGTAAATTCATCAAGTTTATTTTCGCGGCGTTTTTACAGGCCGCGCCTGCAATATGTTTCGCGGAGGGAGAAGCGGCGAAACCGGCCATCGACACCGGCGATACGGCATGGGTCCTCACATCCACTGCATTTGTTCTGTTAATGACCGCCCCGGGACTGGCGATATTCTATGGCGGCCTGGTGAGGAAAAAAAATATCCTCGGCACGATAATGCAGAGTTTTATAATACTCGCCCTTATAAGCGTCCAGTGGGTTTTATATGGATACAGCCTTTCCTTTGGTCCCGACAAGGGGGGGGTAATAGGAAGCCTTGCATGGGTCGGATTAAACGGGGTGGGGCTTGATCCTAATCCTGATTACGCCGCCACCATACCCCATCAGGCATTCATGATATTCCAGATGATGTTCGCTGTTATAACACCCGCGCTCATAACAGGCGCCTTCGCGGAAAGGATGAAATTCTCCACGTTCCTTGTATTCACGATTTTATGGTCAACCATCATCTATGACCCCCTGTGCCACTGGGTATGGGCCGTCGGCGGATGGCTGAGGAATCTCGGCGCCCTTGACTTCGCGGGCGGCACGGTCGTCCATATCAGTTCAGGCGTTTCCGCGCTGGCCGCGGCGATTGTGATGGGAAAGAGAAGGGGCTACTCGCTGGAGTCCATGGCGCCGCATAATCTCCCTTTAACGGTTGTGGGCGCGTCGCTTCTCTGGTTCGGATGGTTCGGCTTCAACGCCGGGAGCGCGGTATCATCGGGCGCGTTGTCCACCTGCGCCTTTGTCGTGACAAACACCGCCACCGCCGCCGCCGCGCTTGCATGGCCTCTAATGGAATGGATAATCAAAGGCAAGCCGACAGTACTCGGCGCGGCCAGCGGCGCGGTGGCCGGCCTCGTGGCCATTACCCCGGCCTCGGGATTTGTCGGGCCTTTATCCGCCCTCGTCATAGGGGGGGTGGCGGGGATTTTGTGCTATTTCTTCGCGACCGTCGTGAAGTCTTCTCTTGGTTACGACGACTCCCTCGACGCCTTCGGCGTTCATGGAGTGGGCGGGACATGGGGCGCCATAGCCACCGGACTGTTCGCGTCAAAGGCCATAAATCCCGCGGGGAACGACGGCCTGTTCTTCGGCAATCCATCCCTTGTCGTGACCCAGTTGATTGCCGTGGCCGTCACATGGGTATTCGCCTTCGCGGTTACCTTTATTATCCTGAAGGTCCTGGACGCAACCATGGGATTAAGGGTATCAGACGAAGATGAGGTATTAGGGCTGGATTTAGCCCAGCATGGAGAGAGCGGGTATAACTTATAAAATGATTGCAATGACTCAAAACAAAACAGTGAGATGCGAGTGCGGGTTCAACCTCTTTGAGAATAATTTTCTCAAGAGCAGGTTCGTAAGGTTTGAATCCGGGCTTGCCATTGCCAAATGCAAACGCTGCAAGAGAGAAACCGTTATTCCATTTCTCCGGATTGTTTTGCCTGGAGAAAAAGCGGGCAAGAAATAGCTGAGCGTTACGCTTCCAGTTGACAAAAAAAGCCGCAAAAAGTAAAATGCCAAAGACTTAAAATAGACATTCCTAGCTATCAAGGTAAAAGGCAAAATATGCCAAAGCCGGCTAATGGGGACACCCTCCCCATTAGCCGGCTTTTTTTGTATAAGAAAGGGGGGGATGGTTTTTTATTTTTGGAGCGCGGATTTTCGCGGATGTAACTACTCAGGCACAGAGGCACAAAGGCAGAAGGCACAGAGTTTGAAATTTTATTTTAAAATTTAAAATCCGGCAATAACTCTATTTTTCCTCTGTGCCTGAGTAGTTACTAAATATTTACACAATTTCAATTGGAAAGGAAAAATTGATGCGGAAGCCAATTCTATTAATTACAGGGATATTTACCGTGTTTTTCGCCGTGAACACAAAGTACGCCGGCGCCCAGGACGCCCTGGAGTGGTTCAGGGAGATCCAGGCCAACGGATTTGTGTCCTCCGCTTACACCTACAATTTTAACCGGCCCTCGGATTCAAAAAATCATATTAGAATTTTCGACACGGACGACAACAGTTTCAAGCCGGACGTGGCGGAACTGGTCTTTCAAAAGCAGACCGCGGACCCCGGCAGCGTGGGATTTCGTTTCGATCTGAACTACGGCTACAGCGTCCCCTCCGTGATTCATTCCGCTGGCATGGCCCAGTCCAACGACTTTGATCTCCAGCAGGGATACGTTTCCTACAACGCGCCGGTGGGAAACGGTCTGCAACTGGATTTCGGCAAATTCATTACCCACATGGGGCTGGAGGTGATTGAGGGGTATGACGGCTGGAATTACAATTATTCCCGCTCCATCCTCTTCGGCTACGCCATCCCATTCACTCATACAGGGATCAGGGCCTCCTACAATTTTAACGATGTCTTTTCCGCCATGCTCATGGTGGTTAACGGATGGGACAATGTGGTTGACAACAACGACTCCAAAACTCTTTGTTTTCATCTTGGAATCGCCCCGTGGAAGGAAGTCTCGCTTTCGCTTAATTATGTCGGAGGGCCGGAACAAGACAATAATGACCGGAACTGGAGGCATGGCGTCAACGCCGTCCTGATCATTAAGCCCGCGGAGAGGTGGGAGCTTCAACTCAACGGCGATTACGGGAACGAGGAGATGGGGCCTGGGAATGGCAACGTGGAGTGGGGAGGTTTCGAGGGCGTGGTCCGTTACGCCTTGACGGATTTCCTCGCCGTGAACCTGCGGGGGGAATATTTTGACGACGGGGACGGCGCCAGGACCGGCACAAGCCAGGAGTTATGGGAAATGACGTTGACTCCGGAAATAACGATAAGCGAACATTTGATTCTGCGGCCTGAATACAGGCATGACGAATCCAGCGTCGGATTTTTCGACGATCACGGCAGGGCCGGGAAATCACAGGACACCATCGCCCTCAACGCCATTTTCCACTTTTAAGGTTAGAAATTAAAAATATACCGCAGAGACACAGAGACGCTGAGAAAAACATATTGAAATTAAAGAATTTGTAATAGTTCACCCTTATGGACAGTTATTAACTCCAGCCTTCAGGCCGGGGTCTGGAGTTTGGACATAAATTTAGCTATGCATATGCATATTGGGCCAAATTTTTCCCTTAATTTTTGTTAAGGCAGCCTGAAATATGCATTTCGTTTATTTGCTTTCTCAGCAGAGAGATAAGATCCAAAGCTGATGGCCTTTTTGTTTTTTTTCTCCATTTTGGAAGGTTGATAAAGTCATCAGCCCTTCCAGGGCCGAACTCCTCAATGGATGACAAGAGCATCATGCTATACGAAGCTACAAGGAAAGCTGGATGACGAGGAACAGAATTCAGAGACGTAACCTGGGCTTGTCCCACCCCAAGAATGCTTTTCTCTTCACGGTGGTTAACTTCAATTTGCCATCGGTCGAAATAAGATTGCATCAACTCCTTTGCCTTGAATTGGCAATCAATGACGAGCAGATAGGCTGGCTGCCTATACTAGGTTTTGGCATTAGGCGAGAGTTTGCAGGGTTGCGGGGCAATCACCAAGAGTCTCAAAAGTTTGAGTCCCGCTCCACGTTGCCAAAGCACGTTTTTAACTTCTTTGAACCGTATTTTACGAGCCTTGCCTCCAAACCAAATTTTTGCTTGCTTCCACGGAAAGGCGGAATCCTTTCGAACCTTTTCCGGGGTAAACTTTTCAGAAGAGTACTTGCGCCGCCCGCCGGGACCAGCGGCCCTGCACAATTTGGCGTCCTTGCGGCATCTTGCAATAAGAACGGTTCTGTCCGAATCGGCTTTAAATATGGTCTTGTTGCAAAAACTGCCATCCACAGCAGAAATCATTTGCCGGCCACGCCCCCCTGCTCCATCGATTTCAGACCGGATATCGCGCATTACTTTCAGGGTCTGTGTGGAGAGATTAAAATTCTTTTTTGCCTCGCGATACTCTTTTTGCATGGCCTCATCAGCGCGTTTGCCGGGTTTCTTGAGCGCAGGCGCTTCCTTACCGACGCTTGAAGGAAGCGCTGGGCAAAGACAAGGTTAGTGTGGAACGGAGGAGACATGGGGTCGCGTTGCCAGAACGCGGAGCCGATTTTTCGGCCGCACTTGGGCAGTTTTGTGTCGTCAAAACCTACCGCAACAGCCCTATTGGGATACCGTTTGAGAAAAACTGGAATCACAGGGGAGAACAATTCGTCTTCGTTCCACTTGCTAATGTCGTGCAGAATATAAGCCTGGAGGTGGAGCCGGGCCAGAGGATCGCCTTTGTGGGACGCAGCGGTTCCGGCAAGTCCACCTTGATCAAACTTCTATATGGCTTTTATCCGCTGACGTCCGGAAAGCTTTATGTGGACGGGTTTTCTCTTTCCGATGTCCGGCTTTCTTCCCTGCGCCGCCAGATAGGCGTTGTTCCTCAACAGAGTTATCTGTTCAGCGGGACTATCAGGGAAAATATCGCCAAATCAAAACCGGGCGCGCCTCTGTCTGAAATAATAGAAGCGGCTAAATTAGCCGCCGCTCATGATTTTATAACCGCTTTTCCCAAAAATATAACCTGGCTGTAGCGGAGGACGAATTTAACCCGGACCTCTTTATCACTCCCTCCGGGTCTTATAACTCCAGTGAATCCACGGGCCGGAGCGCCACAAGGCCTATGCCAGTTCCGAGATAGGGTTGAGAAATCAAAAGATCGCGTTGCGGGAATTGAAAGAGAACGTGGCGGTGGAGATATCGGACAGGGTGCGCGACGTGGAAAGGATGAAAAGGAATCGGCCTCTGCTATTCTGAAAAAACTGGAGCCGGAAAAGTAGCTCCATAAGCGTCATGCGCGGTGCGTCATGAGTTGTGCGCTCATGACACATGACTCATGACACACTACTCTTTTTTCCTGCCCCCTGCCCCCTGGCAACTGGCCCCTGAACTATGATTCATAGTTCTCCATCCTGTAATTTGGGGCCTCCTTTGTGACTATGACGTCATGCACATGGCTCTCCCTGAGCGCCGCCGGACTTATCCTCACGAATTTGCCGTTTGCGCGCAGTTCATTGATGTCCTTGCAGCCGCAATAGCCCATGCCGGACCTCAGTCCTCCCAGCAATTGAAATATGCTGAAGGAGATTGAGCCCTTGTACGGGATTTTACCTTCCACCCCCTCAGGCACAAGTTTCGATTCGGAAAACTCCCTTTCCTGAAAGTACCTCTCTCCGCCCCCTTCCAGCATGGCGCCTATGGAACCCATGCCTCTATATGCCTTGTAGCTCCTGCCCTGGAAAAGTATCCTCTCCCCGGGACTCTCCTCCGTCCCGGCGAAAAGACCCCCTATCATCACGGAATTGGCCCCGGCGGCAAGGGCCTTTACTATGTCGCCTGAATACTTTATGCCCCCGTCCGCTATCAACGGCACGGCCTCCGGCTCCGTCACCCTGGCGCACTCGGCTATGGCGGATAGTTGCGGGACCCCTACTCCGGCCACGACCCTGGTGGTGCAAATCGACCCTGGGCCGATCCCCACCTTCACCGCGTCCGCCCCGGCCCGGATTATGTCCATTGCCCCTTCCCTTGTGGCCACGTTCCCGCCTATGACCTCTATTCCAGGATATGCCTTTTTTATGGTCCTTATGGTGTTAAGGACAATCTCAGCGTGGCCGTGGGCGGCGTCCACCACAAGCACGTCCACCCCTGCCCCGACCAGGGCCTTTACCCTTTCCATGGCGTCCTTTGAGACCCCCACCGCGGCCCCGACCAGGAGGCTGCCTCTGGCGTCCTTTGCGGCTATCGGATACTTCTGGCTCTTCTCGATGTCCTTTATTGTAATAAGGCCCTTCAAGGAGCCGTTTTCCCCGACCACCAGCAGCTTCTCTATTTTATTTTTGTGAAGGAGTTCCTTGGACTGCTCAAGAGTGGTCCCGACAGGGACGGTCACGAGATCGTTCCTGGTCATCATCTCCGAGATCTTTTTATTCAGGTTCTTCTCGAAGCGCAGGTCGCGGTTTGTGAGAATCCCGGCCAGCCTGTCGTTTTCCGTTATGGGAATCCCGGAAATGTCATATTTGGCCATGATCTCAAGCGCCTCGCTTATTTTCTGGTCCGGGCTCATGGTGATTGGATCGGTTATCATCCCGCTCACGGAGCGCTTCACCTTGTAGACCTCCCGCGATTGTTCCTGAATGCTCATGTTCTTGTGTATTATCCCTATCCCGCCTTCCTGGGCCATGCCTATGGCCATGTTCGCGCCGGTTACCGTGTCCATGGGCGCGGAGACCAGGGGACAATTGAGGTTGATTCTTTTAGTGAGGCGCGCGCCAAGGCTCACCTCCTTGGGAAGGACCGATGATCTTTGGGGGACCAGCAGCACGTCGTCAAACGTCAGGCATAAAGGAAGATTGCTGTCAAGCACTTTCAGGGACTCCTAAGTAAAATAGTTAAACGTCATGCGTCGTGTGTCATGAGTCATGCGTGGTGCGTCATGAGAAATGCGAGCGGCCTTACACATGACACATGTCTCATGACACACTACTCATCTCACCTCAGAAAAGACTTTTTAATCTGCGCCATTTCAAAAAAGAGGGCTATGGGCCTGCCATGTGGACAAGTAAAGGGCCGGTTCGTGGCCTGGAGTTTTTCCATAAGGGAGAGCATTTCTTCCCGCTTGAGGCTCTGTCCCGCGCGGACAGCGGCATGGCAGGCCATGACCGCTATGATGTCCCCGGCCAATTCCTCAAGAGAGGCGCCCTTGCCAAGGAGGGCAGCCCTGTCCAGGACGTCCCGGAGTATGAGCTTGCAGTCCTTGTCAGAGAGGAGCGAGGGAACGCTTCTCACCAGGACGCTGTTGCCGCCGAATGACTCCACTTCAAACCCCAACGCCTCAAGTTCATCGGCCATTGATTCAAGGAGGAGCGCCTCTCCCTTTGTGAATTCCAGGGTAAGGGGGAAGAGCAGACTCTGCGCCTCCACCGATTTTTTTTCCTTTTCCGCAAGGAAGCGTTCGTAAAGGACCCTTTCATGGGCGGTATGCTGGTCCACAAGGACCATTCCCTTTTTCCCTTCAAGAACTATGAACGAGTTATCTATCTGGCCTATGGTCCGGAAGTCGGAGTATCCGAGGGAGGAGGCGTCCATGAGACGAGGCGCCGGGACCGGAGTGGACTTAAGCCCTTCCGAGCCCTCCCCAGGGCCTTTGATGTGCCTGGACTGGACATATTTCGCCTGCGTTGCCGGGGCTGGATATTCCCTCCTTGGAGTAAAGGGAAAGGCCGGGGGAAAAGGAAGGGGGACGTAAGACGTCTTGTCCTTAACCAAAACAGCGGTCTGCTCCCTTACTTCCGGTGCAACCGACGCTTCCTTTTTCCGGGCCGCTTCAGCCGGGGCATGTTTTCCACCGCCGGACTTAAGCCCTTCCTTAATGGATTGGGAAATAAAGGAGTGGACCTCGCTTTGCTCCGCGAACCTGACCTCGGTCTTGGACGGATGCACATTTACGTCAACCGAGCCAGGGGAAATTTCAAGATAGAGGAAGGCCATCGGGACCCTCTCCTTGGGCAAGAGGCCACGGAACGCCTCAAGGACCGCATGGGTCACCACCCGGTCCTTTACATACCTTCCGTTAACGTAGAAAAACAGCGCGTCCTTCGCCACCCGGTGGCAGTGGGGCTTGGAGACATAACCGTCCAGCCCGAACCCGTTTTTCCTGAATTGGACCGGGACAAGGTCAGAGACGAGGTCGCGTCCGAAAAGGTCCATGATCCTCGGAAGAATTTGAGAATGGGCCGGGGCGTTTACCAGATTCCGTCCGTTGTGGTTGATCCTGAATGATATGTCCGGCCTTGCAAGCGCCTGCCGCATTACGGTATTTGAGATGTGGCTCAGTTCCGTCTGGTCGGTCTTCAGGAATTTCCGGCGCGCCGGGGTATTGAAGAAGAGTTGGCGGACCATTAGAGAGGTCCCCTTGGGATGGGCCGCGGCCTTGACGTCCCGGAGCGCCCCCCCCTCTATGCAAAGCTTTTGGCCTTGGCCGGGTTCTCCGGTGGAGGTGGTCAGCAGGACCTTGGAAACCGCCGCTATGCTTGGGAGGGCCTCGCCCCTGAAGCCCAGGGTGCGGATGTTGAAGAGGTCCTCGTTTGCGCGGATTTTGCTAGTGGCGTGGCGCTCAAAGGCGAGTAGGGCGTCGTCCCTGTTCATGCCTGATCCGTCGTCTTGAATATGGATCAGCCTTTTTCCGCCGTTTTCCAGGTCAATGGCTATGGACCCCGCGCCTGCGTCAACGGAATTTTCCACCAGTTCCTTGACCACCGAAGCCGGGCGTTCCACCACCTCTCCTGCCGCGATCTTATTGGCCAGGTCTTCAGGCAAGACACGGATGATGCTTCCGCTCATGTTTTTTCCCTTGAATGTTATCTGAGCTAAACGGTTTTTTCCCAAAAAACGCTTAATCAAAACTAGAATAAACCTTCAAAATGGAAAAGTCAAATTTACCTTTTAGCGGTTGAATTCACGGAAAATTTGCGGTAAGCTTAAATAGAAAAAAATTTATTTAGCACTAATAAACACTAATTTCCACGAATTTTTAAAAGCTGTTTCTTTTAAATCCGTCAAGGGAGGAAACGCCATGAAAATGAATCTGAAAAAAAATTTTTCTTTCGCGGGCATCTGCCTGGCCTTGACCATGTTCCTTGCCGGGTGCGGCACCATAGGCCAGAATTTTAATTATGACAATGTCGGGAAAATCGTGAAAAACCAGACCACCAAGGAAGAAATCCGCAGGCTTTTCGGTCCTCCCATCAGCAAGGGGATGGAAAACGGAAGAGACAGATGGACCTATCAATACAGTAAAAAATATGTTGGAGGAAAGGATTACAATAAAGAGCTGGTCTTGATTTTCGACGACAATGGAAAGGTGCTGGCCTTCAGCCACGAATCGAATTTTCCGCCGGAAGAACAATGACCACATTTTCAATCGTCAATTTACAATTGCAAATTGTCAATTCAAGGCTCGGCGTTGACCCAATGGCGCGGCTTTGCCGCAGCCAAAGGAAAAACAAAATCCCAAATAGCAAATTACAAATAAATTTCAAATTACAATTACTGAATGTCCAAAACAATCCCATTTTTTTATTTATTCATTTGTAATTTTGGTTATTGGGATTTATTTGTTATTTGGCAATTGAAATTTGAAATTTGAAATTCCATAAAACTTTGAAAAAACAAAGTGTTACGGAATTGTGATATATATCCTTTTCATCTCCTCCGTGTATTCTCCGGCCCTTTCATAAACCACAAGCGGAGGCTCCACCTTAAGATCGCCCTTGCCGTTTTTTCTCCCCTCCACCAAAACCATCTTCGCCTCGCGGCGCATGAAGCCGTGGACAAAACGTATTCTTTCGGGATGGATGGAACTTTCCTCCATGCCTGAAAGGAGTTCCTGGAGTCTGGAAGGATGAAAGATCAGGAAGAGGCGGCCCAGGTCCCTTAGTATGCCTGCTGAATTCACAAGGATGCCGCCGATATCAACCTCCAACTCGTGCCTTGCCGACGCCTTTTCAGGGTCCGGATTTGTCCTCCCCGATCCTTTCCTTCGATAAGGGGGATTGGCCAGGACAATATCAAAGCATGCCTTCGGGAAAAGCCGGCTGCTGTGCCGGATGTCCCCTCTGACGAAATAAACCCGTTTCGCGCCCCTTTCCCTCTTGCCAGCTTGGGCCGCGAGAAGGAGGGTCTCCTGCTTTTCCAATCCCACCAGGCATATCCCTGGCGCTTTTTCCCGAAGGAGAAAAAGGATGATCCCGGAGCCGGTCCCGAGGTCTAAAACCCTTTGGACCTTGGGGGGGACGCGGACAAAATCAGCGACGAGAAAAGGATCAAGGGAATAGCGGTAGCCTTTTGGATTCATGAACTTATTCTCTCAAATCCGAAGCGCCGAATCCACTTTGAGGTCCTTTCGGCAGCCCGGCCCGCCTTAGTAAACAGTCCATGGGAACAGCCATTGAATTGCCCTTGCCCCATTTTTCTTGGAATATTCCCGCCGACATGCTAAATTATTCAACTAAATTATCAGGAGGTAAAAGGGGTGAAAAAAACAATTTTTTTTATTTACGGAGTTGCGGCCTATGTGGTTTTTTTCGGGGCCTTTCTGCATTCCGTGGGTTTTGTTGGAAACCTGGTTCTATCCAAGACCATTGACACCGGCCCGGAAGCTCCATTAACGCAGGCCATATTGATCGACTTATCGCTTCTTGGCCTTTTCGCGATACAGCACAGCGTCATGGCGCGCATGGGCTTCAAGAAGTGGTGGACCAGGATAGTGCCGGAGCAAGTGGAGCGCAGCACCTTTGTCCTGATCTCAAGTCTCCTGCTGTTTCTTCTCTTCTGGCAATGGCGGCCCATGACGGGCGAGGTCTGGAACATCGAAGACACTCTTTTCGGTCCGCTTCTATCCGGGCTTTTCTGGATCGGGTGGCTGATCGTGCTCTTTTCCACCTTCATGATCGACCACTTTGACCTTTTCGGATTAAGGCAGGTTTACCTGTATTTGCGTGACAAGGAAAACACGCCCGTGGAATTCAAGACCCCGGCCCTTTACAAATATGTCCGCCATCCTGTCATGTCGGGTTTCATTATCGCTTTCTGGGCGGCGCCGAAAATGACCCTCGGCCATTTGCTGTTCGCGGCGGCAACCACGGTTTATATTCTTATCGCCATCCAACTGGAGGAGCGGGACCTGCGGAACATCCACGGCGAGGCTTATGAAAATTATAGCAAGCGGGTGTCGATGCTCTTTTTATCGCCTGGAAAGAAGAGTTGACTATAAATGAAGCCGAAATCAAAAAATCATTGATGTAGGGGGAGGCGCGTCTGTCCTTGTGGATGAACTAGTGGAAAAGGGATTTGAAAACGTGACGGTCCTGGATATTTCCACTGCCTCCTTGAATCAGGCCAAATCCAGGCTTGGAAAACATGCACAAAAAATTTCCTGGATAGAGGCGGACGTCACCGGATTCGAGCCTGACCGTAAATTTGATCTTTGGCACGATCGCGCCGTCTTCCATTTCCTTACAGACGCCAATGACCGGGATAAATACGTAAAAGTGATGAACCAGGCATTGGCGCCTGGCGGCCACCTGATAATCGCCTCTTTCGCCTTGGACGGTCCTCCGAAGTGCAGCGGATTGGAAGTCGTCCGGTACAGCCCGGAATCACTTGCCAAGGAAATCGGACGGAATTTCGAGTTAAAGGACGCGGTGGAGGAACTACACGTTACTCCCTCGGGCATGCCGCAAAAATTCATCTATTGCAGGTTTACGAACTACTCGAGTGACTAAAGTTAGAAGCTGTCTTGAAAAAAGCATTATGGTCTGCCGCCTTGCAAGCTGCCACTGAAATCCTTAACACACCCCGGCCTTCAGCCACCCCTCTCAAGAGGGGAATTTATAAGTGATGGCGCCATTTCAATAGGGGATTAATGAATAAGGCGCCGCGGCAAACCGCTGGAAATCATGCCGGCGATGACTGAAAAATTTATGTATTGTGCTGGGAATACCCCGGAGCTTGCTCCGGGGAGGCTTCATTCCTTTAAAAATTCCCCTCTTGAGAGGGGTGGCCGAAGGCCGGGGTGTGTTAAGAATTTCTCCGGCTATTTGCATGCAAACCTTAATGTTTTTTTCAAGACAGCTTCTTAGTGTCTTATCAATAATATTTCAACCAATTTTGGCAAAATATTTCTAACCTTGTTTGGTTGTGGCTTGTCCACGTTGGGGACTTGGTAAATACCAATATACCATTTAGCATCCCGCCTTTGGCCCATCTTTGGTTGCGTCTCAATCGCAAAATCCTCGACATAGCGCTGCTATGCCTGTGGTTTTGCTCAATCGCCGCAAGCCAAATCCGACCCAAATCCGGGCGCTATCCAGGTATATTGGTATTTACCGAGTCCCTTAATGAAATTAATCTTAGATTTGTGATAGTTTTTTCTTTTTATATTCTTCCAATCTAAAATCCGCAATCTGAAATTTTAAATATCTTTTATTGGCGCTTTAATCAATTTGCGAAGCTATGTTCTTTGAATAGTCAAGCAATTTCCACATGGCCTTATTGATGTTTTCAAAGTTTTCTCCCTGGGAAAGGATCGCTTCCGCCGGTTGAATGAACGGACCGTCCACGAGTTCATTGCCGCAATTCCTGATCATTTCCGCCGCGCCGCTTCTGGTTGTCTCAAGGTGAAATTGAAGCCCCACGACGCGGCCGTCATAAATAAACGCCTGGTTTTCGCACGCCGCGCTTCTGGCGGCGTGAATCGCGCCTTGGGGCAGATCAAAGGTATCGCCATGCCAATGGAATACAACCATTTCATCGGATAAGGCGTCAAAGGCCGGGATTTTTCCAGCCTGCTCCGTCTTTTGGACTGGAAACCAGCCGATCTCTTTATGCTTGTTCGCGCATACCCGCGAACCGAGCGCGTCGGCTATGAGCTGGGCGCCAAGGCAAATTCCCAAAACTGTTTTATTCGCCGCGATTGCCTTTTCGATGAACTTTTTTTCCCCGGCAAGCCACGGATGCTTTTTCTCCTCATAAATGTTCATTGGGCCGCCCATGATTATGAGCATGTCTATTTCCCCGATTTCAGGAAATTTGTCCCCGGCGAAGAGCCGGGTGCAAGTGATGGAATGCCCCTTGGCCCCGGCCCAACCTTGAATGGAGCCAAGACCTTCAAAGGGAACGTGTTGGAGATAATGAAGACGCATGATATTTTGTCCTAAATCGAGCGGCTTTTTAAAAGCTTCTTGAAATTTCACCGCGGCATTTATTCTTCTATAACTTCCAACTTTTTATTCATCCAGCAAAAATAATTTCTTGGCGATAAATATCTCCGCCAGTTCCTGGTTAAATTGGCTCCCTTCATTTTCCTTCATTATCTCCAAGGCGCGCACCCTGGACATTCCTTTTCTATAAGGCCGATCACTTGTCATGGCGTCATAGGCGTCCGCGATGGACACAATTTGGGACATAATGTCCATTTGCCATTTGCCTAATTGATTCGGATATCCCTTGCCGTCAAAGCGTTCATGATGACCTTTCACAATCTGCCGCGGTTCCTTCAGAAAATCTATGTTCTCCAATATCCTGTCGCCGATCGCGGGATGAGTTTTAATATGGTCGTACTCTTCATCCGTAAGCTTTCCATCTTTATTAAGGACCGCCCCCCGAATCCCTATTTTCCCGATATCATGAAGGAGTCCGCCATATTCCAATGATTCAAGCTGTTCCCCGGACAACCCGACTTCCTTTCCAAGTTTCAGGGAAAATTGCGTGACCCGATGGCAATGCCCCCTGGTGTAAGGGTCCTTGGCCTCAATGGCCTCCGCTAATGCCCGGACGATCTCTAAATTCGTTTTTTTCAAGGCAAGATACATCCCTCTGAGTTCCGCTGTTTTTTCCGCTACTTTTTCCTCCAGTCTTTTTTGATATACCCGGTTCTCGATAATCAGCCGTCTCTTTTCCAGGTTTGATTCGATGGAAAGTTTGAGTTCCTGCAGATTCACCGGCTTCCGGATAAATTCGTTTGCTCCTTCCTTGACCACCGAGAGGGCTATATCCATATCATCAACCGCGGAAACTATGATAACGACGCAATCTTCATTGATTTTCTTTAAACGCTTTAACACTTCGATGGACCCCATTCCCGGCATCCTCATATCAAGCAAGACAACCTCCGGATATCTCTCCTTTGCCAGACTAAGGGCGTCATTTCCGTTATTTGCCACAAGGACGTCATATCCTTCCATATTCATGAACTTTCCCAAAACCTCCGTTATTTTAACTTCATCATCAACGATTAAAACAGTAAATGTCTTTTTTTCCATTGGCTTCCCTTTCCGGATTTAAAAATTTTTGTAATAGTTCAGCCCTGCCTAATCCACCTGCCTGGGCGTGCCTGCCTGTGCGTGTTCGCACGCAGACAGGGACATGCACAGGCAGGAATGCTCTGATATATTGGTTTTTAATAACTCCGCCATTCATGGCGGAGAAAAACGGAAACCAATACCCGGCTTTAGCCATGACTTTCAAATATCCATTCAGGGCTAAAGCCCACTGGGTTTACTCGTGCACTCCAGCCTGAAGGCTGGAGTTAATAACCGATTGAGTTTGCTCGCAAGCTCATCCAACCTTCAGGCTGGAGTTAATAGCGGAAGCCCTATTTGGCCCCGGCCCCTGGCCGGGTTAAAGGAAGGAAAACGGCAAACTTGGTTCCCTTGCCTTCCTTGCTTTCAAACTTGATAGTCCCGCCGTGGGCCTCAATGATGCCGTAGGCAATGGACAACCCAAGCCCGGTCCCTTTCCCCTCCCCTTTCGTGGTGAAAAAGGGAT
>JACRGO010000050.1 GCA_016212295.1 Nitrospinota bacterium | reverse complement strand
CCTTGTGGATAGCCGTGAGCAATTGCCTTACTCCTTCCCAGGACACCGGACGGTTGTTGAAAAGCTGGACGTGGGGGATTACGGCCTTGCTGGATGCCCTGAAATCGCCATAGAGCGCAAATCAGTTGATGATCTCATTGTGGGAGCCTCACCAGTGGCCGGGAACGCTTTGAGGCTGAAATGAGGCGCGGTAGCCGGCTTTACTACTTCGCCCTGGTGATAGAAGCCAGCCTTAGCGATTTGGCCAATGGCCACTACAGGAGCAAGGCTTTGCCTGAATCCATAGTCCAGACCTTGCTTTCCTGGAGTGTTAAATATCGCTGTCATGTTCTCTTCTGTGATAACCGGGCCTATGCGGAGCGGCTCACATTATCCATCCTGGAAAAATACGGGAGAATGTGCTATCAGAAATTTCAAATTCTGTCCAAATTCGATTGTAGAATTACCAGGGAGAGAGAAGGCATTAAGCAAAAATTAACCCCGAAAAACCACGCCGTTATTAACGATTCCGGCACTTTAACCATTTAACCATGTCAAGGAGTAAACCAAATGGGCAAAAGGATAATAAATGACGCAAAGCTTTTGGAAATGTTTGAGTCTGGCAATTTCAATCAAAAGGAACTTGCACGGCTTTTTAATGTAAGTGGTGCCGCAATATGTAAAAAACTAAAGCGGCTCCAGGCGGAACTTCCTCCCTCCCTGGAAGCACTGACCGTCAAAGAGCAAAAATTTTGCCTGGAAGTGGCATCCGGTGAAACTCAAACTAATGCCGCGCTGAAATCTTTTGATTGCGGCTCTAGGAATTCGGCCAAAGCGATGGGGGCCAAATTAATGCAAAAGCCCGCCTTGCAAGTGGCCATTTCGGAATTGCTGGAGGAGTGCGGCATGGACCGCCGTTATCGTTTACAAAAACTCCGAAACCACATAGAGAACCGGGACCCTAATGTATCACTTAAAGCGTTAGACCAGTCCTGGAAAGTCGAGGGGATGTATGGCGACGAAGGAAAAAATATCAACGTCGGCGTTCAAATCGATATCAACGAGGTGCGTGATACTCTCACGAAGCTACTTGAGCATCCTCTATATGATCCCGACTGGGTGGATGGGGATGAGGAAAAAGCTTAATGAGGACAAACGGTAATTTCTATATAGGTGTCTTGGAAGAGGCGGACGCATTGATGGAAGAACAGAAAGAAAATGAATGTGACTAAGCGTTACTGCGATATAAAAGAAGTTTCGGGATATACGAGCCTGCCCGTCAAGACGCTTTACGAGTGGGCAAGCTTGGGCCGCATACCCTCAATCAAGATAGGGCGGCGCGTCCTCTTCGACTTGAATGATATCGACACCTTAATGGCAAGCCTGAAGCGCATTCCTGGTGAAGCGGATCGGACGGCAAATAAAATACTTGGAGGGGTTCGAGGCAATGGGGTATAATCCCAAAACAGATAGCGGCCATTCAGACACCAATCAGGCCAGGAAGGGAGGTATTGTCTATGTTTAGGCGAAAAGGTGTCTGGTGGACCTGTATACGACACAACGGGAGGAAGATTCAAAAGAGTCTGGAAACGCCTGACTGGAAATTGGCCCAGGCCATTGAGGCCAAGATCAGGGCGGATATTACAGAGGGAAAGTTCTTTGATAAACTCACAACCAGAAGTTTCAAAGACTTCATGGACCGCTTTATGAGGGAACATGGGCCAAGGGTGTCAAAGGGAATGAGAATTCGTTATAAGGTATGTCTAAATAGCCTTATGCCTTTTTTTGAAAATTATTCCATATCCGAAATAAACCCCTTTCTTATTTCACAATATAAAGTGAAAAGGCGGGAAGCCGGAAAAAAGCCTGCTACCATTAACCGGGAACTTGCGATGCTGTCAAAGGCTTTCAGTCTTGCGGTCAAGGAGTGGGGATGGGCAAAGGAAAACCCATTGTCCAAGGTCTCTAAGGAAAAGGAAGACAACCAAAAGGACCGATGGCTTACCAGGGAGGAAGAGGAAAGGCTTTTATCTCATTGTCCTCAATGGCTCCGAAGTATCGTTCTTTTTGATCTTCACACTGGAATGCGCTGTAATGAGGTTCTTTCAATGGAATGGTCTTGGGTTGATCTTTTCCGGCAAACCTTGACTATCCCAGGCGCGTTTGCAAAGAACGGGAAACCGCGAACCATTCCCCTTAACAAGAGTGCCATGTCCATCCTGGTGGAAAAGTCGAAGGTACGAAGCCTTCAATCCAAGGTTGTCTTTTTTAACGAGGCCGGGAAGAAAAGAGACATTGCAAAAATAGGGAATGTCTTCAGGCAGACTTTAAAAAAAGCGGGAATAGAGGATTTTTCCTTTCATTGCCTTCGCCACACCTTTGCAACGCGGCTGGCTCAAGCCGGGGTAGACCTCTACAAGGTATCCAAATTGCTTGGACATAGGGACATTGGAACAACCCAAAGGTATGCCCACCATTACCCGGAATCTTTGCGGGACGGGGTGGATATTTTGGAAAAATCGGCGAATTTTGACTACATTTTGACTACACTCGAAAAAAAAGAAGCTGGAGGTTTGTTGTAAGTCATTGAAAATATGGCGCGCCTGGAGGGATTCGAACCCCCGACCTACGGATTAGAAGTCCGTTGCTCTATCCAACTGAGCCACAGGCGCGTGTATTCTGTTTTACCGGAAGGATTTTAAGATAAAACTGGTTCGGATGGAGAGTGCTTAGGACTCTATTTTTTCACCAATGAAGATCGTTGTCAAGAAAGCCTTCCAAGCGCAAGCCCAGCGATAACCCTTGCCTGGATTTTTCATTTGAGATTTAAAAAAATTTATTTTCCGCCTTGGCGGTGGCGAGTTTCTTTCTGATCGGGGTGGGGATATCCATCAAGAGGGACTTGGCCTTTTTCTTCTCCTCTGCGATGGTGGCAGGGTCCATCGAGTCGAATGGACGATTCATCACGGTTTCAATTTCCTTATAGGCGAGATCATAATTCTTCCTTTGAAGATAGACCTCGGCCAGGTAGAGATGGTTGGTGGAAAAGTCTGGCGCGATACGCACAGCCTCCTCCAAATGGCGCTGGGCCTGGTCCGTGTCGCCTCCTGCAATGCGGGGGAGCCTGGAAAACAGCTTGCCCAAGGCCCTGTGGCCGCCGGCACTGCTGTAATTGGGATCGAGTTCTATGACCCGCGTCATCTCATTTTTAATCTTATCGGCAAAGGAAAGGCCGCTGAGCCCGCCCTCCACGCCGGCCTCTTTCCCGTAACAGAGGCCTAGCCAAAAATGGGCCTGCGCGGAATTTTCCTTTATCGCCAAGGACTTCTTGGAATAATCCCGGCACTTCCTGTAGGCGTCCAGGCCCTTTTCCTTGTCCGTCTCCAGGTTGCCGAGGTTATAATAGTTCCTCGCCAGTTCCCACAGCAGATCCGGGTCATGGGGCCGTCCGGCGAGGGAGGATTGGAGCCTTTGAATTTCCTGCTGCCGGGCCTCCCATTCCCCTCCCAATGCGGGACGGGAATGGGTAAAAAGGAAAAGGAAAACAGAAATGGAGAGGGATAAAAAAAGTTTAATCATACAATCTAAAATCCGCTCAATAGCTCGTCGGGGCAGTTGTCAGGGTGCAGTGGAATGCGGGAAAAGGAATATATTCTGAAAAATGTCCGCACGGTTGAGTGCAAAGCAAATTATCACAGCGCCTTGAAGTAAAGCCGTATGTTCCCGGATAGCCGAACCCTGACAACTGTCCCCTGGAAACTATTTTAAAGCGCTGACTTAATGGTTTCCCCAAGCTCGGCGGGGCTTTTGCAAACCTTGATTCCGGCGTCCTTCATGGCCTTCATCTTTTCTTCCGCTGTTCCCTTGCCGCCTGAGATGATGGCGCCTGCGTGGCCCATTCTCCTGCCTGGAGGGGCGGTCTGGCCGGCCACGAAGCCTATAACAGGCTTGGTGACGTTCTTTTTAATGAAGGCCGCTGCCTCCTCTTCGGCGGTCCCGCCGATTTCCCCGATCATGCAAATCGCGTCCGTTTCGCTGTCCTCCTGAAAGAGCCCCAGCGCGTCCACGAAATTTGTCCCGATGATCGGATCGCCGCCTATGCCTATGCAAGTGGACTGCCCGATGCCGAGTCCGGTGAGCTGCCCAACCACTTCATAGGTCAATGTCCCGCTCCTTGATACCACTCCTACTCTTCCCTCTTTGTGTATGTGTCCGGGCATGATGCCGATCTTGCACTTCCCAGGGGAGATGATGCCCGGGCAGTTCGGGCCGATGAGCCTTGAGGTGCTTTGCCTCAAGCGGTTGTAGACCTTGACCATGTCGAAAGTGGGTATCCCCTCGGTGATGCAGACTATGAGTTTAATTCCAGCGTCCATGGCCTCGAGAACAGCGTCGCCAGCGAAGGGCGGCGGGACGAAAATAACAGTTGCCGTTGCGCCGGTTTTACGGACGGCGTTGGAAACCGTGTTGAATACCGGCACGCCGTCCATGTACTGTCCTTCCTTCCCAGGGGTCACCCCTCCAACGATCTTTGTGCCGTAAGCCAGGCACTGCTTCGCGTGGAAGCTCCCTTCCTGGCCTGTGATTCCCTGGACGATAACCTTGGTGTCTTTATTGACTAGAACGCTCACGAAGTTTCTCCTCTGAAAGTCTCAAAATAGTATTGATATAACCCACCCCGGCGCTCCGCGCCACCCCTCCAAGGAGGGGAATTTTATGCTGGTTGCGGATTTGCAATCCCAGCCTTTTAAAACAACGGGATTATAACTCCCAGTGGAGTGGCGTTGCAGGTTACAAACCTGCAACGAGCATTTTTTTATTAAAAATCGTTCAATTTAGGTTAAAACTACTCTTTTCCATTCCAACTCTGAGCGCTGGTGGACTTTTTCCTTTAAAAATAATTAGTGTTCATTCGTGTCCATTCGTGGTTCCTTCTTTATCTAAAACAGACTTTTTTCAAAAGGCTAAAATGTTACGAAATTCTTTTATAAGGATTAAAATTATGCCTATTTCCTTATGGAGGCCACGACCCGCTCAGCAGCGTCCTTCATCCCGTTCGCCAGAATGAAGTTAAGCCCCGATTCCTTCAAGATTTGCTTGCCCTGGTCGACGTTGGTGCCTTCCATCCTCACCACAACCGGGACCTTCACATTAAGCTTGTTTGCGGCCTTAACCACCCAGTCGGCCAGGACGTCGCAGCGCAGGATGCCTCCGAAGATATTGATCAGCACCGCCTGGACATGCTTATCTGACAGGAGGATGCGAAAGGCGTTCTCCACCATCTCCGCGTTGGCCCCGCCGCCCACGTCCAGGAAGTTGGCGGGCTCGCCGCCGGAGAGTTTTATGATGTCCATTGTGGCCATGGCCAACCCGGCCCCGTTCACCATGCACCCTATGTTTCCGTCCAATTTGATGTAATTAAGATTGTACCTGGAGGCGTCCACTTCCAAGGGATCTTCCTCGTCGAGGTCGCGTAATTCCGTGGTCTCCTTGTGGCGGTAAAAGGCGTTGTCGTCGAAATTGATCTTAGCATCCAGGGCCAGGAGCCGGCCGTCTACGGTCACCACCAGGGGGTTGATCTCCAGCAAGGAACAGTCTTCCTGTTCAAACGCCTTGTAAAGGTTCATGATGAAGGGGACCGCGGTCCTGAGCATTTCCGGCTTCAGGTTCAAGGCAAAGGCCAGCCTTCTTGCCTGATAGGGCATGACGCCGACTGCAGGGTCTATGCTTTCCTTCAGTATCTTCTCCGGGGTGGAGGCGGCCACCTCTTCTATGTCCATTCCGCCGGCCTCGCTGGCCATGATCACCGTCCTGGATATGGCCCTGTCGATCACGATCCCCAAATACAGTTCCCTCTCGATGTTCATGCCTTCTTCAACGAGCACGGTCTTAACTATCCTCCCCTCCGGGCCGGTCTGGTGGGTGACCAGCCGCATCCCGAGGATTTCCTGGGCCTTTTTATTTGCCTCTTCAGGCGATTTCGCGAGTTTGACGCCGCCGCCCTTTCCCCTGCCGCCCGCGTGGATCTGGGCCTTCACCACCACGGCCCCCCCCAACTCCTTGGCGGCCTCCTCGGCCTCGTGGGGATTAAAGGCGATCCTTCCCTTGGGGACCGCGACTCCATACTTCTTTAAAACGTTCTTGGCTTGGTATTCATGGATTTTCATGTTTGTTTTCCTATCATAGCGCGGCATGGCCGCAATCAAAATAAATTTCGACGTTTTAAAACTATTGATGATATTATTACATCCAGAAGTTTACGTTTTCCGCTTGAAATAAAATCAGCGCCGAGTGCTTCAAGAGAAATTTCTTTTGATTGCGGCCATGTGCGCTCCAGGAAGCGGTTGAAAAACTTGTGCGGAAAACGGAAATTACTGCACGTAATAATATTTAAGAAACGAAAAAAAGATTATATTCATCCTTGGAATAAATTACAAGGGCGCGTAAAATTAATGGATCAAAATCCTGAGTACCGGAAATTTTTAAATTCGATAACATTTGCCTTGGATTCAAGGAGCACATATAATTTTTTATTCATTTTCGGGTTCTGGACAGGGATTAAAATGATGAGATACCATAGAGCGGCATGGCCGCAGCCAAAATAAATCTCGACGTATTGTGCGGAAAACGGAAATTACTGCGCGTAATAATATAAAACATGGACGACCAATCAGGGCACAGGAAAAGGACCAGGGAACGGTTTTTAAAGAGCGGGATAACTGGTTTTCATGACTATGAAATCGTGGAATTGCTGCTAACCTACGGAATACCCAGGAAGGATTGCAAGCCACTGGCCAAGGAGTTGTTGAATAAATACAAATCCCTCACCGGCGTCTTCAGCGCCCCGATTCACTCACTGACGGAATCCAGGCAAATAGGAGAAAGCGCGGCTGTGCTCATCCGCCTCGTTCAAGGGATAGCAGAAGCGCTCCTTAAGGAAAAGGTCCTGCAAATGGATTATTTCAACAATTTCCGCGCCGTCTCGGAGTACATACGCCTTTCCATGGGGGGACTGAAGCATGAGGAGTTCAAGGCGGCTTTTCTGAATTCCTCCAACGGCGTTATCGCCATTGAAACCCTTCAGCAGGGAATCGTAAACGCGGCCACTGTTTATCCCAGGCAGATTATAGAGCTTGCCCTGAAGCGCCATGCCGCGAGCCTTATATGCTTCCACAACCATCCCGGCGGAAATCCCCAACCCTCGCCGCAGGACAGGTCCATCACAAGGGACATCCTCTTCGCCGCCAGGCCCCTTGGGATCACCCTTCATGACCATTTGATCCTTGGGGGACAAAATATTTATAGTTTCGCCTCTGAGGGAGAGATAGACGCCCTTATCAGAAAATATGAAAGTCTCAGAGCATGAGCTTACAGCCTCATTGGTCATTAGTCATAGGGGCGTCTTCCTGCTTATCAATGACCAATGACAATTGACTATTTGCCAAATCCAAAATCTCAAATCTCAAATTTTTTTCCCCATTTGCCGTGCCTTCCAAAGCAGAGAAAATATTGAATCGTTTTAAATTGCCTCCAGGCCCGATGTTTATCCTGGAAAAACTGCGCGAAGCGGGATACGAAGCCTTTCTCGTTGGAGGATGCCTTCGTGACATTTTGCTCAGGAAAAACGTCCGGGACTGGGACATAGCAACAAACGCCCCCTCCGTGGGAATTTCCAAACTTTTTAAAAAAACCATTCCACTCGGCAAAAACCATGGCTCCATGACGGTAGTCCATGACCGGATGCAGTACGAGGTGACCTCATATCGCTCCGCTAAGGACAAAAGGGGCGAAACCATAATTGAAGATTTGTCCCATCGCGATTTCACAATCAATGCGCTTGCCTTCGATCCGGCCAAGGGAAATCTTATCGATCCTTTCGGGGGAGAAAAGGATATGGGGAAAAAGGCCATTCGCGCCGTTGGAGACCCAATAGAGCGGTTCAGTGAAGATCCTTTAAGGGCCTTGCGAGCCCTTCGCCTCGCCTCGGAATTAGGCTTCCGTGTCCACAGGGACACTTTAAAAAGGATTCCGGATTTCACTCTCGCCCTGAACCGCATGGCTCCGGAGCGGATCAGGAATGAGTTGCTTAAAATCCTGAAATCCGCCAAACCATCAATAGGCATTGACATGATGCGCAAAACCGGGCTTTTGGCCGTTATCTTTCCGGAAATACTCAAGGGACACAGGATGAAACAGAGGGAGAAATTTCACGCCTTCGATGTTTACAAGCACAGCCTTCTTACCATGGATTTCCTTCCGCCGGACCCCATATTGCGGCTGGCGGGCCTGCTGCATGATATAGGCAAACCTTATACAAGAACGAAAATAAAGGGGGAATTCCGGTTCTTCGGACACGCGGAAGAGGGGGAAAAAATAGCCGGCTCCTTTTTACGGAGATTTCGATTCAGCAATGTGGAAAGGAAACGAATTACCCATCTCGTCAGACATCACATGCTGGATTATCGGGAGGAATGGAAGAACTGCGCCGTAAAAAGACTGTTGGCCAGATTGGGAGAGAATCAACTTGAGGATTTTTTTCTTCTTTATGAGGCGGACAAGAAAGCCTTGGGCAAGGGAAGGCGCGGCCACTCACAACTGGAGGGCCTTAGAAAAAGAATCGAAGGGATAAAAACCAAAAAGGAGGCAAGGAAGGTCTCTGACCTTGCCATCAATGGGAGCCAAGTGATCGCTATACTAGGAATCAGGCAGGGCAAAAAGGTGGGAGAAATTCTAAAATCCCTTCTGGAAATGGTTTTAGAGGATCCCGGGAAAAATACTCCTCAAAAACTAAAAGAGATTCTGGAAACGGAAATCAAGCGTTAAAACTAACCGTCGCACCCGACCCTGTTTCCACGCTCGCGGCCGCTGCCGCCGGTGAACTGCCGCTGCCCGAAGGACTTGAAGCGGGACTGACCGAACCTCTCGAATCAGCCACGGCCCCTGGAGAACCGCCTCCCAGATCACTGGTTTGGGAAGGGGTCCCAGGACTGATGTTGCCTTGTGATGGGGCTATATTTCCCGTGTCTTGAGGGGCATTCACCGTTCCGGCCACGCCGTTGGGAGGCGCGGTCTGAGAGCTTGCGGCGGACATTCCTAAATCTATGCCGGTTCCTCCTATCATGCTTAATGATGACATTTTTGTCCCTTTCAAAAAATTAATGTGAGACCTATTTTTCTATCCCTCTTCAACAGATTTACCATTAATATATCAAGCAATTAAAAAAATGTCAAAATTATTTTTTCTCATTTACCGCGCATTTGGGCAAGCGAACCGCCGAATTTTTCCAAATAAGTATCCAATCCTTTCTCAAGCTCTTCGTCTCTTTCTCCTTTTTTCAAATAGATCTCAGCCGCCCTTACCAGCCATTGCTTGGATTCCAGGGTCTTGCCCTTGTCCGTTTTACCCCATTCAAAGAAGGCCCTGCCCTTATTGAAGATCAGCCTGGCGTCATCAGCGGCAACGTTAAGGGCCCTATCGTATTCCACTATTGCCTGGTTGTATTTTTCTTCCAGCCTGAGCTGCCTGCCAAGTTCATTATACTGGTCGACAATATCCTGGACAAAATCAGTGTCCGCGCCCAGCGCCCTGCTTTTCTTGACCGCCTTGTCCAGGAAATAGGAAGCTAGGGCGGTATTCTCGGCGTTCAGGCATATTCGGGATATTCTCCTGATACTTCCAGTATCTTCATGTATGGCTTGGTCAAAGGCCATCCTGGCGTCCTCCGAGTCGCCTATTGTCAGACATAACTCGCCGAATTTCTGTTGGCGCTCTCCGTTATGAGGATTGATGCTGTTGACCTGCTTCAAGTATTTTAAAATTCCCTCCTTGTCTCCCTTTTTTTCGCAAACGTGGAGCATCTCAAGGCAAGCCTTCAGGGAAATAGGGTTAATATCCGCCGCCTGCCTATAATAATTCTCCGCCGCTTTTGAATCACCCTTTTGTTCCAAGGCATTGCCTATATGAATAAAAATCCTGGCCAGACTGGAACTCTTGTTGCTTTTGAATTCCCTTAATTTCACGGACAGTCCAAGATAATCCAACGCCCATTCAAACTTTTCAATGCTTTTTTCATAATCTTTTTTTTCCAGGTATTCCCTGGCCTTTTGAACCGTCCTTTCGGCGTTTGCCCTGCGGTCACCCGCGCTAAGCAACCCTGTTTTAAGCTCCTCATTTGCTAAATGGCTTATTTTCCCCACCGCCATTTTTTGATAGGATTCCAAGGCGCCGTTGTAGCATTGAAGGGCTTTTTCCGCGTCCTTTTGCTCCAGTAACGCCTCCCCGGCCCTGATAAGTTGCACGTATTGAGGCGGATCGGCCCTGTCATTCACCGCTTTCAGCAGTTTTCTTTCAATGACCTTCGGAACTATCCCTTCGGCGATGGTAATATAGCCATTGGCCCCGGCCTCTGAGGCAAAGCCAATATCCCCGGATTCACTCTCCCCGGAAATTATTATCACGATAAGGCTTTCCATGTCTTTATCCGCTCGGATTTCCTGGAGCAGGCTTATTCCCGGAAATTCACCAGGTTTTTCCTCAAGGATAGCGCAAAGGCAGCCGCGGATATTGGCTTTTAAATGGTGGGCCGCAAGGGAAGGGTCCTTTAGCGCCTCCATTGTTTTCCGGAAGTCTCCGGTTTCGTATACGAGAATATCGCTTTTGACCAACAGATTTTTTATGATCTTCCTGGCATTGTCCGAGGCAATGGCGGCCAGGATATAACCATTTTCCTTCTCGTGTCCGCAGATATCCGAGAGGTTATTATAATGGCCTTCATACAGGCAGATTTTTTCTTTTTCCATGAACTTAAAAATCAAAGGAAACAATGTCTTAGCTTAGCAAAGGAAAACCCTTGAAACAACCTTTTCCTCCCCGCAAGGCACCACCCGGAAACGGAAGACATCTCGAAGCCTGGATACGACCAAAATTCCGCTATTATTAAATTCAGGCCGGGTTATCTTGATTTCCATCTCTATTTTCTCTAAAATGAAAAATTCTGAATAATACAGGCGGTGTAGCTCAGCTGGTTAGAGCATACGGCTCATATCCGTAGTGTCCGGGGTTCAAGTCCCTGCACCGCCACCATTTTTAAACCAGGAGAAGGAACCAAGATGCATAAACTCGCGACTAAGAAAAACATGGGAAACTTTACAGATTATAAGGTAGCGGATATAGGTTTGGCTGAATGGGGCAGGAAGGAAATCATCATGGCCGAGACGGAGATGCCGGGCCTTATGGCCCTGCGCAAGGAATATGGGAGGTCCAAACCCTTGAAGGGGGCCCGAATCGCCGGATGCCTGCACATGACCATACAGACCGCCGTTCTCATTGAGACCCTGATCCACCTCGGGGCGGAAGTCCGCTGGTCCAGTTGCAACATCTTCTCAACCCAGGACCACGCGGCCGCGGCCATAGCGGCGGCGAAAATACCGGTCTTTGCCTGGAAGAACGAGACAGAGGAAGAATACGATTGGTGCATTGTGCAGACGCTCGACTTTGGCGGAGGGAAGGGGCCTAACATGCTTCTGGATGATGGCGGCGACCTGACCCTCATGGTTCACAAAAAATTTCCACGGCTTCTAAGGGACATCAAGGGCGTATCGGAAGAAACCACCACCGGCGTCCACCGGCTTTATCAAATGGCGGAGAAGGGTGAGTTAAAAATACCGGCTATTAACGTGAACGACTCCGTGACCAAATCAAAATTCGACAATTTGTACGGATGCAGGGAGTCCTTGGGTGACGGCATCAAGAGGGCCACTGATATAATGGTTGCTGGAAAGGTAGTGGTGGTTTGCGGGTACGGAGACGTCGGCAAGGGTTGCGCCCAAGCCATGAGGGGACTTGGCGCAAGGGTGTTGATAACGGAAATAGACCCCATCATAGCCCTTCAGGCGGCAATGGAAGGCTACGAGGTCACCACAATGGAAGACGCGGCTCCAGCCGGCGACATCTTCGTCACGGCCACCGGCTGCAGGGACGTAGTCCGCGCCGAGCACATGGACCGGATGAAGCACCAGGCCATCCTTTGCAATATCGGGCACTTCGACCTGGAAATAGAGATCGCTTATCTGGAAAAACGTGGCGATATAAAGGAAGTGAACGTAAAGCCCCAGGTGGACCAGTTCATATATCCTGACGGAAAGACCCTTATCGTTTTGGCCAGGGGCAGGCTTGTAAACCTTGGCTGCGCCACCGGCCACCCTTCCTTTGTAATGAGCACATCCTTCGCCAACCAAGTTATAGCCCAGATCGCTCTTTGGACCGAACCGCAAAAATACCCCCTTGGCGTCCACGTCCTCCCCAAGATCCTGGATGAAAAGGTGGCGCGCCTGCACTTGGGAAAACTGGGAGTGAAACTTACCAGGCTTACCAAGAAACAAGCGGCTTATCTAGGTATTTCCGCTGATGGGCCTTACAAACCGGACCATTACCGGTATTAGAATCTGAAATAGGGTGGAAGGCGAAGGGCGAAGGGTGAAAGGAAAACCCAATCCCCCTATTTCCTTTGCCTTTTGCCTTTCGTTCTCCCTTCACCCTTCACCCTTCACCCTTCGCCTTATAAATCGCATTAAACTACAAATCTCAATTGTCAAATAACAAATAAATCTCAATAACCAAAATTACAAAAAACAAACAAGGAAATGGAATTACTTTCAGCAATTCTCGGTGAATTGGCATGGGCTTGAGATTGCTTCGCTTCGCTCGCAATGACAAAAATAGTTTTCGTGATGTCATTGCGATGCGCGCCTTTCAGCGCCGTGGCAATCTCACTTTTTCACCGAGAATTGCTGAATTACTTTGTACATTCAGTAATTGTAATTTATCTGAGATTTGTTATTTGTAATTTGGAATTTTACTTTCCCTTTGGTTGCGCCCACGCCGCGCTATGATATAATAAAAATTTTCCTGGGACATGAAAACGGCCATGGAAGCTTTGGGGCAAGTTCTTGAAGATAAACTCGATCTGATCAGGGGCGTGTGCAAGATAGCCAATTCCTCCCCTGACCTGAAGCAGCGCCTTCAAATGATCGTGAACCTCGTCTCGGAAAAATTGCAAGCTGATTGCTGTTCCGTGTTCTTGCTTGACGATTTCTCCGGACTGGTCCTCAAGGCCAGCAAGGGGCTCCATCCCGATTCCGTGGACCAGGTAAAATTGAAGGTAGGAGAGGGGATCACCGGAACCGCGGTGGCTGAAAAAAAAACCATTTTTACCCGCAATGCCCCTTCCCATCCCAAATATGTTTATCTTCCAATAACCGGCGAGGAGCAATTTCAATCAATCATTTCCACCCCCATCTTGTCCGACGGCGAATGCATCGGGGTAATCAACGTTCATACAAAAGACCAACGGGATTTTTCGCCAGTTGAAATTCAGACACTGGAAACCCTCGCGGGACAGCTTTCCGGGATCATAAAAATTTCCTATCTTTACGAGAAAAACGCCGGCTCGCTTAGGGAGTTGTCCCTGATTCAGGAAACCGGCAGGAAAATCAGCTCTATTCTCACGGTCCCTGAGCTTATCAATGCCATTACCCAAGGCTGCCGTGAAATTATCCAGGCCGACTGTTCCGCTCTATGGCTGCGGGATGAAAGCAGCGGCGAATTCATTAAAAAATGCTCCGCCGGCCCGGACGCCGATTCGCAAATGAAGCAGCATTTCGATATTTGCGGGCCGGACCATAATGTTTCAGGCCATGGCTGCCGTGTTGATGTGTCTAGCATTCTTCCAGTAATCTCCGGCCTGAAGCCTAAAATAACTTGTTCCCTGGATGAGGAAATCCGGGGAAAATATTGTTGCTTCCCCCTGCTTTCCCAGTCCAATTTATTAGGGATGCTCAGCGTTTACCGGGAAAAACCCCATTCCAGGATATCCCACTATTCCGAAAGCGAGATGAGGCTCCTGGCCCTCCTGGCCAGCCAGGCCGGCTTGGCCATAGACAATGCCTTGACACACGACAGGCTTAAAAATTTAAACGAAAAGAGCCTGAGCCATCTTCGGGAGTTGAATATCCTGTACGAAGCGACACAGGCCATGGGGACAAACATGATGAACCTGGATAAATGCCTGAGGATGGCCCTTAACGCTGTTACGGTGGGAGACGGCCTCGGCTTCAATCGCGCTATCCTTCTTCTTTTGAACGATGACGGCTCCATGCTGCAGGGAATGATGGGCGTGGGCCCGGATTCCGCCAGGGAAGCGGGAGAAATATGGGAAAGAGTTTCCAGACAAAAGAAACCGGACCTCTCGGAGTGGCTTATCCAAAACGCCGAAGAACCTTTGAAAAAAAAATCGTATTTCAATGATCTGGCTAAATCATTGAGGTTCCCGGTGAATCCAGCCGAATGCATTTTGTCCAGGACCATCGCGGAAAAAAAGCCCTTCAACGTAAAAAACGCCGCGAATGATAAATACGTAAAAAAGGATCTTTTAGTAAAACTTGGCTGCCGTAGTTTCGCAACGGCGCCTTTAATGGCGGGCGAAAAGGCATTGGGCGTAATACTAGTGGACAATTTATACTCCGGCGCCCCCATAACAGACAGCGACCTTCAGTTTCTCTCCCATTTCGGGTCCCAGGCGGGCTGGGCCATCCAAAATTCCTCCATATTCACCAAGCTGGAAGAAGTTAACAAGGACCTTTTCCTGACCCAAAAAAGGCTGAGCGATTCGGAGCATTTCGCCGTGCTTGGGGAACTCAGCGCTGAAATAGCCCATGAAATAAAAAACCCGTTGGTGCCCATAGGCGGCTTCGCGCGGCGGCTGTTTCACAAGCTGGAGAAGGAAAGCCCTTCCAGGAAGTACGCCAGGATCATCGTGGATGAAGTGGCAAGGCTGGAATTGCTTCTCAGCAACGTCTTGAACTACTCCAAAAAAATCGAGCCGGTATTCTCACCGGGAAACCTCAATAAGGCCATAGAGGACATCATCCACCTGATGAAGGAGGACATTGAGGAAAACAATATCAGGTTAATTTGCAATTTAGGCAATGACGTTCCGGATACCTATTTCGACCCGAACCAAATGAAACAGGTGGTCTCCAATCTCGTTTCCAACGCCATTGAAAGCATGGCGGAGGCGGGCGGGGAACTGAAAATTTCCACATTCAGGGACGACGGACACGTCATTTTAAAATTCGCCGACACGGGAGGCGGCATGTCCGAGGACACGGCAAAAAACATGTTCAACCCTTTTTTCACAACTAAAAAATACGGCACCGGAATAGGACTGCCGCTTGTTAAAAAGATAGTGGAAAACCATAAAGGAAAGATAGGGGTTGAAAATCTAGCGGGAACTGGTTTAATATTAACGTTGATTTTACCTTGCGAGACTAAATAAATGGGAAACAGAATACTGGTTGTGGATGACGAGGAAAACATCCGGCTCCTTTTCAAGGAAGAGCTTGTGGAAGAAGGCTACGAGGTGGAGGTCGCGGCCAACGCCGAGGACGCCGCCGGGAAAATCGAAACCTTCAAGCCGGACCTCATAACATTGGATATCAAAATGCCAGGAATGGACGGGATAGAGTTCCTGAGGCGTTTGAAGGAAAAAAACACAAAGGCCAAGATCATCATTTGCTCCGCCTACGGGAGTTTCAAGCAGGATTTCAGGACATGGGCCTCCGAGGCTTATGTGGTCAAGTCAGCAGACCTTAATGAACTGAAGTCCACCATAAGAAAAGTGCTTTCCTCATGAGTCCTCGTCTTCCTTGTGGAAGACGCCGGGCGGTTTATTTCCCACCAAGGCCACCAAAATATTATCAGTGTCGATCGGCAGCACATGGCTGTTACGGTTTTCCTTGATTAATTCCGGCGCCAGGGGCGGAGGAGGGACCAATTCATTCCCCCAATGTTTTTCCGGAGCAACATGCCTGGCCGGCGCCGTCTTCACCAATGGCCTTTCCAATGGAGCTCTTTCCGGCTCCGCCACTAACGCCGTCCCTAAAGAAAAATCCTCCATGCCTCCGGATTTTACGCTTATATCGCTTTTGGTTTCCGCCTCCGGGACTGCCTCGTCTGTTTCAGGCGTATCCTCTCTTTCACCATCATAGTACAGGACCTCTCCTGGGAGAGGAACATAGACCTCCACATCTCCGCCGTGGACCACTTTGCGCAGGTTCTGGACTGGACCCAAAAACAGGGGATGCATTTTAAGGCCGAGCTGTTGGGCCACGGTCTTTCTTAACCATTTCCCTTTTGTATGGAGATCGATTCCAAACCCGTCCTCATTCAAATTCCTGAAATCCTCGAAATTAACGGCGTAATAAATGGAATCGAGAAAGGCCGGTTGCAGCATCTTTTCGTCCCCTCCGCGGCAGCCCTTCACTCCCTCCGCCAAGGTGCTGTAATACACGCTGAATATCCGAAGAGAACGCCTCCTTCTCTTGATGTCCTTGTCAAGGTTCTTAAAATAATTCTCCAGCGCCTTCAGAATCTCGCTGTTCCTTTGCCCATCGAGAAGGAAGGGTTTCAACTGTTCCCTTTTTAACACCGGGGGCCTGGAGACGGACAGCCTTTCCTCCACGCTCTTTCTTATAAATGCTTCCCTGGCGCCCTTGCTCAATCCCAGGATCAAACTGTCCACTGAATAGGGTATAATCCCGTGGTAGGTGCTTTGCGGCAACTCGCTTTCCTTTTTAAAAAATTCCGCGGCCCCAAAATATCTCACGCAATTCTTCAGTATTTTCCAATCCTTTGCCTTCAGATTTTCTTCCCGGACAGTGGCCTTGGTAAAGCATTCAACAATGCGCTCCGTGGCTTCCCTGACTTCCGTTTCCTCGGTTTCGTCCTTGGAAACCATGGGAAGGTTGTCAAGGAAAAAAACCCACTTCAGCAGCATCTCCTTGTTTAGTTGCTTGAGGTACTTGCTGATTTTGGATGACTCCAGTTCCTCCAATTCCATGGAAACGTCGCGGGAAATTATGCCGGTCCTGAGCACGGACAAGCTCTTTTTCAATTGATTTTCCACCACGCTGGCAAATGTATCGAAAAATTTATTTCCAAGGCTGGTTACAAGGTATTTGAAGAGGATGGAGCAGTCGATTTTGGATAATTCGCGGATTTTGTTCTGCTCTATTTTATGCTGGGCAAGGTCCAACAGTTTGGCGTTTTCCGACATCCTGTCCGTTTCATACATCCTGCTTTCCAGTAATTCAAAAAACTTTTTCTTCTCACCGTAAAAAAGGACGTAAGAGATCATCTCCCTTATGTCCTGCGTGGAAAGCTTCAACTGGCTCAAATCTATTCTTGGCTTTTGTTCCGCCATGGCTGGTTCCCCTGATTGCATCGGAATTTCAAATTTTTTCTTTTAAAATCAACGAGATTGCAGTGCGAGTGACTAAAGTTAGCTAAAGCTTAGTTCACTTTAGGCACTTTAAATTTGGTTGCGGCGAAGCCGCGCCATGTTCCATGGTATAATATAAATCCTAAAGCGGCATCAGCGCAACAAGAATTTATCGCCCTGCGGGCGAGGCCATTAGTCATTGGTCATTAGGCCGTCTTCCTGCTTATCAATGACAAATGACCAATGACTAATACTGGAGGAATGACTATGCGGCCCCCTCGAAAAACCATTTTGATTTTCGCATTTTGCCTCTATTCCCTTTTCGCGTGGAACTCCCCGCGCGCATACGGTGAGCAAAAAGAGGGGGTTAAGACTTTTCAAGACAGACATTTACTTTTCAAGTGGGAATATGACCTCTCCAGGGAAAAGGAAATAACCATAAGAGGAATGGTGAAAAATATCAACGGATTTAAATTCGAATCGGTGAGACTATCCATTACCGGATTGGACCCGGAAGAAAAACGGCTCAACACTAAACTTCAGCCCTTGATGGACCTGGAGATCAACGAATCCGATGAATTCGAAATCATTGTCCCAAGGGATGGTAGGGAAAAGTCCTTCCTCTTCACGTACGAGTATAAATTCTATCTGGACGGAAAGGCCCCTATCGCCTCTCCCTCAGGCCCTAACTCCATGATCGGATGGTTCCAGGACTCCCCAGACCCTGCGGCGGTCCCCCAAATGGTAATGGACCCGCCTCCATATCGAAAGAATAAATAATCCAAGAACTGACCAAAGATGTTTAAAATTTAAAAATTTTTTCACCGCGGAGATCGCGGAGGCGCTGAGAAAAAAATAAAAACTGCTCGCCTTTTACAAAAATCTCCGCGTCTCTGTGCCTCCGCGGTTCATTTCCTGCCGGTTGAAGTCTTGAAATTTTAATATTTCCTGGCTGAATTTTTTCACGCCCATGGCAATCAACCGTTTATTGTAATCGCTTTCCAGTGTAAAGACCGGTTTGCCCCACTCAAGGATTTCCCGGCAAAATGCCTCCATCTTGCCATCCTCTGAGGCATGGGCGATCAATATTCTATCGGCCAGGGCGGCCGCGAACCTGTTGCGGACTATGGTGGTCTGGACCGTGGCGCGCTTTATCTTTTTTTCAAAAGGGGACAAAAGAAGCAGACACCCTTCTTCAATGGGCCTTTGATATTCTTTTGGCTGGCGCATTCCTTCAATACTTCTGGCAGGACATATAATGGCGGGATTCCGGGAGCGGAAAAGGACATTCAAAACCTCCTTTTCCATGGGGGAGTGAAAACCACTGACAACCGACGCGCCGGTCGCGCAAAGGGCATGGGCCAGATCATAAGCCTTGAGGATCATTTCTCCAGGACATTTGATGGAGCAAAACAGCGCGATTTTTGGGGATTCAAGAATTCTCAGGCCGCCGATGGCCTCAATATTATCCGGGACATAGTAGCCAGGGACCTTCATCAGGTTGGGTGGATAAAGGGGGTTGTCGCGGGCAAGATTGATGATGTTCATTTGTTAGCGCTTTTTACCTGATTCACATTTGCTTCTCGCCGCCAATAGGAAAATATCTGACCCGATGGCGGGATTCTTCAACTACAATCACAACGCCTTTATCAAGGGCTTCCTTGGAATCTTGAAGTACGGAAGAAAGGCGCTTAATTACGTTAAACCTTCGGGTGTTATGAATAATGAACTTCTTCCCGGGCCAACCAGGCTGCATACTCCAAGGCCTGCTCAATATCCTCTTTTTCAAGGTCGGGATAGCCTTCCAGGATTTCATCAAATGCCGCGCCATGCGCGATCTGATTCACAATGATGGAAACCGTGACGCGCATTCCACGGATACAGGCCCGTCCTCCCATTATTTCCTGATCAAATGTTATTCGATCGAACATAGGTTTACCTCCAGGATTTTTGACATTGAACAAAAAAAAACCTTTAATATCTTGTATCAATCGCAGTAGAGTAACCCCGGGGGTTTAATCCCGGGGTCCTCGTCGAACCGTAGACAGAGATTTCCACTAATACGGCTCACCCGTTATTCTAGTCGCAAGGCATGCACAGGAAAGCCCGATTCTGCTGGTATCAAAGAGGTTCATAGCCCATTCTACGCAATCCTGCATAGAGGCTTTCTCCATCTCTGAGAGGTCGGCATCGTCGTTGGCTTCGATGATTTAT
>JACRGO010000010.1 GCA_016212295.1 Nitrospinota bacterium | reverse complement strand
GGCGCTATTGTCATGAGGTGGTGAAATGGCCAAGACAATCCTGCTTGGAAAGCGGCGCCGTATCATTGCCATGGATTCCGCAAGCTTTATGGAGGAATGTTACCAAGGGGATATCATAGTCTGCGGCTCACACGGGGGGGCGTCCGCCGCGAAACACATGCTTAAGTTCAGTCCAGGCGGGGCCATATTCAACGACGCAGGGAAAGGAAAAGAGGACGCGGGCATGGCCGCTCTTGCCGTGTTCAGCGAGGCGGGCCTTCCGGCGGCGACTGTGGACGCCTTCAGCGCTAGGATCGGGGACGGCATGGACACTTACGACTCCGGCGTAATATCCGCCGTGAACCAGGAGGCCGCCGCTTGCGGCGTCCGTGTATCCTCCCTGGCCAGGGAAGCGGCCTTAAAGATACTGGAAAGAAAGGAGCAGGGCCAATGACCGTCGCGGAACTCTTCATCAAATATTTGAAGCAACTGGGGGTAAGGCATGTTTTCAGCATCCCCGGGGCTGCGCTTGAGCCCCTGTATAAGGCGGTCCATAAGAGCAATCAAGGGGAAACGGAAGACGGCAAGCTAAGGATCATCCTCACCAAGCATGAGCAGGGCGCGGCCTTCATGGCCGACGGCTACGCAAGGGTCGGCGGAAAATTGGGCGTTTGCTGGGGAACCACCGGACCGGGTTCCACCAACTTGATCACGGGGATCGCCTCCTCCTTTGCCGACTCCATACCGGTCCTTGTCATGACAGCCCAGGTTTCCACCTCCTCTTTCGGGAAGGGGGCCTTGCAGGAATCCACCGCCCATGGGGTGAACATTGTGGATTTGTTCCGCTATTTCACCAAGAGCAGCGCGATGGTAATAAATCCGGAAAAGGCCGGGGACATGTTCAGGCAGACGCTCAGGCACGCCTTGAGCGGCAGGAGAGGGCCGGCGCACCTTAATATCCCGGTGGACCTCATGGAAAAAGAGGCGGGGGGAAAATCCCATCCCGCCGTGAGCTTCCAGCCTCAATCCAAGAGTTTCGACAGGGAAGCCCTGGAGACCGCCGCTGAACTTCTCCGCAACGCGCGAAATCCGGCCATGCTCCTGGGCAATGGGACCCTCCTCTCCGGGGCGGCGGCAGAGGCTGCGGGTCTTACCGGAATCCTTCCCCTCCCGGTTGCCACCACCCCCAAGGCCAAGGGGGCCTTCCCGGAAGACCATCCTCTCTCCCTGGGCGTCTTCGGCTTGGCGGGCTCTCCCCGCGCCTCTGACTACCTGTTGAATTCCGGGGCTTCCGCCTCGAAGGTGGACGTACTCCTGGCCGTCGGGACGAGCTTCAACGAGTGGGGGACCTACGCCTGGGACGACCGGCTCAGTCCCGGGAAGGCATTGATCCAGGTGGATATCGACCCTTATGAGTTCGGCAAGAACTATCTCTTTGAAGTGGGACTGGCCGGGGACGCCAAGGCCATCCTCCAGGCGCTTGCCCTTGAATTGCGGAATCAGCTCAACCTTCTTCCGAAAAAGGAACGGGACGCCTTCGAGAAAAAAAAGAGCCGCCATCGTGGGGGACGGGGGATTTCTCATGAACGGAATGGAGATAGCCACCGCGGTCAATTACAAAAAGCAGGTGGTCTGGATAGTGGAAAATAATTCCGGGCTGGGGATGGTCTCCCACGCGAGAAGGCTTTTGGGGCTTCCCTATAATACAGGGGCTGAATTCAAGAGGGTGGACTTTTTAAGAATAGCCAGGGGATTGGGCGCCCAGGGAATTAAAATCACTAAACCTGGCGAAATAAACAGGAAGATGATGGATAATATTTTCGCATCGGGAAAACCGGCGGTGCTGGATGTCCGAATCGACAGAGGGGAAGTTCCCCCGCTTTTCTTCAGAGCCAAGGCCCTGGAGGATTATTTTTGAAAGGCGGCGGGGTCGGAGGACTTAACGCTCTTCGGGCGGGCTTTAAAGAATTGAACATCGAACGTCGAAGTATGCCATGAGTCATGGGCGGTGAGTTGTGCGCTCGTGACGCATGACGCATGGCACATGACGCACTCCTTTTTTCCCTACTTCGATGTTGGACGTTCAATGTTCAATGTTCAGTCTTTCTCTCTTCAATATTTAGCATCTCGTTGATTTATAAACGAACAAAATGGAAATTCCAATGCTATCGGAGTATAATATTCCCGTGAATAAAAAAACCACAGCAATAGTCCCCCTTGTATCCTGCCCTTTCCGAAAGGCGTTCACCTTATTCTCCTCGCCGCGGTTCTTCCTCCTGGCGTTCCTTCTCGTCGCAGCGAACAGCTCATACGCCGCCGAGGTGGACGTTATCAAAAGCAAGGACACCCCGCCCTATACCCTCATGGTTAAAGGTTTCTCGGAGTCGGTCAAGGCCGGCGTAGCGGAAAACGATATGGGCTCGAGCCAGGAAAAGGGGATGTTGATCCTCAAGAAGATCAAATCCCGGAAGCCGGACGCCATCTTCACCTTGGGCGCGGAGGCGACTTACCTGGCCGGCAACAATATCAGGGAAATTCCGGTGGTCTTTTCCATGGTTTCCAACTCCGAAAGCCATCAGATGGAAGGGAACAACATTACCGGGATAAATCTGGAAATTTCGCAGGAGGAGCAAATAGGGAAACTCATGGAGGTCATGCCTGGGGTGCGGAAGATAGGGACCCTGTACGGAGAGGAGAAAACCAAACTATTTCTGGACCAGATCAGGCCCCTCCTTGGCCGCCATGGAATTAAACTGATCGAGGAGCGGATATCTTCCACAAAGGACATCCCGTCCGCAATGGAAAGGATGCTGCCGGAGATAGACGCCTTCTGGCTCGCGTTTGATTCCGTCGTGGCCTCTTCTCCCAGGGTTGTTCAGGAGATCATCATTTTCCCGGCTCTTAAGAACAATATCCCGGTTATAGGGTTCAATAAATGGTCCGTGACAGCCGGCGCCCTTTTCTGCCTTTATACCGAATATGAGGACATCGGAAGGCAGGCCGGGAAGATTGTGAACCGTATTTTAAACGGGGTCCCCCCTTCGTCCATCCCCGTGGAATCGCCGGAAAACGTAAAGGTTCTTTTAAATGAAAAGGTCATGCAAAGGGTGGGGACGAAGCTGAAGCTGGAAGTGCCGAACAACGCCTATATTTGGGAAGGGAACTGATTAAGGCTGAAGGCTAAAGGCTGAATTTGATTTAGTTTTCATTCCTTTAGTCTTCAGCCTTCAGTCTTTATTAGCCTTTTTTATTAATTTTATGAAAAATCTGCCGCTCAAATTTCGCATGATGCTTTTTTCCACGGTGATGGTCATCCTCGTGGTCGCCTCCATCTCGTCCTTTCTCCTTTATTTCCATCACAAGGCGGTTTGGACGGAGTTCGATCTGAGGGCGGACTCCATTTCCGGGGCCTTGGCCAGGGAACTGGAACTTATGGTCCTTTTGGAAGACAAGGCTGGAATCGAGAGGATACTGAAAGGGGCGCTCAAACTCCAGGACGTTTTGTCCGTTTCGGTGTGGGACAAAAAGGGCGAGCTGCTTATGCGAAAGGGCATGGAGCCCTCCTCCGCCATGAAAGACATGAAGGTTGTGGAACATGACATAGAGTTGGAACCCGCCAAAATAACAGAAGACATGATGGCGCCGGCGCTGGCCGGAAAACCGGAAAAGATAGGCCGCATGTCCGTCGCTTTCAGCTCCGCCAAGCTCAAGGCCAAATTGGAGAAAATGGTTTATTTCATCATCCTGGCCACGCTGATAGTGATTGTTCTCAGATTATTGGCGGACTATCTTTTCACCAAGGGAATAACGAGGCCCATTGAAAAACTTGTGCAAGGGTCGGAGGCCGTTGCCGGGGGAGACTTGGCCTATAGAATAGACATTGAAGGGGGAAAGGAAATCAGCAGGTTGGCCATGGTCTTCAACAAAATGGTCGTCTCCCTGAGGGAGAGGGAGGAGGACCTCAATGCCAGCCATCTGAGCCTTAAAAGAAGCTACAAGGAGTTGGCGGCCACCAATGAGGAATTATTGCGGGCCAAGAAGATATCTGAAATAGCGAATGAGACCAAGAGCCAGTTTTTGGCGAACATGAGCCATGAACTACGCACTCCACTAACGGCCATTATCGGTTTTACCCAGCTTTTACTAGGCGGCAAACCAAGCTCCGAACAGAAGGATTACATGGAAAGGGTCAACCAGGCCGGGAAGAATTTGCTGAAACTCGTGGACGGAATTCTGGATCTTATCAAAGTCGAATCAGGCGATATGAAACTGGAATTGGTAAGTTTTGATTTAATCGACGTTCTGGAGAGCAATTTACGGCCGCTGGCCTGGAAGGCCCATAAAAAGGGCCTGGAATTCCTGGTTTATATCAGCCCGGACACGCCCGTGGCCCTCAGGGGGGACCCAAGCCGTCTCATGCAGGTATTGATAAACCTTTTGGAAAACGCCATCAAATTCACCAAGGCTGGAGAAATTTCATTATTGATCACGCTGGAAGAGCGGACCATGGATTCTTCCAATATGTTTTTTTCCGTGCGTGACACAGGCATCGGCATTTCCAAGGTGGACCAGGAGATTGTCTTTGAGAGCTTCAGGCAAGCGGACGGCTCATCCACCCGCAGATATGGAGGCGCCGGGCTTGGCGCCACCATTTCCAGGCAATTGGTGGAACTGATGGGGGGCAGGATATGGGTGGAAAGCGAGGAAGGAATAGGGAGCTCCTTCAATTTCACGCTGAACTGCAAAATCCAGGCGGATAGACAGGATGAGACCGCCGGGCATCTCCCCGCGCCCCTGCCAAGGCTAAGGGTTTTGGCCGCTGATGATAACGACAATAGCCGGAGGATAATCCACAGGATGCTGGATTTCTGGAATTTGAAGACCGAGGTTTGCGCCTCCGGCCAGGATGCAATCGATATGGTTCTGGCCGCGCAATCAGTAAAAGCTCCCTTCGACGTGTGCATACTGGATTCAAAAATGCCCGGTCTGGATGGGCCGGAGACTGTCAAGCGGTTAATAAATGGCCATGGCTTCAATCCGTCCAAAATTATACTGCTAGTGCAGGAAGAAATAACGGAAGAGGCAAGGGAGAAAATAGACCCGGACGTCCAGGTCCTTGCCAAGCCCGTGTTTCAACCAGAACTCTACCATGCCTTGTCGCAAATAGTGGAGGGAGGAAAGGGGCAATCGACAATCGACAATCGGCAATTGAAAATTGAAAATCAACAATTGGAGGATTTGGCATACAAGAAAACCAGGAATATTCTGGTTGTGGAAGACAATCCCAGCAACCTGGAACTCGTTAAATGCGCCTTGGAAATAAAAGGCTTCAATGTCGAGGTGGCGGAAAACGGAAAGGCGGCCCTTGATATTTTGGAAGAAAAGCCATGCGACCTTATCCTCATGGATATACAAATGCCAGTGATGGACGGCTTTGAGGCAACAGAGGCCATAAGGAAAAGGGAAGCAGGCGGGCGCCGCACCCCCATCATCGCCTTGACGGCCCACGCCATTAAGGGCGATCAGGAAAAGTGCCTTAAAATGGGCATGGACGGCTATGTCTCTAAACCCGTGGATTTAAAGGAGCTGATAGACACTGTGAGCCGGCATCTGTAACCCTCGTGAATCGTGAATAGTGGTTCGTAGATCGTATTTCGCAATTTACGATTCACTATTCACGAACAACGATCCACGATCCACGATGTTCACTAATCCCCCAGGCAGATCCCTATTCCCCTTGCTGTTTTGACAAGATAGTTATCCGGCTCCACCAGGCTCATCTTGGCTATGGCCTCGGTTATAGGCACTGAAATAACGTCGTCCCCCTTGTACGCCGCCATCTGCCCGAACTTTCCTTCCAATACCATCTCGAATGCCTTGACCCCGAATTGAGTGGCCAATATGCGGTCGTATGCGATGGGGATGCCGCCTCTTTGCAAATGCCCCAGCACGGTCACCCGCATTTCAATGTCCAGGTATTTTTTAATCTCGCCCATCAGCTTCCTGCCTATCCCGCCAAGGACTATATTTTCATATCCCACTTGCGAGCTCTTGGTCCCGACTATGCCGCCGCCAATGGCCTTGGCGCCCTCGGCCACCACTATGATCGCGAATTCCTTGCCTAAATCGATACGGTCCTGGATTTTCCCCACGACCTTCGTAATGTCATAAGGTATTTCCGGAATCAGAACTATATGGGCGCCTCCAGCCACTGCCGAGTTGAGGGCGATCCACCCGGCGTCCCGGCCCATTACCTCCAGGATCATGGTCCTGCTGTGGCTGGTGGCGGTGGTGACCAGCTTATCAACGGCGTCAGTGGCCACCTCCACGGCCGTTTGAAAACCGAAGGTGAGGTCAGTGCAGGAGAGGTCGTTGTCAATGGTCTTCGGCACCCCTACAATGTTGACCCCTTTCTCGAATAACTGCTGGGAAATCTTCTGGGAGCCGTCGCCGCCTATGCAAATCACGGCCTCTATGTTTTGATATTGAAGCCGCCGGACCAACTCGTCTGACCTGTCCACCGCGGTCCAGGTTCCGTCGGGGTTCTTGACCGGCCAATTGAAGGGGCCGCCTTTATTGGTGGTGCGGATGATGCTTCCTCCCATGACGTGTATGCCGGAAACCCTGGAAGAATCCAGTTGAATAATTTCCATCGGCTCCTGAAGCATTCCGTGGTATCCCTCGATGCTTCCCAGGACTTCCCAGTTCCGTTCACGCCCCGCCCTTTTCACGATGGCCCGTATCACGGCGTTTAGCCCGGGGCAATCGCCCCCGGTAGTCACCACCAGTACACGTTTTTTCATTATCGTCTCCTTTTAATTATGGTGGAAATGAGTCATGAGTCATGACATCTGGCTGTAAGGAAACTCCACGGTAAAAATGCTCCCCTTGCCCGGCCCCTCGCTTTCCGCGATGATCTTCCCTCCCTGCATTTCAGCGAACAGCTTGGCGATGGAGAGCCCCAGGCCGAGGCCCCCGGCCTTGAATTGAAAGGTCCCGGATGAGTGGTACATCACGTCGCCTGCCTCGTAAAATTTTTTAAAAATATGCAGCTTTTCCTCTTCCGTGAAACCGATGCCGTTGTCTTTAATAACGGTCCGGAAGGAAGTTCCCGCGTCCTCAAGGCTGATGGAAATTTTGCCGCCGTCCGGGGTGAATTTAACGGCGTTCATGCAGATATTCACTAAAATATCCATGAGCTTTCCCTTGTCCCCCTTGAAAAAAATCTCCTTTTCCGGCAGGCGGCAATCCAGATTTTGCTTGCGGAGCCCGGCGAAATAGGAAACCTCTTTATAGACCTCCTCCAGCAGCCTGTTAATGGAGATGTTTTCCTGTGAAAGCAATCCATCCCGGTACTCGGCCTGAAGGATCTTCGTCATGTGCTGCACCACTGAGTTCAACCGTTTGACGCCCATCTGGATTATATGCAGCAGTTTTTTTTCCGATTCATCCGCCTTTTTCTCCAAAACGGTATTCAGTACGAACATTCCACTGTCGACCTGCGTCAGGGGCGTTCGCAATTCGTGGCTCACGCAGGCGATGAATTTTGATTTCAAATCATCCAGCTTCTCCAGTTCCTTGTTCTTCAAGGTAAGTTCCCTGGTCCTCTCTTCCACCTGTTTTTCAAGGGTTTTATTCATGTCCTTCAGGTCATGGAGGAGGCGCTTGTTTTCTTCCCTGAGAATGATCTTATCAACGGCCTGTTCCAGGGATTGGGTCAACTCCTTGGCAAGAAAGGGCTTTCTGATGAAATCATAAACATCCTGGCGCATGGCGTCAATGGCGTCCTCGAGGTCCCCGTGTCCGGTGATAATGATTATTTCCGTGTCCGGGGCAATGGACTTCACCTTGCGGGCCAGTTTGTGGCCGTCCATGCCAGGCATCTTGAGGTCGGTTATTACAATCTTGAAGTCCCCTTTCTCAAAGGCTTCAATGGCTTCAAGCGGATTAGTGAAGCCTTGGGGATTCAGCCCGGCCTTCTTGGCCCAATGGGCCACCAGTTTTACTATATTTTCCTCGTCGTCGACTATCAGGGCGTTGATCATAACGCCAATTTTCTCCACTTGTTGAAATAATAACCTATGCTCCCGTCCTTTGTGGGATAAATTTTTTTATAGGACTCGTTCCCGGCCGCGTCTTTTTCCACGATGACGATTTTTTTGTCCAGCGCCGTGGTTGCTTTCGCGGCATAGAGAAAGGTGTATGGCTGGTCCTCCGCGATCAGCCGGTGCAATTGGCGGCATAGGCCGATTTGTTTTTCCCTGTCATACTCCTGGCGGATCTTCACGATGAGCGCGTCTGCCTCTGGATTGTCATACCCCACGAAGTTCAACTGCTGGGGACCGGCCTGGCTGGAATGCCAGATTTGATAGAGATCAGGATCTATCCCCATACTCCACCCTAATACAACCGCGTCGAATTTTCCAGTGTTTATGAAATCCTTCAGGAACACTGCCCATTCAAAAAGCTGCGTGTTGCACTTCACCCCTATCTTTTTCCAGGCGTTCTGGGCTATGGTCAATATGTTTTTTCTAAGGTCGTTGCCGTTATTGGTGATGAGGTTGAATTCAAACACCTTGCCGTCCTTTTCCAGGTAGCCCTGGCTGTTTTTGCTCCAGCCCAGTTCCCTGAAAACAGCCTCGGCCCCAGCGGGATCATATTCCAGGGGGACTTCGTTCTGGTCGTACCAGTCCGTGTTTTTCGGGAAGGGACCGGATATCGGCTCGCCTTCATTGTAAAGGAGATATTTTATGATATCCCGCACCGGGATAGCCATGCCCAGGGCCTTTCTTATCCTTTTGTCCTGAAAGATGGGCTTGCGGTTATTATAACCCACATAACTATATCCATACCCAAGGCTTGAAAAATTTTGAAACCTTTCGTCCTTTTTAAAACGGGCTATCTGATGCGGCAGGGCGGAGTATGAATCTATCGCGCCCGCGAAAAACTCCATCTCCTGCGTGAGGGAATCGGGAATGATCCGCACAATATAATCCTGGTATTCCGGCGGCCCTTCCCAGTAGTCCTGGTTTCGGACCAGATGGATCAGTTCGTCCGATTGCCACTCCTGAAATTTAAAGGGTCCGGTCCCAATGGGCCGCTGATTAAAGGCGCTGTCCCTCAGACCGAAGGTTTTTCTTTTTTCCTCCGAAAGGCCCGCGGCCTCTTTTTTCAAGGCTTCCTCGTTCAGGAGGTGTTCCGGGAGTATTCCCATGAACCATGCGTTGATGGCGGGTGAAAAGAGCCGCTTGTAAGTGATTATCACTGTGTGGGGGTCCGGGGTTTCCATTGACTTTACCGGCTCGAAATCAGACGTCCGGGGCGAGAGGCTTTTAGTTGACATGATCGCCTCGTATGTGAATTTCACGTCACCGGAGTCGAATTCATGTCCATCATGGAACCTGACCCCTTTCCTGAGATGGAACATAAGCACCGGATTGTGCTCCTGTATCGGATATATCCTGGAAAAATATGGTTCTAAAAGGGGAAGGTCAGCCGGGTTTCCAGGGAAAATAAAATTCTTGTAATTCACATCTCCAAAGTATTTTTCCCCGGCAATCCCGGACAGCTCTTGAAAAAAATCCTGGTCTACTTCTTCCAAAACGGCTTTGACGCGCTTGTGGGCCGTAATCGTAAAAGGAATTTCCACAAGGGCTGGACTGCTCCCCTGGCCGGTCTCCGGCGTCCCGTCTTCCTTGAGCTTGGGGACTTTAATGGAGTCCTGGGTTTCAGGAAATTGCTGGACCTCCACGGACCTGATTTTCCGAGCCCAGTCCATCCCGATGCCTCTGGCCGTTTTCATGGCGTTAATGATATTTTCAGCCGAGGCGGGCCGCCCGTCAGCCATGAGTTTATCCGGAAAAACCGGGAAGTAAATCTCCTCATGGATTTCCCAGCTTTCCGCGAGTCTGGGCCTATACCGCATCTGGTCGTCCAGGTCGATGAGTCCGTCGAAAACCTTGCCGCAGATGTTGGCGCTGGCCGTGTCAGCGTTCAGGATAGGATTTAAAATTTGCGCGTCCCCAATGGCGGAATCTATGTAGCGGACGAGACGCTTGGAATCCCCGATCCCTTGTTTCTGGTAAGTGGGGACCCAAAAAAAGGATTGGAAGAAAATTGCAATAAGGGAGAACGGAACGAAAATAAGTATTTTTTTAATTTTCATTAAAATTTTTGTGGCAACCTTTTCTCCCGCTGATATTTGGCTTGGAAATTGCTCTTTATAAGATACTTCCAAAGGCCGTCAAATTATCGGCGGATTTGAATTGTCTGCAATATTATACGAAAATATCTAAGGTAAAAAAACAAATCGTGTAAATGGAGCTCCAATCATGCGAATAATAACACGAGGCGATTTCGACGGCCTTACTTCCTCCGTTTTGGTGTCCGTCATGGAAGGCGTTTCTGAAATCGCCTTCGCGCACCCCAAGGACATGCAGGAGGGTACGGTGAACGTAAGGAAAGACGACATCATTCTCAATCTCCCTTATCATCCTGATTGCTGTATGTGGTTTGACCACCATTTATCGCAGGAGGACGCGGCAAGAACAGCCGGCGATTTCAAGGGGATGTACCGTGTCGCCCCAAGCGCGGCAAGGGTTATTTATGATTATTATAATCACCCGAATTTAAAGCGGTTCGAGCATTTGGTCCATGAGACGGACCGGGTGGACAGCGCCCAACTGGAAATGAAGGATGTAAAGGACCCCAAGGGGTGGGTCTTGATTTCATACACCATAGATCCGCGGTCAGGCTTTGGCCGGTTTCAGGATTATTTCAATAACATGATAAATTGGATAAAAACCCACACCCTGGAAGAAATTCTGGCGATCCCCGAAGTCAAGGAAAAGTGCGACCATTTTCTAGACGAGCTGGTGAAATTTGGAGAACTACTGAAAAGGCATTCACACCTGGACGGCAACGTTATTGTAACCGACTTCAGGGATTTAGACAGGACCCCCATCGGGAACCGTTTTCTTATTTATACTCTTTTCCCTGAGGGGAATATATCCTTCCGTATCTTTAAAGGGAAAACCGGGGACATGGTCGCCGCCTTGGGCCATAATATATTTAAAAGGGATTGTAACACCGATATTGGAACTTTGCTGAGCGAATACGGTGGCGGTGGACATAAAGGGGCCGGGACTGTACAAGTCCCAATTGGCCAAGCGGATGAAACGTTCCGGAAAATCATAGAAAAATTGAAGCATCAGGGTTAAATTTAAATAGCATGGGAATTTCCATTTTTTTCACTCATAAATAAAACTGCCAGCAGTGAGTGGAATCCAGGAGTCAGGGGGCGGTTGCTATCAAACCCCGTGATTCAAGGCATTGCATATTGATCTAATCTTAAATTAAGTCATTATATATTGTATGTTACTTTGTTCTAATGAAGCCCTTTATTATTCCACTCTTCATTCCCCAACTAGGCTGTCCCCAGCAATGCATCTATTGCGATCAAAAGGCCGCCACCGGGGCTGATCCATATCCGAAGGAATCCCTTTTCCCTGAAACTATCCGAAAATGGCTTTCGTATAAAAAGAAAACCCCTCCACCTTCCCAAATCCAAATCGCTTTTTACGGCGGCAGTTTTACTTCACTTTCCCTTCAGGATCAGTCCAGGCTCCTTGCCCTGGTCCACCCTTTTCTATTGGATAACACCGCAGGTTCCCTCCGGATCTCCGCCAGACCAGATAGCATCACGGAAGAAATTTTAACCTTGTTATGGGATTCCGGGGTGAGGACCGTGGAACTTGGGGCCCAGTCCCTGGACGCGGAAGTCCTCCGCCTTTCCGGACGCGGATACAAGCCGGAAACCGTTTGCCGGAGCGTGGAGCTGCTCCGGGCCTGGAATTTTGAAATCGGCTTGCAACTCATGCCTGGCCTGCCTGGGGACTCCAGGGAAAAATTCGTCCAAACAGTAGAGGAAACTGTCCGGCTGCGGCCAGGCTTCACGAGAATCTATCCCGCGATAGTACTCAAGGGAACCCAACTGGAAAGGCTCTACAAAAAAGGCGATTATTCGCCGCTCACCCTTGAGGAGGCGGTGGATTGGTGCGCTGAGGGAGTTTCGAGGTTCAGGGCGGCCGATATCGGCGTCATCCGCCGAGGGCTCCAGCCCACGGAATCCATCCGGTCAGAGGCAAACGTCGTGGCCGGCCCCTTTCATCCTGCCTTCGGCCAATTGGTGGAATCCCGCATCGCCCTTGCGAGAATGATTGCCCTTTTCAGCGGACTAAAAATCAACAAGAAAATAAGCAGTAAAAAAAATTTCACCTTTCTTGTCCCGGCCCGCGAACTATCCAACTACCGTGGCCAGCATAACGGGAATCTTGCCAAATTAAGGGGGCATTTTGGAAAGGAATTTGAAATCCTGGCGGACCCAAACATCACCGTGCCTGAACTTAACGCCCACGGCGGACTTTTTTCACCACGGACTGCATGGCGCGGCGGAGGCGCAACCAAAGGAAAACAAAATTACAAATGACAAACAGCAAATTACAAATAACTCACAAACTACAATTACTGAATGTCCGAAACAATCCTATTTCCTTTGCTTTAAAAACCGCTCTGAAATTTAAAAGCCTTCCGCTTATCCATGCATTTTCGGATTGACATTCCGATTTTTCATGGATATAATTGTGGCCATGATTGAAAGGCCCGCTTATAAAAAACAATTATCGGAATGCGTGAGGCGGTCGCCCGTTACAGCCCTTCTAGGACCCAGGCAGTGCGGCAAAACCACTCTGGCCCGAATGTTCGGAGACGATGCAAAAGAGGCAACCTACTTTGATCTCGAGTCTGAAAATGATTTCCAGCGGCTTCAAAGCCCCGAACTGATCCTGGGCCGACTTGCCGGCCTTGTGGTCCTCGATGAAGCACAGATAATGCCAAGTCTATTCAAGACTCTTCGCGTCCTGGCCGACCGCCCGCAAAACAAGGCTCGTTTCATTATCCTTGGAAGCGCGTCACCCCAACTCGTTCAAAATGTTTCGGAAACCCTGGCGGGCCGAATTGAATTCATTGAGCTCACGGGGTTTGGACTGGAGGAAATCGGCGCCGCATCATGGGAAAAGCTCTGGGTGCGGGGTGGATTTCCACGCTCTTTTCTCGCTGGATCGGATGAAGACAGTTCCGCTTGGCGTGAAGGCTTTATACGCACCTTCCTTGAAAGAGACATCCCACAACTTGGGATTTCAATCCCTTATACGGCCATGCGTCGTTTTTGGACCATGCTGGCGCATGTTCATGGGCAGACTCTGAACGCCTCTGAACTTGCCCGTTCAATGGGGATATCGGACAAAACCGCCCGTTCCCATCTCGATATTTTAACGGGCGCCTTCATGATCCGCCAACTGCAGCCGTGGCATGAAAACTTGCGGAAAAGGCAGGTCAAGGCGCCTAAAATTTATTTTCGCGATTCCGGTTTGCTGCACTCTTTGTTAAGTCTCCCCGATTTTCACTGTCTGTCTGGACATCCCCGCCTGGGGGCCTCGTGGGAAGGGTTCGCCCTTGAACAGATTTTGCGGATAGTTCAACCGTCCGAGGCATATTTTTGGGGCACGCACAACCGGGCTGAACTTGACCTTTTTTTCCTTCATAAAGGGAAGCGGTTTGGCGTGGAATTTAAATTCACCGAAGCCCCGAAAATCACCAAATCAATGCAAACTGCCTTGATCGACCTTGGCCTCGATCATTTGTGGGTCATTTACCCTGGCGAGCATACTTATCCCCTGCACGATAAAATAACCGCTCTTCCTCTTCAAAACGTGCTGCAAATCGGAAAGCCGGCCAAGCAAAAATAGTATGTGCGAGATAAATTCCTGAAATAGGCGGGTAAGCATCTAACGCACTGCTTCGGTTCGGACTGAACTTGAAAGAAAGGGCGCTCCAATAGGTTCATACGACATTTTGATTGCCGGAACGGCTTTGTCGCATCGGGGGATTCTGGTAACACGCAATTCCCGTGAATTTCAAAGAATACCACATTTTTGCCGCACGTGACAGAAAGTTAAGTGACGCACGGAAAAGGCGAGCGGTTACGCGGGAAAATCTCTTGACACAAAGGAGGTGAAGGAATAACATTGTATCCGTCCGGCAAAACAAAGGCGGGCTCCGTGTTTCAAGAGAGGAGACAAAGTTTTCCTCTCTATTCTACTCACTTAAATAATGACGAGCCAGAGTTCCTCCTTATGCCTGAAAAATTATGCCGCTTTTTAAAAGGCGTTGACTATACACTGGAAATATTAAATGGATTTTAACTCCTTTCTTGGCGGCGACTCAGTCGCCGTCAAGGTTATCTTGAGTTCCGTGGCAGGTTCGCTATTGGGATGGGAAAGGTTCATCCATGGGAGGCCGGCCGGGTTGCGGACCCATCTCCTGGTCTGTCTTGCCTCCACCCTGATGATGGAAATTTCCTACAGCGCGGCCAAGGATTATCTAATGGCCGGAAACGCCATTGGAAGAATGGTGGACCCCACCAGGATCGCCGCCGGGGTAATAACCGGGATCGGGTTTCTGGGGGCCGGGGTAATAATCCGCTCCAGGGAGACCATCCAGGGTTTGACTTCAGCGGCCTGCATCTGGATGTCAGCCGTCCTGGGCCTTGCCATAGGAGCGGGGCTTTACTGGCAGTCTATAGTAGTGAGCGCCACAACCCATTTGGCCTTGATCTTCCTGAAGGAAATGGAAAACCGCCTCGCGCGCGATATTTACCGTATGGTGAGCATTGAGGCAAGGGACGTGGAAAACTTATTTGACCGGATCAAGCAGCAAGCGGGTGAGGCGTCGGTTGAAATCATAAGCGACGGTTTTCAGCGGGCCAAGCAGGACAATTCCATCAAGATTGAGCTCATGGTGAAGGTGAAGGACGAAAAACTGGTGAAGGACTACTGCAACTCCATCTATACCCTGGAGCCGGTCTGGCGCGTTTCCCTGGAAAGGCCTTATTAAATGGCGGAGAGGGAGGGATTCGAACCCTCGGTAGGTTTTACCCTACACACGCTTAGCAGGCGTGCGCCTTCGGCCAACTCGGCCACCTCTCCCTACAATCCCGAATTTTAAATTTTAAATTTCAAATCAATATGGCGGAGGGAGTAGGATTCGAACCCACGGAACTTTCGTTCAACGGTTTTCAAGACCGCCGCCTTCAACCACTCGGCCATCCCTCCTTGTAAGTGCCTAAAGTGAGCTAAAATTTAACGTATAGGAATTTCCATTTTTTTTGCTTATAAATCAGATAGTTAACTAAAAGAAAAAAGTTTTTTAGCGTCTCGATTACTTCTCGATTAAAAATCTTGAAGGAATCAAGAGGCTAAAAATGTTTCTTCTTTTATTTTTTTAATCCGTGAAAATCTGTGTAATCAGTGGCGAAAAAGTCCGCCCGAAGGGCGTTAAGTTCAAATTTTAGATTTGTGGTAGTTTGTCTTTTTATAGGCTTCCAATCTAAAATCCGCAATCTGAAATTTTAAATTTCCTTTATTCCCCCCATGTATTCCACCAGGACATCAGGTATTATAACAGACCCATCCTCCTTTTGGTAGTTTTCCAGGATCGCGGCGAACAGCCTCCCTACCGCCAGTCCTGACCCGTTCAGGGTATGCACGAATTCGGGTTTGGCGTTTTTGCCCCTTTTAAACCGGATTCCCATCCGCCTGGCCTGGAAATCCGTGAAATCACTGCAGGAAGAAATCTCCCTGAACTTGTTCTGGGCGGGAAACCAGACTTCTATATCATAGGTTTTGGCTGAGGCGAAACCCAGGTCGCCGGTGCAAAGGCAAACCACCCTGTAATGAAGATTCAATCTCTTTAAAATATCTTCCGCGTCTTGAGTGAGCTTCTCCAATTCCTCGAAACTGGTCTCGGGCGCGGCGAACTTCACCAGTTCCACCTTATCAAACTGATGCTGCCTTATTAATCCGGTAGTGTCTTTTCCATAGGACCCCGCCTCTCTCCTGAAGCAAGGCGTATAGGCCATGTATTTTATCGGGAGGTCTTCCAAGGACAGAATTTCATCTCGATGGATATTCGTTACCGGGACCTCGGCCGTGGGTATAAGGTAAAGCTTTTCCTCCTCGTCCAGCCGGAAAAGCTCCTCCTCGAACTTTGGCAACTGCCCTGTTCCAGTCATGGATGCCTTGTTTACAATATAGGGGGGGCGGATTTCGATATAGCCCTTCTCCTCGTGCGTATCCAGCATGAAATTGATGAGAGCCCTCTCCAGTCTGGCCCCTTTTCCCTTGAATAGGGAAAACCGGGACTTGGCGATCTTTACGCCCCGTTCAAAATCCAGTATGCCTGATTCGGCGCCTATTACATTATGTTCCTTCGGCTCAAAGGAAAACGCGGGCTTTTCGCCCCAGGTCCTTATTTCAGGGTTTTCCTTTTCGTCCCTGCCCTCCGGCGCTGATTCATGCGGGATGTTGGGAAGCTCCAGCAAGGCATTGTTCACATCCGTTTCAATATCGCGAAGGTCTTTTTCCAGGGTCTTGATGTTTTCCGAGACCGCCTTCATGTCCTGGTTAATGAGAGAAACATCCTCGCCTTTCCTTTTCGCCTCTCCTGTTTTTTTGGACGCCTCGTTCCTTTCCCGTCTAAGGTTTTCCAATTCCGCGAGTATTTTCTTCCGCCCCTTCTCCTGCTCCATGATACCGGACAAGGAAATGCGCGGCCCTCTCTTTTGCAGGGCCTTTTCTATTTCCTCCGGATTTTCCTGAATTAGCCTGACGTCCAACATATTACCTTCGCCTCTTTTTTAGTCTGTCTTCGATTCCCTGGATCTTGATATCGACCAAGCTCTTATTAAATGCCTCTCCGGTAATGCTCTTATAGATAGCCAACGCGCCGGCAAGGTCCTCTTTTTCCTCCAAGCAATTTCCCTCGCTGTATTTGGCCTCGGACGCGAATTTGCTGTCTGGAAACTTTTTAAGAAAATTCTGGTAGCCTACTATGGCCTCGTCGCAGGACCCTAAAATGAAATAACAATTATACTTTTGATACGTGGCGTGTTCCACGAATTCCGAGTCAGGATAATCCTTAAGCAGGATTTCAAATTCCGTGACCGCCTGCACATAGTCCCCCTTTTTAAAATAACATAGCGAAAGCTCGTATTGATTTTTAGCGGCGTTCTTGCGGCTTGGATCCATGTGTATGAGTTTGGAATACTCAATAATGGCCTGGTCGTAATCCCTTAAATCATGCTGGTAAATATTGGCTATATTCTCCTGGGCGGAAATTTTATACTTCGGGCTTTCCTTTTTAACAAGGCGGTAAAAATAAACCAGGGCCTCTTTTTCCTGCTCCAGGTTCAACCTGTAAATTTCTCCCAACCGGAAAAGGGCGTCATCAACATACTTGCCGTTGGGATATTGTTCAACCAATTGGCGGTATTTTTCAACTGAGTTGTTATAGCGGCGTTGATTCCATTCATTCTCGGCTGACCTTAAAATTTCTTTTTCAGGATTGCTGAAGCATCCTTGCAGGGAAAAAATGAGGAAAAAAAGGAGGATTTTCTTCATGAAAAAATCAGGCATGTACCTCAACGAACTCGCTGTAAGAGTGTGGCTGAGGCACAGAAACGCCTTGGTCTTTGATGCCCTCAAGATGAAATTCGATGGCTTCTTGAATCAACCGCAACACCTCTTGACGTGAACTTCCTATTTTAAACCCGCTTGCTTCAGAACGCTGTTGAGTGTTCCGGGCGGAACATCAACACTGGGCTTCCCTGAAACCGTTGTCGATAAGTCCTCATGTAAATATCTGATCATTAGATCTACAACCATTTCGGAAGATAGTTTTTCAGTACATTCAAGCTTCCAGAGCCCTGATCTTAATATCAGTCTATGACCGGCGGATCGTTGGCCGGTCCAAATACATAGAAAGTGTCCTTCATCAGTCATCAATTTCACTATATCACCTTCTCGCGCACCTTCTCCTGAATAGAGAACGGCACCACGGATGATATCCTCTGTCGGGTTCTCAAAATGACCGATTGTATCTGTTCTCAGTTTCATATCTATTATCAATTTGCGAGGCTATGTTCTTTTCCCACACAACGATTAATTTACCTCAGCTTTTTTAAATTTTTGTTAATTTTTTCTAAACTAAATTCTTCTGGATTAAATTTATCACCAAGCCATTCCATCATATCTTCATATTCTTCATGGTCCGGATTTTTAATGATCTCCAAAAGGTCATAATATCCTGGAATCCCACCACAATCTTCAGGGGGACATGACAATGCCCCATCTAAACATATTGGATAATCTTTGTTTTCCTCTTTCGGTAAAATTTTTTCTACAACTACAATATGGTCCCAACTATCCCCCATGTCATATTCGTAAATAATTTTGGCTTTGGGTTTATCAAGAACTTGAAAGATTTTAAATTTCCTTTCATCTAATGTCTTGAAGCCAAAATCAGCTTCGGATTCTTTATCTGGCTTACCATAATAATTTTTATTTTGCCGGTATTGATGCATGTGTGAATTTGTCCAACCCATAATAACTTGAATGAATTGGTGCAGTTTGTAAAGATTTTCATTGGGTTCAATTAAAAATCTTCGCCAAATTGAGGGCTCTGAGCCTGATAAGGTAATTTTAATTTGGTAGACCTGAGATTCATCTTTGCTTTTCATATTTCCCTCACATGATTTGAGTTGAGAACAATGGATAGGAGCGGTTTTTATTTGCATAATGACAGGCTAACCGGCGTGCGATTTTTTCGCACGTCCGGTTGAGCGTCTTGTCAGGCGTACGGTTTTCTGTGCAAGTTTAATTAGTGACAGGAGGGCATTATTGACAGCTTCTCCATTTGGAAAAACCTCGGATACTTCAGGTTTTAGAACAATGACGTTTGATGACTCGCTCATTCGTTTCGCATACTTCCCGCGCACCAAAGGCCCTGTGAAATCTGAGCGTTTGTACTCGGCACGCAATTCGTCGTTTTCTGTTTGTTTACCCTTCTTCATATATCTTTTTCTCCCTTTTGTTAGCGAGGCGAGCGCTTATAATCCTGATAGTATCACTTTGCTCAGTGTGAGCAACCACTAGTAGCCTGCCACGCTCTGAAATGCCAAAGGTAACGTATCTAAACTCACCGATTGAATGATCTGGATCAGCGCCTGTTGCAGCCATAGGGTCACTCAGCGCAGTTGACGCCTCTTCAAATGAAACCTTATGTTTTCGTAAATTTGAGCTTGCTTTTTCAGGATCCCACTCGAATTCCATCGTTATGCAAATTACGTTTTAATTAAATTTAGAAAATACTAAAACATCAACTCAAAGAACAATTTTTATAATTTCCTGTACATTAAAAAATGCAGGCGGGACGCCTGCGGTACTTGGCAAGCCAATCAGCACAGCATCGTTTGTATATTTATTTCACATCCTCTACTATCCGCACTATCACTTCAGGTGAACTCCTAGGCTGTCTGGTCCCCTTCCTCAGTCTCCGGCTCCGGCTCCCCTTCCACCAGCTTGGCCAGTCCCACGACCTTGGAATCTCCGGGATCGATGACCCGCACCCCTTGCGTGTTCCTGCCTGTCTGCCGGATCTCGCTCACCCTGGTCCTGATGATGGTCCCGTCGCCGGTTATCAGCATCAGGTTATCGGCCTCTTCCACTTGCTTCACGCCGACCACGTAGCCGTTGCGCTCCGAGATTTTAATATTTATCAGCCCCTTTCCGCCCCTGGCCTGCAAGCGGTATTGGTCGATGGGCGTCCTCTTTCCATAGCCGTTTTCCGTCACACAAAGGAGAATGGACTCCTTGGTGACCACCTCCGCGCTCACCACCTCGTCGTTTTCGCCAAGGGTTATTCCCTTCACCCCGGACGCTTGCCTCCCCATGGCCCGGACCTGCGTCTCCTTGAACCGGATGCTTAATCCGCGCTTGGTGCTCAGAAGAATGTCCTTTTGCCCATCGGTCTCCTTGACGTCTATGAGGGAGTCCCCTTCATTCATGGTCAAAGCCTTTATTCCGCCGGCCCTTGGATTGCTGAATGCCTTGAGTTCCGTTTTTTTAACGACCCCTTTCCTGGTGATCATGACCAGGTATTTCTCGCCCTCGAAGTCCTTCACCGGCACCACGACCTCCACCTTCTCGTCCTTTTGCAATTGCAGGATGTTCACGATGGCGCGGCCCTTGGAGGTCCTGCCCGCCTCCGGGACCTCGTATACCTTGAGCCAGTGGAGCTGTCCGGTGTTCGTGAAAAACAGGAGATAGTCGTGGGTATTGGCGATGAAGAGCTCCACGACAAAATCGTCTTCCTTGACCTCCATCCCCTTGACCCCCTTGCCGCCTCTCCTTTGCGCCCTGTACAGACTGATGGGATTTCTCTTGATGTATCCGGAGTGGGAAATGGTGACCACCATGTCTTCCTGCATGATGAGGTCCTCAATATCAAAATCCTGGGAGAGGGGAATGATCTCGGTCCGTCTTTCGTCGTTATACTTCTTTTTGATCTCCGTCAGTTCTTCCTTGATGATTCTATACTTCTCTGTTTCGTTCTCCAGGACGAAATTAAAATATTCGATCTTTTTCTCCAGCTCCTTTAATTCGTCAAAGATTTTCTGCTTCTCAAGGCCCGTCAGCCTCTGCAGCCTCATCTCCAGAATAGCCTTTGCCTGGATGTCGTCCAGGCCGAAGCGGTTGGTTATCTCCCGTTGCGCGTCCTGGGTGGTCTTGGAGGATTTAATAAGGCTTATCATCTCGTCGATATTTTCCAGGGCCACCTTGAGGCCGTTCAGGATATGGGCCCTGTTCTTGGCCTGCTGCAATTCAAATTCGGTCCTCCGGGTTACTATCTCCCTCCTGTAGTCCAGAAAAACCTGAAGGTACTGCTGCAAATTCAGGATTTGGGGCTGGTTGTTCACCAGGGCGAGCATGAGGATGCCAAAGGTTTCCTGTAGTTGCGTGTGCTTATAAAGCTGGTTGATGATGACCTGCGCGTTCTCGCCCCTCTTAAGGTCTATAACCACCCTTATGCCTTCCCTGTCGGACTCGTCGCGGAGGTCTGAAATTCCCTCCAGCTTCTTCTCCTTAACCAGGAGCGCTATCTTTTCCACCAGCTTGGCCTTGTTCACCTGGTATGGGATCTCTGTAATTATTATGCTCTCGCGTTCGGTTTTTTCGTGGGTCTCTACGTTTATCCTGGCCCGCATCTGAACGAGTCCTCTTCCTGTCTCGTAAGCGGACTTTATACCTTGCAAGCCGTGGATGAAGCCTGCCGTGGGGAAATCCGGGCCCTTAACATATTCCATAAGCTTATCAACGCCTATGTTCGGATTTTCTATCATGGCGATTAATCCGTCAAGGATTTCCCCCAGGTTGTGCGGCGGAATATTGGTGGCCATGCCTACCGCGATTCCCGAGCTGCCGTTGACCAGAAGAAAAGGTATCTTGGATGGGAGCACCACTGGTTCTTCCAGGGACCCGTCGTAGTTCGCCACGAATTCAACCGTCCCCTTTTCGATGTCCGCCAGAATTTCCTGGGTGATCTCGGCCATTCTGATCTCTGTGTACCTCATGGCCGCGGGATTGTCGCCGTCAATGGAGCCGAAGTTTCCCTGTCCGTCCACCAACGGATATCTCATGGAAAATTCCTGGGCCATCCGCACTATGGTGTCGTACACGGCCGTGTCCCCATGCGGATGATACTTACCTATGACGTCACCGACGATCCTGGCCGATTTTTTATAAGGCTTGTTGTAAACATTCCCCAATTCATTCATCGCATGGAGAATGCGCCGGTGGACCGGTTTCAAACCGTCACGCGCGTCCGGCAACGCCCTGCCGATGATAACCGACATGGCGTAATCGAGATAGGAGCACTTCATCTCGTCTTCTATGTCTATTTTTTTAACTTGCTCTTTGGCTGGTTCCTGCATGGATTCTCCAAATGGGGCTTAAATATCCAGGTTCCTTACTTCCAGGGCGTTCTCCTGTATGAAATTCCTTCTCGGTTCCACGGCGTCGCCCATTAAAATAGTGAAAATTTCCTCGGCTTCAATCTCGTCGTCTGACTTAACCTGCAATAGGACCCTGGTCGCCGGATTCATCGTGGTTTCCCAGAGTTGTTCCGGGTTCATCTCTCCCAAGCCTTTATAACGTTGGATTTGAAGGCCCTTCTTGCCTCTTTCCAGGATTAAATCCAAAAGCTTGGTTTTCGTTTTAATGACGCTCTTTTCTCCCTTTTCCTCAACGGTAAAAGGCGGGTTGTCCATGTGTTTTACGGTGGAGTAAATTGAAAGAAGGCTCTTGAACCTCACCGAGGAAAAGGTCGCATGATCAATGGGCACCGAGGTGTTCTTTTTCATGTAGTCCGATTTAAGGGTAAACGTATAAAGCTGGTGCGCCGCGTCCCTGGAAAAGACAAACCGTATATTTTCAAACTCTTCATCGATCTTAATGAACGCACTCGCTTCTTCACTGGAATAATTTTCATATTTACCCGTTAATTCATTACGTCTGAATCCGGTGTTCAGGTTCAGCTTTCTTAACTCCGCCAATTCCTGCTCTCCAGGCTCCATATCGAACCGGAAATAAAAGGGAAGGGACCTTTTCCCCGTATCGTTCCCCAGGTTATACTTTTCCTCCAGGCTTCCGCCCGTAACGGCCTTTAAAATATTTATGACATGCTCCAGGATCGCTCCCAAGGATTCCATCACCTTTCTTTCCGTCTCCACTTTAATCATTTGTTCCAGAAAGGCGGGAGGGATGCCATACTTCTGTAGTTTCTTGAAGTGCGTTTCAAAAAACTGCAATTTCTTCAGCATTTTTTCCGCTTCTTTTCCTGTTATGCCCTCACCGCCGTTTCCAAAGAAAATATTAACGTTGTCGACCCCGTGTTGTATGAGGAATTCCATCATCTCTTCCTCGTTTTTTATATACTTCTCCAGGTTGCCCCTTTTGACTTTGTAAAGCGGCGGCTGGGCTATGTACAAAAAGCCCCTCTTTATCAATTCCCCCATGTGGCGGAAGAAGAAGGTCAAAAGGAGGGTACGTATATGCGCACCATCCACGTCCGCGTCGGTCATTATTATGATTTTGTGGTACCGCAGCTTGGAAAGGTCGAAATCCCCTTCGCCTATTCCCGTGCCCAGGGCCGTTATCAAGGTCCGGATAACCTCACTGCTCAGCATCTTGTCAAAGCGGGCCTTCTCCACGTTTAAAATTTTCCCTCTGAGGGGCAGGATGGCCTGGTTGGATCTTTCCCTGCCCTGCTTGGCTGACCCTCCCGCTGAGTCTCCTTCCACCAGGTAGAGTTCACTAAGTTCCGGATTTTTTTCGCTGCAATCCGCCAGCTTTCCTGGAAGGGAACCTACATCCAGGGCGCCTTTTCTCCTGATCAACTCCTTGGCTTTCCTTGCCGCCTCCCTGGCTTGCAGGGCGTTAATGCACTTGTTAACTATCGCCTTGCCAATTTCGGGATTCTCCTCAAATACCTCCGCCAGTTTTTCATTCACCGCCTGCTCTACTATTCCCTTTACATCACTGTTCCCGAGTTTGGTCTTGGTCTGCCCCTCGAATTGCGGCTGCGGAATTTTTACGCTCAAGACCGCCGTTAGTCCTTCCCTGACGTCTTCTCCTGAGAGTGTAGCTTTAAGATTCTTTGTTAAGCCGCTGGATGCCGCGTAGCTGTTTATGGTCCTGGTCAGGGCCGCCTTGAAGCCGCTTAGATGCGTTCCCCCTTCCACGGTATTTATATTATTCGCGAAGGTATAGACCGTTTCCCCATAACCGCTGTTATATTGAAAAGCCACTTCCACTCGTAGGTTTTCCTTCTCCTGGTTTATATAAATTACTTCCTTGTGAAGCGGGCTTTTCTTTTCATTCAAGTGCTCGATAAAGGAGACTATGCCGCCTTCATAATGAAATTCGTGTCTTTTGTCCGTTATTTCATCAACTATGGATATTTTCAAACCTTTGTTCAGAAAGGAAAGCTCCCTCAGCCGCTTGGAAAGTATATCAAAGCTGAATTCCGTTACCTCGAATATGGAACCGTCCGGCTTGAAGCGGATTTTCGTTCCTCTTGAATTGCTCTCTTCCCCTTTTGTTAAAGTTCCTTTGGGAACTCCTCTTTCGTATGTTTGCCTGAAAACATGCCCGTCGCGCCTTATTTCCATTTCCAATTTCTCGGATAAGGCATTAACGCAAGACACACCCACGCCGTGAAGCCCGCCGGAAATTTTATAACTCTCCCCGTCGAATTTGCCGCCGGAGTGAAGCACTGTCATAACCACTTCCGCCGCCGAAACTCCTCTTTCCTTGTGGATATCCACCGGAATTCCTCTTCCGTTGTCTTCCACGGTAATGCTCCCGTCCACGTGCATTGTCAGGTCTATTTTATCGCAATGCCCCCCCATTGCCTCGTCCACGCTATTGTCTATGACCTCGTAAACCAAGTGATGGAGACCGTAAATATTAGTATCGCCGATATACATGGACGGTCTTTTTCTAACCGCTTCCAGACCTTCCAGTATATTTATATTTCCGGCGTCGTATTTTTCATTACTCATATTATTCCTATTTAAAATATCTCTTTATATATAAAAATTTGTTGTTGTACTTGTAATGTGGAAATGTTGAATAGTAATTCAAGTTACCGAAAATAAAGGTTTCTTTCAAAGGAAAAACTGTTGGCAAAGAGAGAACTTTATCCACATTTTCCAGAGGAAAAATGGAATTTAAAGAAAAAGCTTTTTTATCCACGGATTTCCACACCTTTTCCACAATTAAAGAAACTTTGATTTTATTTGTTTAAGAGTCATGGATATTTCGTTATTTTCTTTTAATTCCTCTTCTATTTTTTTGCATGAGTATATAATGCTGGAATGGTCCCTTCCACCAAGAAATTTGCCTATTTCTGGCAAGGAAGTATTAGTATGTTGTCTGGCAAGATAAGTGAATACTTGCCTTGGAAAAGTTATGTTCTTGTGGCGGCTTTTTGATTTAAGGTCCGAAGGGGAAACATTAAAATGCTCGCAAACGGATTTTTGAATATCCAGGATGGTGACGGTTTTAGAATAATAGAGGTCTTTCAGGGTCTGCTCCGCCATTTGTTCGTCTATGGGAAGCCCGGTAAGAGAGGAAAAGGCCCCAAGGCGCAGCAGGGCGCCTTCAAGTTCCCTTATATTAGAGTTAATATTTAAAGCCATAAGCTCGCAGACCTTATCAGATATGGACACCCCGAACTCCTCGGCCTTTTTTTTCAAAATTGCCATCTTGGTTTCAAATTCCGGGGGTTGTATATCGGCTATGAGGCCGCATTCGAATCTTGACCTTAACCTCTCCTCAAGGTTTGGAATTTTTTTAGGGAAGGTGTCAGAGGATATTATTATTTGTTTGCGGGCTTCATACAGCGTATTAAAAGTATGAAAAAATTCCTCCTCGGTTCTTTCCTTGCCCGCGATAAACTGAATATCATCAATGAGCAAGATATCCAGATTACGGTATTTTTTCCTGAAGGAGGCCATTTTTTGGTGTTGAAGGGAATTTATCATATCCACCAGGAAGACATTGGATGGAAGATAACAGATTTTAAGGTCCGGGTCCTTGTGGTGCAGATAGTTTCCTATGGAATGCATTAGATGGGTTTTTCCAAGGCCGACGCCGGCGTACATGAATAGGGGATTATAAGACTTCGCGGGTTTATCCGCCACGGACTTGGCGGCGGCAAAGGCGAATTCATTGGACCTGCCGGCAACGAAATTATCGAACCGGTATCTTGGATTCAACCCGGTAACGGAATCGACTATCTTTTCAGTTTTTTGAACATTAATTGGTTTTTGCTGGGAGACATTTTCCGCCTCGGAAACTTCCTCCATGCTGTTTGGAATGCAGAAATGGATTTTAAGCGGTTTTTCAAAGATTTTTTCCGAACAGCCCTCAATGACGTCAATATAATTATTAAAAAGCATCTCCTGGAAGAATTTATTCGGGACCGCCAGGGTGAGCACGTCTTTCTTGAGGGAAAAAAATTTTATGGACTGGAACCAGGTTTGGAAAATCTGGGCCGGGATCTCTTTTTTTATTTCCTCAAGGCAGGAATGCCAGAATTGGACCATGGATAAGCTAGTGGATATAGGTTAAAGGAAATGGTATAAATGATTTTGGGAATATGGCTGGAAGAAAGAAGCGCAAAGTAGTTGTTATTTAGTTAGAAATTATATTATATTCTGGCCTTTGAATACAAGCTGTTCCGGTTATTAAAAAGTATAGCGAGGCATGTCCGCAACCAAATTAAATTTCGATCTATTCAACCGTTCGATGATATTATTACGCTCAGAAAGTTACGTTTTCCGCTTAAAATTAAATCAGTGTTGAATGTTTCAAGAAAAATTTATTTTGGCTGCGGACAGGTGCGCTCCAATAAGCGGTTGAAAAAGTTGCGCGGACAACGCAAATTTCTGAACGTAATAATATTAAGGAGGAAGAAAAATGGCATTTCCCGTAAACAGGATGAGAAGGCTGCGAAACAATGAAAAACTGAGGGCGATGGTAAGGGAAAACCGCCTCTCCGCCGAGCAGCTCATATACCCCTTGTTCGTGGCCCATGGCAAAGGAATAAAAAGTGAAATTTCCTCCATGCCGGGGAATTACCGCTTTTCCATCGACCTGCTGGTGGATGAGGTAAAGGAAGCCTCGGATTTGGGGATCAATTCCGTGATCCTCTTCGGCATACCCCATGCAAAGGACGCAGTGGGTTCCGAGGCGTATAACCCTAAAGGGATCGTCCAGGAGGCGGTAAGAAAAATAAAGGAAGAGGCACCGGAAGTCATTGTTATCACGGATGTTTGTATAGATGAATACACGGACCACGGACACTGCGGGCTAGTTAGGGAAGGGGAGATTCTGAACGATGAAACCCTGGAATTGCTGGCTAAAATGGCCCTGACCCACGCGGAGGCCGGGGCCGACATGGTGGCGCCCTCGGATATGATGGACGGACGGGTTGGGGCTATTAGGGAAAAACTGGACGAATTCGGATTCTGCAATACCCCGATCATGGCCTATTCCGCGAAATACGCCTCGGCCTTTTACGGTCCTTTCAGAGAGGCCGCGGATTCCTCTCCCAAGTTCGGGGACCGTAAGTCCTACCAAATGGATCCTGCGAACAGCAACGAGGCCCTCCGGGAGGTGGAGCTGGATCTGGAAGAAGGGGCGGACATAATTATGGTAAAACCGGCCCTTTCCTATCTGGATATAATCTACCGGGTAAAGAGCGAATTCGGGGTCCCAGTGGCGGCCTATAACGTGAGCGGGGAGTATTCCATGGTGGCAGCGGCGGCTGGAAACGACTGGGTGGACAGGGAGCGGATAGTGATGGAGATCCTTTTAAGCATCAAAAGAGCCGGGGCGGACATGATCCTCACCTACCACGCCAAGGAGGCCGCGAGGATTCTGGCTAAGTCGTGAGAGGTGGAATTCAGCAGGCAGGATCACAACAGAATATCTGAACATGGATTTACAGGATGCCTGGCGCGGTTATGCTTTGGTCCGCCAGAATTTCAAATTCCCTTCCAAAATAATCCCTTAATTTGACAAGATTCCCGTTATGCTGGCCACGGTAGTTGGATAGTTCGCGGGCAGGGACAAGAAAGACGAAATTTTTTTGGGCGCTTATTTCATGTTCGATTTTTAATCCGCTGAAAAGGGCAATCATTCTCCCAAGGGCGATGCGGGATTCCACCAATTGGCCGAAGGCAGGGTGAAAGGGGCCGGCCACCACGTTTGCCTCGGACCGGATGGATTCTGTGGGTTGGAGTCCTAGGCGGATGACGTCAATACTGGCCGCCCTGAACCTCGAAACTCCCTCCGCGCACCAATCCACCGCCTCTTCAAGCGTCAGCGGCGAATAATCGTCTTTCTGGTAAAGCCTTTCCAACGGGGTCCCCTTGAGGACTATAGCTGGATAAATTCTCGTGAAGCCTGGCCTTAGCCGGACCGTCCCCTCCACTGTTTGAAAGAATTTTTCCCTGGTGTCCCCCGGCAGGCCGGGCATGAGTTGCAAGCCGATTTTAAAATTCCTTGCCTGGAGCAGCTCCACGCTACTATAAACTGCTTCGGGCTTATATCCGCGACCGGAAAGGCGGAGGACATCTCCGTCCAGGGACTGGACCCCAAGCTCAACGGTCCTCACCCCGGAATTCCATAGCAAGGTTAAAATTTCCTCATTGATGCTATCGGGCCTTGCGGAAATCCGGAGGGAGCCGGCGGTGTTATCCAATAGAAAAGGGCGGACCTGGGCAAGGAGCCTAGACTGCTCCTCAAGGGAAAGCGAAGTAAAACTGCCGCCGTAAAAGGCGATTTGGATTTGGGAAAGGGGAGGGGTTTTCTTTTTATAGGAAAGCCATTTTCGGACAGTCTCCGGGAAAAGGGATTCCTTCTGGTAGAGGTCGGCTCCGGTGGCGGCCTTTTGATCGCAATAGATGCATTGATACGGGCAGCCTAGCTGCACTGCCATTAAGTTAAGGAAAAAAGCCTTTGTTTTCAATTAGTTAGGCGGGCTAGATTTTATATTAACTATATGGTAATATGTGTCTATTATGCATTAATTATTAAATTTATAGTAAAAAAAGGATGATATAATGGCTCAAAAAACTCCTTGAGCGAATAAAAGAGTTAATTAATGATATCAAGTTTAAAGAAAATCATCGATTAAACACTAAATCTTTTACGCGAAAGCGCAAACTAACATTTGTGATCGTCATGACCCTTATAATGCAAAAGAGTTTAAAATCCATGCAATTGGTTTTGAATGAATTTTTTACCAAAAAGGATTTTCTTTTTACGGTTACCAGCAGTGCCTTTAGCCAAGCGCGGTGCAATTTCAGCCATACCGCTTTTATTGAGTTAAATCAGAAGGCCACTATTGAAACCGT
>JACRGO010000038.1 GCA_016212295.1 Nitrospinota bacterium | reverse complement strand
TTTATGTGCATTTTTTGGATTTTTTGAAAGAATTTTACAAATTAAATTCCGCGATTATTTTAGGCTAAAAACCTAACTTATTGTTTTTATTGTATTTTTAAAAATAGATTTGCTGATTTTTAATTTATGCGTAGGCTCTATTGATTACGTGGACCCGCAAGGCAACGTCTCCAAGTCCGACGCCACATACAGCGGAAAATCGGAGCTGAAAAGCAGGAATTTTTGATTTTTAGCCGCCAAGGGCGCGAAGCCTCGCGAAGTTTTTTTCTTAGTGGTACTTGGCGTTCTTCGCGGCTTTCATAAATTTTTTTAAAAAAATATGTAAGAAATTTAATTCTCATGTCTCTATCTATATATAAAACATCTATTTGGGAGGGGATGATTAAAATGAAAAAAGCACATCTTTTTTTGGCGGTTTCCTTGTTTGCGCTCTCTTTTTTGCCGAATGCCCTTTTTGCGGGGAGCCTCCCCCCCCCTGGAAAGCTGGTGGCGCAGTCAGGCCCCCTTGCCACTGAATTGAAATGGCTCCCGTCCGCTGACAGCAATGTGGAAGGTTACAATGTGCATAGGAGAGCGGTCGGGGACACGGCCTTTCCACCCACCCCCATAAATGCCGGGCTTGTGAAAGACACCCTTTATATAGATGATGATTCCAGCCTCGTACCCGGAAATACATACGAATACGCGGTTAAGGCGGTGAATTACGGCGGTAAGATAAAGAGCGATTATTCCAACACCGCCTCAGCTTATTTCGGAAAGGGGCTTTTCTTTATTCCCCAGGTTTACGGCGAGCCGGGGTCCACCATAATGGTCCCGGTAAGCGTCAAGAACGCCGACAATCTGAGAGTGACCTCGGCTAATATCTCCATTGTATATGACCCTGCTGTCCTTACCCTGGTGGAGGACAAAAAGGCCGCGGTCAAGCGGACCGTTCTGACCCGCGAATATGGCTGGTCCGTGAACACGACAGGAACCAATTACGTCGTCATAGCCATGGTGGGAAACATTTCCAACCCGCCGGTGATAGTTGGAGAGGGAAACTTCGTCGAGCTGTATTTCACGGTAAACCAGGATATACAAAAAGGCGCGGTATCCGGGGTAAAGTTCGATGTTGACGGCTCCATCACGGGGAAGGCCACAAAGATGTGGAACGAAAATTTCGCGGTGATTGACCTGCAACTGGATGACGGCGACTTCGCCGCCGGCTCGGATTATATACTGGGAGATATCACCGGCGATCAAAATGTCCGCGCCGATGACGGATCTTATGCCCTTACGTTCTCGTCGAACAAGTCGCTTTCTCCCTCATCCAAACAGCTTGCCGCCGGGGACGTCAACGGAGACGAGGCCATCGGCAATTTAGACGCCTCGGCCATACTGTATTACGTGGTGAATCAGGATTGGCCGGACCTGGACTCCCTTACCGGAATCTCAAAGGAAAAACGCACCTTTTCCTTTACCAAGCAAGGAGGAAGCTATAAAAAGAATAAGGCGTTTTTCCTTGCCATGAATCTCAATAATCCGGAAGGAATGGCCTCGTGCGAGATCATGCTTACCTACGATCCCAAGATACTGGAGATCAAATCCTTTCAGCCCGGGAGCATGCTGAAAAACTTTGAAGTCAAATACCCGTCCAAGCAAAGCAAGGGGGTTTTTCAATTCGCACTAGCATCCAAGGACGGGAGCGCAGCATCTAATTCAAATCTCGAAGCCTTCGGCAAACTGAAAACCCTAGCCAAAAAGCCAGGCTCCAGCCGGATTAATTTCTCCCTTGCCAGGATGGGGGACGCCTATGCGCGTGATTTCGAGCGCTCCGACTTGAATATAGAGGTGGAGGGTCTTGCGGAAACCATGACAGTGTCGAAATAAAATAAGGTTCACGGTTCACGGTTCTGGGTTCTGGGTTGAAAACCGTGAGTTTATACACCGTGAGTGGTTATTGACTCCCGCTTTCTTGGAGTTATTAACTCCAGCCTTCAGGCTGGAGGTTATGGACCAACTCCATAGGGCTTTAGCCCTGAATTATTAAGGGTCTCAAAATAAGCAGAAACAGCCTCCTCTCGCTCCCAGGGTCCTCCCTGGGAGCGCTGATCCTGGAGGCTCTGCCTCCAATAATGGCACACGAGGCGGAGCCTCGTGATCCGGTGTGCCCAGGCAGGAGCCTGGGCACGAGAGCCAGGGGTCATGGCTGAAGCCTGGTATTTGTTTCCGTTTCTTCTTCTCCGCCATGAATGGCGGAGTTATTAAAATATGATAGGCAGGTTGAACGGTTAAAACAAAGGAGGTGATGATTTAAAAGGCAAATATTCAGTGCACGGTTCCTGGAATTTCCCTGGAACCAATTGTCTCTCGTTAAATTTTTAGGAGGAAACAGATGAAAAAAAAATCATTTTTCAAAAAAGGGGGCTGGCTCCTTTTTCATAGCCTGTGCCTCGGCTTGATAATCGCGGGCGTTGTCACCCTTTTTGGCCTGGGAAGCAGCCAGGCGGGTCCGGCCCCCATTCGCCATAAGGCCCATCTCTCCGGGGGCGGCGGAACGTACACCAATATTTCCGGCGCCGGCGGTTTTGGGTCAGGGGCCTACCTGAACATCGACAACGTGCAGTTGCAGTCGGACTGCCAGAGGGTGCAAGCCTATGTCACGCCGAAGAATGACAAAAACCAGACCGAGGACAGCCTAACGGACGCCGATTTCACGGTCAAGGAGGATGGAGCCGGCCTCAGCTTTTATATGTCAAAGATCCAGAACTCCACTAACAACCCCCTGACCATCGCCTTGGTGCTGGACAGGTCCGGGAGCTTGAGTTGGGATTTTCAAAACCTCAAGAACGCGGCCAGGGATTTCGTAAGCCGGATGAACCCCAATGACCGCGCGGAGATTCTTTATTTCTCCTCCACGGTGGATTCTAGTATTGGCTTCACCAACGACAAACCCACCCTGATCGCGGAAATCGATAAATATTCGTATGCGTCAGGCTGGACCTCCCTGTATGACGCTGTTAACTCGGCCCTGGACCATCTGTCTACCGAGACGGGCAAAAGGGCGGTCTTCGTATTCACGGACGGAGACGACAACGGCAGCGCCGCCACCTCTGCCTCGGTCATCGCCAAGGCGTTAGGAACCACCTCGACGGTTCCCATCCCCATTTATACTGTTGGTTACGGGAGCTACGTCAATTCCACGGTATTGCAAAGCATGGCCACCAGCACAGGGGGCACATACAACTCGACTAACGATCTCGCCCAACTGGCCGCGATTTACCAGGCCATGAGCACGGAACTCTCCACCAGTTATCTGCTGGAGTATAACAGCCCCAATGCCTCGGACGGCAATGACCACACAATGTCCATATCCTTTGCCTCTGGCGCGAGCGCTCACATAAGCGGAAATGTGCCGACAGGGACCGCCTCCTATACTTACTCCGCCTGCGCGGCCAAAGGTCCTAAGGTAGACGGTTTTACCCCCTCTTCAGGAAAGACCGGCGATAAGGTTACCATTACCGGCAGCGGCTTCCTGGACAGCAACGTGGTCTCCACCAGCGGCAACAGCGTTCTGTTCAACGGCGTTCCCGCCACTGTCCTGGGCTCATCCACGACAACCATCGAGGCTGAGGTCCCACAAGGGGCCAGCACTGGAAAGATCAGCGTTGTCGTTGGTCCGCCAGCCATTACCGTTGCCGCGAATGGAACAGTCACTGTCAAGACGCCCGAAAGTTCCAAGGATTTCATAGTGGATGGCTTGGCCGCGCCTTTCAACCTGAGGGCGGACGCCTCGGTGGACAACATAGAGGTGAAGTGGGACGCCGTGACCGACCCTGACGTGGTCCAGTACGAACTCATCCGCTCCGATATCGGCGGCTGTTTCGACACCTCCATCACGACATGCTCCGGCGCCACGGTTGAAACCGTGTATACTGGCACGAATACCCTCTTCATGGACACCAACCTCAAGAAGAAGGTCACTATCAAATACCTTAACACCAACAGCGGCGTGGCGGACGATTATTCGCTTGACGCTTGCGGCGACGCCATGGGGTGTTCCGGGAAATACATACCCGCGAGGTATTATTACATCGCCAAGGCGGATTATGGCGCGGCTGGCAAGAGCGATCCTTCCAATGAAGCCGGCGCCTCTCTGAGCACTGCTTCTATTTTTGTCCCTGACGTGCAGGTCCCGCCAGGCACTGACAAGAAGGAACCTGATTTCAAGTTCAAGCTGCCGGTGAGCATCAAGAACGCCGATAATATCTACATGGCCGCTGCCCAGGTCTTCCTCAATTATGACTCCACAATCCTAACCTTGGATACAAGCGTTGGGGATGGAGGCCTGGAGAGGACGGACTTGGTGACAGGCATGGGCTGGGCCGTTAACACCAAGACAAAAGGCAAGATCAACGTGGCCTTGGCGACGGGCCAGTCCGATACAACCTTGGCTGGAGAGGGTACCCTCTTCTATATCAATTTCAAGGTGAGCAAAACAGCTAAGGAGGGTGATTTCGACTCCTTTAGCTTTACCAGCAACGACGATCCAGCGAACCAGGAGACTGCCACGAAGATCTGGCACCAGCCGAGCGCCGGCAGCAAACCCCTGGAGTTAATCGATGTGCCTTTGAACACCGAGGGCGGGACCGTCACGGTCAAGTGTAACTACAAGCTGGGCGATCCCAACGGGAGCTGCACTACCAAGGCGGACGACGCCACTTACGACATGATATTCGCGTCCGACCTGGTAAAACCAAGTTGGCCCTTGCAAACGTGGGCCGGGGACATAGACGGAGATGAGGCCATCTACGCGAACGACGCGGCCATGATACTCTACCGCGTTGTGAACGGCACCTTCCCGAATATCCTCGCCGGCGGGAGCACTAACCTCCAATCCCTGGTCCTCGAAAGGCAGCATGTCCTGAAGGAACGGCAGGAGGCGGGCCAGAGCGTCAAGGTTTCCCTGAGGAAGAAGGGAAGCGACGTGGAGGTCGTGCTTGACAAAGGCAGCGTGGGAAGCAGCAAGATCGTCTCCGCTACCCTGAAGCTCGCCTTCAGTAAAAACGCCGAGGCAAGGTCAGTCAAGGTGAACAGCGCCGCAACCGGATTCTCCAACACAAAGAAGAAGGGCGCGGTAGTGATCAACCTGACGGAAGACATTACCAAGAGCAAGAAGTACAAGGGCCTGGGCGCCAAGGACGTGGTTCTCGCCACTGTATCCTTTAAGAGCACCGCTGCCTTGAAGGGTATTCAGGTCTCGGACGCGAACCTGTTCGATGACAAGGGGCGGAACATCACCCGCTCCAGGTTGAAGGCCGTTATTCAGAAAAGCGGAATAAAGGACTACAAGAGTGGAAAATAACGCTTCCATTCAATAGTTCAGCATAATAGCCCGGCGCCGGGAAACCGGCACCGGGTTTTTTTTAAGAGCCAAGGAAAAGAAAAAAATAAGGGACACGCACAGGCAGGAATGATCTGTTATATAAGGTTTTTAATAACTCCGCCATTTATGGCGGAGAAACGGAAACAACTACCCGGCATTAGCCATGACTTTACTGCCCGCGTGATGCGCGCTGACAGGCAAATATATCTTCAGGGCTGAAAGCCCTGCTTGGTTTGTCCGCAGGCCCCAGCCTGAAGGCTGGAGTTAATAACTGTCCAGAGGGATGATATCATGAGCAAAACTAAAAAAATTATCGCCGTCGTGGTCCTGGCCCTGGCCGCTGGTTTGTCCTACACGAGCGCGGCAAAACACCTGAAACAAAAATATTTGGAGGAGAGAGTGGGCGCCATCGCTATCCTGGACAAGGCCGCCCGGTCCATTTTGGACGGTAAACCAGAGCTGGTGCGCAAATACAGAGAGGAGCATAACACGGTTATTCAGGCCGTCGAAAAAAAAGAGAAGGCGATTTGGCTGTGGGCCCTGCTTTCCTCTATTGCGGTAAGCGGAATTTTATGTCTTGCTTTTTTATTAGCCGCGAAAGGCGCCAAAAACAAAGCCAGGAATTAACCACAAAGACACAAAGAGCACAAAGAAGGGGCGAATGAACCGCAGAGACGCTTTGGCGCAGACAAAAGCCCTTTAATCTTAAATATTTTTTTCTCTGCGCCTCAGCGTCTCCGCGGTGAAAAAGGTTTAAAATTTCAAATATTTTTGGATAGTCTTTAACGCAGGAGCGAACAAAAATGTCCGCCAAAAAGTTGTTGACGACTCTTTTTCTTATAGCTCTTTTATCTGTTTCCAGCCATGCCTTCGCCTTCAGCCTGGCCGTCGAGCCGGGCGTGGCGGACATGGAACTGAAATGGTCCGCTCCCGCCGCCTACAAGATTTACGGATTCAATATCTACCGCGCGGAGAAAACCCAGGACGGATTGAAGAATTATAAAAAAATCAACGCGGACCTGGTGCAAGAGACGTTTTACCTGGACAAGGACGCGTCCCTGGTCCCGGACCAGGAATACCTCTATCAGGTAGGGGCCGTGGACTTCACCGGCGCGGAGTTTGAGTATTCCTCCACCGGCGAGGGTGCCTTCCGGGCCTTGTCACTGTGGATCCCCAAAATTTCCGCCGACCCCTCCGAAGGCGTGTTCAAGGTCCCGGTCAACGCAAGAAACCTTGACGGGCTTCAAATGTCCAACGCCAATATAACGATTGTTTACGACAGCGGGATGCTGGAGTGCGTGGATGTTGAGAAGACTTCCCTGATGAAAAATTACAGTTTCACTTCAAATAACAAGACGCCGGGGGTTTTCATTGCCGCCATCAGTACCGGCCAGGGGGAGAAACTCGTGGGCGAGGGGACCTTTTTTTATCTTAGCTTCCGGTTCCGCGAATCGGCAAAGGCAGGAGACACATCGCGGCTTGCCTTTAACGCCTCTGATGCTTCCCTGAAACTCACTTTTGCATGGGACGAGAATTTCAAATCCATTCCCTTGACTCTCGTAAACGGAGAAGTAACGGCCTCCACGGCTTACAAACGGGGGGATGTGGATGGGGATGGGGAGGCGTCCAAAAAGGACGTCGCCATGGTCCTGAAGATGGCGGTCGGGCAAATAAAACCGGACGAAAAACAAAAAAACGCCGGCGATCTGGACGGTGATGGAGAAATCGGCGCGAACGACGCCTATTTGATTGACGCCATGATATCCTCCACCACAGCATCTGGAGCGGCCCTTTCCTTGCAACCGGATTTTTCAAGGGCCACAACGGAAACCAAGGACACGTGGAATATAAGCGTGGGAAGCGGCTCCGGGAAAAGCGGCGGCCTCATTGATGTTCCCGTTGAAATAAAAGGGAGCGCGAATTATGCATCAGCCACCATCGGGATCCAATATGACAAAAGCGTTCTAAAGGCGATGGCCGCCTCTATTCCTTCTTCCGCCCAAAAGACAGTGGAAATGGTCCACTTCATAGACGGGTCCAAGGGGACCATTAAAATTTCGCTCATCGCCAAGGACGTGGCGGCCATTTCCGAAGCCGTGGCCCTTCATTTAAAGTTCAAGGTCCTCAAGAATGGATTAAGCGTGTTGAACATCACCTCCGCCAATGTCTATGGGAAAGACGGCTTTGACCTGAAGCGCTTCGACGCCCTCCAGTCCGCTGATAACTCCAATGGTTATTTCGCCACGAGAAACGCGTCAGGGACAGGGATACTTGTCGGAATGGTGGTTTCCCAAGCCACCGGATTCAGTCTCCCCCTGGCCGAGGTTTCGGTTCCCATAAAAACCGTGAAGACCAATGGAATCGGGGCTTATTTCATGGAGCTCCCGGCGGGGAAATATCCTGTCACGATAAGGAAAAGCGGATATAGCACGGGAAAAGACGCCTTGCGTGGAGAGGGAGGAAAAGTGACTCTTAAACATTTTCTTTTGCGGAAAAAATAGAACGCGGATAATACGGATTATCGCGGATAAAGATTTTTTAAATCCGTGAAAATCAGCCTAATCCGTTTCATCCGCGTTCTATTAAAAAAATCGACTTTAATACACATTGATTACTCCAGAATCGGAAATGAAATTAATCCAGGACCTGCTGGAAAACAAACCAGGGGCATGGGAAATATTTATCGGCGAATATTCCAATACCATATTGGCCTCCATCTCCATTGTGGCCAAAAAACAGGGTTTGCAGGTCCCTTACGAGGAAAGAGAGGACCTGTTGTCAAGGACCTTCCTCTCGCTCCTTGAGAAGGATTGCCAGAAGCTCCGCCAGTTCAAGGGGAAAAAAAACTGCTCCCTTTCCACCTGGCTCATGCTGATTTCCATCCGCGCTTCCCGGCGTTATTTCAGATACAGGAAAAAGGCCATGGAAAATGACGCGGAATTCACCGCCAGCCTCGTCTCTGAACGGGAGGAGGATGATTCCGACGGGTTTCACCAAAAGCGCCGGCAGGTGGAAGAGGCGATGAAAAATATTCTGAAACCAAGGGATGTCCTCCTTCTCAAGCTCTGCTACCAATACAGCCTGTCCTCCAGGCAGGCAGCCGGACTCCTGGATATATCGGAGAACTCTTTTTTTGTAAGAAAATCCAGAATAATAAAAAAACTGGAAAAATATTGTAAGAAAAACGATGCTCGGGACTCTATCTATATATAGTAACCGCAAAAAATGATAGACATGATGGATAAAATTTTAAAAAGGATATTTACCATGAAAGCCGATGCCATGCGCCTGGACATGGGAGAAATCTGCCTGTCCGAACTTTCCCTGGCCAGGTTCATTGACGGCCTGGAGGACAAAGAAGAATCGGAAAAGATAGTCCGGCATCTGGCCAACTGCCACGAATGCCTCGACCTGTTTGTCTCAGCCAAAATATTTAGAGAAGAGAGGCCAGAGGCCCTTGCCCCTTCCTCCCCAGCAAAAATCCTCAAGAGTATTGAAAAGGCGATCCGGGGAAAAAAATCCTTTGGCATGGTCCTCCGGTTCCTGGAAAAGGGATTGGAGTTGGTGGAAACGACCGGCAGGGTTATCATGAAAGGACCAGCGAGGCTGGAGCCGGTAATGGTGAGGGACGTCAACCGTGAAAAGACGTCGAATCTCCTCTCATTTTCCATGGAGCACGCCGCCATGAGACTTTGCCTTGATATAGAAAAAAAAGGGGCAGCGAAGAGTGATCTCGAAATCCATCTGCTCTCTCCATCCGGTAAAAAACAATTGAACGGCGTAAGGATCACGGCCTTCAGGGACGGATTTGAAACCGCCTCCTATGTTTCCGAGCACGGCAGGGTCGTGTTCGAGGACCTTTTTCCAGGCGTGTACTATTTCGAGATTCAAAAAGAGGGAAGGGAAGAAGGCAGCTTCTGCCTTTCGTTAATCAATTAATAGTCATTGGTCATTAGTCATTCGTCATTTACGAGTGGCCATTAACTAATGACCAATGACCAATGACTAACCCTAACGGAATAGAAAAAATACTTCAGGACATGGAGCGCCTGGAGTCAGAACTCAAACGCAAATACGAGAAGGATATCTGCGTGATGTTCACGGACATCAAGGGATCCTGCTCCTTCTTCGAGAATTTCGGCGACATAGAAGGCCGGAAGATGGTGCAGCGGCATAATGACGCCCTCTTCCCAGTCATCCTGAAACATGGCGGAAATATCGTCAAGACCATCGGGGACGCCATCATGGCCACCTTCGATAGTCCGGAAAAGGCGGTCCTTTCCGCCATGGAAATGCAGCAAGCCCTCGAATCCCATAACGCCGTGCTGGAGGAGGAGAAGAAGGTCCGCGTAAGGATCGGGATCAACCACGGAAAGGCGCTGCGGGAGGAAAAGGATGTTTACGGAGACTGCGTGAATCTGGCGTCCAGGATGGAAAAACTGGCGGACGCGGGCGAGATCCTTGTATCCGGCCCGGTCTACGACAGCGTGAGGAGATCGGAGGAAATCATCTGCCGGTTCCATTCACGAATCAATGTGAAAGGCAAGAAGGACCCGGTGGATTGTTACCGGGTTGTTTGGCGGCCTGAAACAGAGCCGCCGGCCAGGACCAGGTCCGCAAAGGCCGGACGCGCGCCAAGAGAAGAGAATGATTCCATTTTCATACTGGAGGCGTCCAGAACCACGGACGGAATTAAAATAAGCGGCTCAGAGCAGGGCAGCGGCAAGGAGGCCACTATCCGGCGTTACGAGACGTCCAGGGTCTCGGAAAAGTCCATTGAGGAAAATTGCGCGGAAGTGGTTGAGCAACTGAACCGCTCCATAAAACGTGGAAAGACCTCCAAGGAGATATTGAACAAACTCCAGGCCCTGGGGCAAAATCTGCTGGATGAAATTCTCACCCCTTCGGTCAAGGAACGGCTGGCCAAGACCCAGGCCAAGCACCTGCTTCTGAAAATCGACGACGCCCTGGTCCATATCCCCTGGGAGATCCTGTACGACGGGAAAAACTTCCTGTGCCAGAGGTTTTGCATGGGCCGCATAGTCAGCACCAGGCAGGACGTCAGCCCTTTTCCAGGACGCAGGATACATCCTCCCCTCCGCATGTTGATTATGGCCGACCCCGGCGGAGACCTGCAAGGCGCCTACCATGAAGGGATCAACATCCGGGACAAGCTGGAAAAATTCTCCAGGAGGGCCAACGTGCATCTAAAACAGATGGACGTAACATCCGGGTTCGTCCGCGAAAAAATCCGCCAGTTCGACCTGGTCCACTTCGCGGGCCACGGCGATTATGACGCCGCGAATCCCTCCAACAGCGGATGGCTGCTGAAGGACGGGAAATTCACAGCGGAAGACATCGGCAAGATGTCCGGTCCAACCCCCTTTCCAGCCCTTATTTTTTCCAATGCCTGCCATTCCGGGCAGACCGGGGAATGGAAAATGGACGTGAAGGCGGGCAAGAGGATTTTCGGCCTTGCCAACGCTTTCCTCCTGGCCGGGGTCCACCACTACATAGGGACCTTTTGGGAGATACAGGACGATCCCGGTACCCTGTTCGCCTCGAAATTTTACGAGGACCTGCTTGCGGGTTATTCCATAGGCGAGGCGGTAAAACGCGCCAGGGAGCACCTTATATCCGTGTACGGAGAGGACGGCATTGTCTGGGCCGGTTACGTGCTCTACGGAGACCCCACCACGAATTATCTGGCTTTCGCCGATGAAACGGAAGAAGAGGCGGAGGAGGACGTGCCTGAGCCCGCGGCGGTCCCAGCGGGCGTGGTCCGCTCGCCGGACTATTCCCAGGACGCAGCTTCCAGGACCGTGGACGGCCCGGCGGCGCGGCGTTTCCGGCCGGCCCTCGGTTTAATGCTGGCCCTGGCCTGCCTGGCCGCTTTTTGGGTCCTCAAGGAAGTCCGGGAAAGGGACGCCATACGGTCCGCTGAAACCGCCAAGGTCCTTCAAAAAAGCCGCGAACTGCTGTTGGACCGGGAAAGGCCTCGGGAAGAGGAGCTTCAAGGCGAGCGATTGAAGGAAATGATCGCTGGCCTCGCGAAAAAATACCGTGAGGAAAAAGAGAAGGCTCCGCTGATTCCAGAGGACCAGTGGACCAGCAGGCCGCTTGTGATATCCTTTCTCCCGCTGAATGTAACGGGAAAGGAGGGGCTGGCTGACGCACCTTTGAATATTGGCGGCCTCTTTGCGCGGCGCGCGAGAATAAAGGTTGTGGAAAGGGCTCTTATAGACAAATTGATCGGGGAACTGAACCTGGGCGCAAGCGACCTGGCGGACCCAGCCACGGCCTTGAAATTGGGGCGGATCCTTGGCGCCAGGTTTACCGGCGCGGGCGCCCTTTCGTTTTTCAATGGGGAATACAGGCTCGACCTCCGGGTCCTGGAAACAGAAACCACCTCCTTGGTGGCCACGGCCTCCTCAATGGCCGCTGACGGCAACGGCTTGAGTAAGATGGCGGAGGAAGCGGTGTCCAAGCTCTCCGATGCCCTCCTTGCCCAATATCCGCTGAGAGGTAAAATATCCTCGGTGGAGGGCGGGCGGATCATCCTGAATATCGGTGGAAAAGCCGGGGTCGCGCCGGGGATGAAGTTTACCGTTTATAAGGACGGCCAGCCGGTTGAGGTGAACGGAAAGATCGTTGACTACCGGAAGGACCCTGTTGGGGAAATAGCCGTGGATAAGGCCGAGGCGGAATATTCCGAGGCGGCAGTGAGCGAGGGTGGATTGGAGAAGGATATGCGGGTGGAGGAAAAACATTAAAAGCAGTTGACAGTTATCAGTTAACGGTTGACAGGGAAGGGGAAGGGGAAGGGGATTTCAAATTTGAGATTTGAGATTTGAGATTTTGAATCTGAAATTTTGAATCTGAAATGCGAAAGTGGGATTTATGATCCGGGAACTGAGATTTTAAATCCGAGATTTTAAATCTGAAATCTCAAATCTCAAATCGAAAGTTGCCGGCCGCCTGTTGCCCCAGGCTGGACACCTGCGGCTGGAGACCGGCAAAAATCAGGCTCCGGGGGTTGGGGGCAGGTTTCTTTCCCCTCACTTGCTCCCTCCCCCGGCCTCTGAGATTTCGGATTTAGGATTGCGGATTTGGGATTTAAATTTTAAATCATAGCCAAAGATATTTGAAATTTTAAACCTTTTTCACTGCGGAGACGCTGAGGCGCGGAGAAAAAAATATTAAAAT
>JACRGO010000037.1 GCA_016212295.1 Nitrospinota bacterium | reverse complement strand
CCATGTCGTTCTCCTTGTGTTGTGGCACAATACGAAGAACGTAGCTTACCTCGCGTGGCTTTTTCTATCTACAAGTGTTGCAATAGCCGGTAGCGCGCGGGAATCAAAAAAAGCATAAAAATCGAATTTCAAATCTGCGATCTCAAATCTTATCTCCCAAATCCCAAATCCCAAATCTGAAATCTCAAATTTCAAATCTCAAATGATTTCCTCCTTCGCCGCCGGGACCGTGAAATAAAAAGCCGCCCCCTTTCCAGGCTCTGACTCCACGCGGACGCTTCCGCCAAGGCTTTCCACTATTTTCTTCACGAAGGCCAGCCCCATGCCCGTGCCTGGAATTTCGCGCCCGTGCAGCCGCTCGAAAAGTTTGAAAATTTTGTCATGGTTATTAGGGTCGATCCCTTCCCCGTTGTCCTTTACAAAACACTCCACATACCCTGGACCCGCTATACGGCCGCCTATCTCAATTACCGGGTTTTTAACGGATTCCGGGATGAACTTGACCGCGTTCCCGGCCAGGTTCAACAAGATCTGATAAAGCCGTTTTTTGTTGACGCGGCACAGGGGGATATCCGGTTGAACGAGGAACTCAATATCCCGGCCATTTGCCATTGCCTTAATTTCCTCCGCTATTTGCTCCGCCTGGCCATTAATGCTTACCGTTTCCGGCTCCATATCCACCCTGCCCACGCGGGAAACCTCCAAAAGATCCTTGAGCAGTTGGTCCATCCTCAAAATGGACTGCTTTATATGCGAGACATAGGTTTTGACGTCTTGCGAAATGCCTTCGCCCAACTCCCTTACCACAAGGTCCATCATCCCTTGCACGGTGATAATGGGGGTCCTCAGATCATGCGACACTGAATAGATGAAGGACTCCATTTCCTTGTTGGTCCTTTCCAATTTCCCCTGGGCCGCTATCCGCTCCGAAAGCTCATTTTCCAAATCCTGGGTTTTTGATTTTATCGTCTCGCTCATCTTGTTGAATGATCCCACCAGGGACCCTATTTCGTCGCCGGATTGAACTGGAAGGGTCGCTCCGTAATTCCCGGAACCGGCCATTTCCAGGAGTTTACCGCTCAGGGAAAGCAGCGGCGCGACGCTCCTCCTGGCGATAAAATAACTTACCAGCATCATTAAAACCGCGAACAGGCCGACGCCGGCCCACAATTGCCTTTTCAGGCGCTCAAGAGGCGCAAGGACCTCTTCCGCGTCTTGTTTGGCTATGAGCGCCCAGTTCAAGCCTGGAATATTAATCGGCGCGTAGGCGTTAAGCACAAGTTTGCCTCTGTAGTCCCTAAGCCACGCCGCGCCGGTTTCTCCCCTCAGGGCCCTTCGCGGCGCCTCACGGTCGTCCTTGAGTTTTAACACGGTCTTTTCCCTGGAAAATCTTGAGTCGGAACGAAGAAAAAAATCCTGGCCTATGAGAATGGTCTCCCCGGTTTCCCCCATGCCGCTCCTCTCCTGCATGATTTCATCTATCTCCCGCATGAAAATCTGGCTTGCCAGGACCCCCGCCGCCTCGCCTTTTTCATCCTTTATGGAAACCGCGAAAAAGGCGCTTACATTTTCATCGGACACCGCGTAAAATTCCACGTCTGAAATTCCCTCTCCCTGAAGGCCGAGGGCAAAGGCCCTGGCCAGGGACGTATTATTGAATTTTCCATTAATCAGGTTTGTTCCCAGGTCCTCCTCCTTCGCGAAGGTATGAAGGACATTCCCTCTTTTGTCGATAAGGAAAAAGTCGTTAAACTTTATTTCCCCTTCGGCCCCACGCGAGGCTTTAAAAAAATGTTGAAGGAGGTCCTCGTTATCTTCCTTTGTTCCCGGGGAGTTTTCGTCCAGGGCTGGAGACGGGTGAAAAGCCTTTAGATGCTCCATGAATACGGGCATATTGGCCAGGATTCTGGTATCGGCCAGCCGCTTCGCGAAATAATTTTCTATCTGTCGCTGCTTTATGTCCCTGATGGACGTCAGGTGGTTGAAGGTTTCCCTTGCCAGGGCTTCCCTGGCGTGGTTGAATGACCAATAGAAAGCGATGGAGGCTGAAAACAGGCCTGACAGGAAGAGAAGGATAAAAAGCTTTGTCCATACGCCGGGCTTAGGCATTTTGGCCCCCACCTATAAATTTCAGATTTGAGATTTGAGATTTCAGATTTAAAATCCGAGACCTGAGATTTAAGACCTGAGATTTCAAATTTCAGATCTGAAATCTGAAATCTGAAATCTCAAATTGATGTATATTTCTTCGTGCCTTTGCGCCTTCGTGTGATCCACTTCTTTTTATTCCCACACAAAGGCGCGAAGCCGCGAAGAAAAAAAATTATTTTAAACACTCCCTCCCGCTCCCAGGGAGGACTCTGGGAGCGAGAGACAAATCTGAAATCTGAAATTTCAAATCTGAAATTTCAAATCTGAGATCTCAAATTGATCTCAGAAGTCCTTGAAGTCCGCGTCGTCGCCCATTGGAATCACGTCGTCCGGCCTGATCTCCCTGTGCGCGGGCCTCATGGCCGCCTTGAGCCCCTTTGGCGCGCCTCCCTTGCGGTGAACAAGCAGCCCATGAACCTGGTCTCTTAGTCCGTGGCCCACTTCCGCGCCGCTTTTCAGCCGCATTGGTTGGGCGCCCTTAATGGCCTTGAGTGGCTTGTGTCCGTTGCCCTTTCCATCGGCGCTTCCCACTATGCCTATAAGGACGTTCACCATCTCGCCCAACTCAATGGCCTGGGCCGAGAGTTCCTCGCTTGCCGAAGCCGACTCCTCCGCGCTGGCCGCGTTGGACTGCGTGACCTTGTCCATTTGGGCCACGGCGGTGTTGATCTGGTCGATCCCCTTGGCCTGCTCCTCGCTGGCGCCGGATACGTCGGCCACGAGTTGAGTCACGGTCTGGACTCCCTCGACGATCTGTTTGAGTATCCCGGCCACTTCGCTGGAAACTGATACTCCGTTGTCAGCGTTCTTTTGTGAATCCTCGATCAGCTCGGAGGTGTTCTTCGCCGCCCCCGCGCTGCGTTGGGCAAGGTTCCTTACCTCTTCAGCCACCACCGCGAAGCCCTTGCCCGCCTCGCCCGCCCTTGCCGCCTCAACCGCCGCGTTCAGGGCCAGGAGATTGGTCTGGAAGGCGATCTCGTCAATGGTCTTCACGATCTTGGCTGTCTGGTCGGAAGAGGTCTTGATCTTGGATATCGCCCCGGACATCCGTTCCATTGCCTCCCTGCTCCTTTCAACCGCCTCGCGCACCGAGCCGGCCTTGTGGTTAGCCTCCCTGGCGTTCTCCGCGTTCCGCCTGGTCATGGAGGTAAGCTCCTCAAGGGAGGAAGAGGTCTCCTCAAGGGAAGACACCTGTTCGCTGGCCCCCTCCGCCATCTGCTGGCTGGACTCCGACACCTGCTGGGAGGCTGAGGTGACCTGCTCGGACCCCGCCGTCAATCCCTCAATGATGTGATTGATTGGTTTCGTGATCCCGCGGGTAATGAAAAAGGCCAGAAGGACCCCTATAATGATGGCCATTGTCAGGCCGATGATCATGGTGGTGGAGGCCATGGACAGGGAATCAATCGCTTCATTAGCGATATTCTGAGTCTGCTCCATGCCCGCGTCCGCCGTGTCCTCTGCTATTTTAACGAGGGTCTCCGTGGCCACGCGGCGTTTTTCCGCCACTTCCGCCAGCTTCTTCTGGTTCTCCAGAAGGGCCTTCAGTGACTCGTGGTACTGATCAGCCGCCTTCCGGATAGCTTCTAGTTCGTCCAGATTTTCCTTCAGGAAGGTGATGGTCTTTACCTTGTCCAGCGTTTCATCGATCTTGTCGAAATTGGGAAGGGCGTCAATGGCGAATTGCTGATTGCGCCTTGCCGCCGCCTTAAAGTTGCCGATGCGGACCGCGTTGCCGAATTCAATAACGTCATTGATCCACGTTACTTTAGTGTGCCTCTGCATCAACTTTTCATGCGCGGCGCCGGAGTTGATCTCGCCTTCCATTGCCTTGTTCTGGTCTTCCAGGAAGGAATAAACATTCTTGGTGAAAACCTCGGCCGCGGAATCAAGGGAATGCCTGTTTCCGCTGATTTTTTCTTCCAGGGCCACTGTCTCCTGCACAAGGGCGTTATACTCCTGGTAAACCTTTTGCGCTTCCGCTATCTCGGCTTTGAGTTTGACAAGCCCAGGATACTTTTGGGAAAGGGCCTCGGCTTCGTCCAGGAATTTTTTCGTGGCCGCAAGTTCCTCCCTTGCCAGGGCAAGGTCCTTGTCGTTTCCGGTGAAAGTAAAACCCCGCATGGCGTAAGCGGTTTCAAGGAAGCTCCTTTCAATCCCCTTAGCGGCCGCCACTTCAGGGACGTACTCATGGGCCAGCCGGGCGGACTGCCCTTCAACGCCGCTCATTTTCCAGACCGCCACGCTTCCAAGTACCACGGCAATGGCGATCAACGCCCCGAAGCCGGACCCGATCTTCGCTCCTAACTTCATGTCTTTAAACATGATGAACACCTCCTTTTGAGTAATTGACAATTGTTCAATTGACGATTTACGATTCACGAACCACGAACCACGATTCACGATCCACGATTTTTCAATTGTCAATGGTTACTGGTTCCGCGTCCGCCGCGGACGCAACGGTCTCGATTTCCGTTTCACTCAGTACGCGGTCGATATCCAGCAGGGTCAGCACCCTCTTGTCCACCTTGCCCATGCCGAGGATGAAATCCGTCTTTACCTTTGCCCCGAAGGAAGGGGCCGGCTCGATCTGTCCTTCCGCTATGTCCAGCACCTCGGAGACCTCATCCACCACGATCCCCATGATCAGGTTGTTGAACAACCTGGACAGCCCCACCACGATGATGCTGGTCCTGTCGCTGTCTTCCTTGCCTGGCATCCCGAATTTCAGCCGCAGGTCAACGATTGGTATTATCTTTCCGCGAAGATTGATCACCCCTCGCACGAATTTCGGGACCTGCGGAATGTGGGTCACCTCCAGCAGACTGATGATTTCCTGGACCTTCAGAATCTCCAGGCCGTATTCCTCGCTTGCCAGCCTGAAGGTCAGGTACTTTCCCGCCAGGTTTTCCAGGGTCGCTACCCCGGCGTCTTCATGCGCGCCGCTAAACGTGTCCGCCATAACCGTTCACCTCCTTCAGCTCCAGAAATTGGTTGACGCATTGCAGGAGGTCGCCGGACTTCATAGGCTTGGCGGCAACGCCGGAGCAACTCCCGCTTAAAAGAGGATAACTCGAATGTTTGGAGAGATTTGAAACGGACAAGACCGGTATGGAAATGTTGCGGATCTCCATGGCCGCGACCATCAGGAGGAAAGAATTAGGGTTTTTAAGCTTTGCCAGAAGCAAGCCTATAGGGTAAAGGTTTTTTTCATGAAGCCCTATTAACTCGACGGCTTCCATGTAGTCCCTTGCCTCGCTTACCCTGTGTCCGTCCCAGGCCAGGGTAAGGGTCGAGGTAAACCTGAAAGCAACGTCCTCGCTTACTAAAAGGATATGTTTTTTCATGCCTTGCTCCGTCAGGGGATAATAAAATTCAAATATTCGTAACATTTTAGCTGTTTGAAAAAAAGGCAACCTGAACCACGAATTAACACGAATTGACACGAATTTTATAAAACTACTAAAAATAATTAGTGTTCATTAGTGTCCATTCGTGGTTCCTCCTTTTCTAAAACAGATTTTTTCAAAAGGCTAAAGTGTTACGACTTTTGTTTATTCCAGGATATATCACTCCCGCTTAGTGAAGTGCATAAGGCATGCCGCCGGCGGATCAAGGGAAAGCGCTTTAACTGTATGATTGAAAAGACTTTTGGGTTGGTTTTTAGCATTGCAAAAACGCAGGACATTGCATTTTTGCAATATGCGTTTTTGCAATGTTCATGGCTTTAAATCGCCATTTTGCCATTTGACAATTAGGAACCGCAAAGACGCGGAGGCGCGGAGATTTTTATAACCTGTTTTAGTTGTTGGGGCACGATGCATCGTGCCCTTACCTTTCTCCGCGTCTTTGCGCCTCCGCGGTTAAAATTTTTTATTCTTGGATAAATTAATAAATCCAGAGGCTGGCATGCTATTTGCCAAGTATTATTACGAGGGGAGGGAGCAATTGACTAATGACCAATGACTATTGACCGGTGACCAGTGACAATCATGAAACCTCATGTCCTTATCGTTGATGACGAAAGAAGTCTTCGCTTTTCCATGAAAACGGCCTTGATGACCGGGGGATATAAAATATCAACCGCCATGGACGGCAAGGAGGGCCTTGAAAAAATCCATGAAAACGAGAATGGGGACAGCCCCGTTTCACTGATAATCACCGATATCAATATGCCGGGGATGAACGGCTTGCGTTTTATCGATGAGCTGAAGAAACTCCCGAGGCAAATTCCAATTATCGTTGTCACCGGATACGGAGACAGAAATCTACTTGAGGAGTTGGTTCACAAAGGGATCAGCGGCTATCTGGACAAGCCCATGAACGTTGAAGCGCTGCGGGAAAAGGCCGCTGAAATTATTGATATCGACAAATCTAAGCGCGAAAAGGAAAGAAGGGCGCGGGGATCCATGGCGGCATGAAGAAATTTTATCGGCAAGTATAGGAATAAAACCTATTTCGATATTTGGAATTATACCTTGAAATGAAACTCCTCAATGGCCGGGCGATGGACTTGTCCTTCATTTCCTTGCATTTGACCTCAACACGGCGCGGCCTTTGGCCGCAACCAAAATTTTTTAACCACAGATTCCGCAGATGGCACAGATTAAATTATTTTTTATAAAATCTGCGCAATCGGTGAAATCTGTGGTTAAAAATGCTTTTAAAAATTTTGCTAAAAAAACAAAGTGTTATAAGTTTGTAGCACGAAGCACACGTAGAAAGAACTTTGTGCCTCCTTGGTGCGCTTTACTGTCCCCTGCCCCCTGGTCCCCGCAAACTATTACTCTTTCTATTGGCAAAACCCCCCTTCTATAGTATATTTAAAAACAAAAGTAGAATGGCTCACAGGGATCAGGTTTCAGGGGGCAGGTTTCAAGATAACCATAATATGGGTAAATAGCCGAGAAACTCCCCGCCTCTTTTCCTGACCCCTGATCCCTGGCACACCCTGACAGCTATTACCAAAAGGAACCCTCCCATGTTCCGGAAAATAGCGGTAAAAACCGTACTCCTCTTTCTGCTGATCTCAATCGCCCCTATTTCCATCCTCTCCTACATATCCTTGCAAAAGGCGCAGGACGCGCTGAAAAAATCAATCATGAATTCGTTCGCGAACCTGGCCGAGGAAAAGGCCCAGGCCATCCGCCACCACTTGGAGGACCATCAATTCGAGGCGCAAGCCCTGGCCTCCCGTCCTGAAGTGAAAGAGGCCGTCCGGCAGGCGAACCTTTCATATTCCGGCCTTGAAAATATCCTGCGGCTGGACAGGGAATGGGTCTCTACCCAAGGCCATTGCCCGGAAGCGGACCGGATCATGGCCGCTCCCCTTTCCGGTTTTTTAGCGGAATATCAAAATTCAAACCCGGAGAGTTATGGAGAAATTTTCGTGACTGACGCCAAGGGCGCCACCGTGGCAATGACAAGGGTCCTGTCCGATTTTTACCAGGCCGATGAAGCATGGTGGATCAGCGGGTATGGCGAGGGAAAGGGCATGTCTCTGTTTGACGACCGGGGCTACGATCAAAGCGTGGGGGGGCCGGTTATAGGAACAGTGGTCCCGGTCCGCGACAAGGAAGAAGTTATTGGCATCCTAAAGATAAATCACAAGATCGGGGGAGTCCTGGAAATAGTGGAAAGGACCAGTATCGGCGGTTCTGATCTGGTCTTTCTGGGCCGGTCCTCCGGGACCATCGCTGCCATGTCCAAGCAAAGAGACTATGAACTTACGGACCTTGAAAAGGGGCTGCTCAAGGAAAAAAAGTCCGGGATCACTGAAGACCTGCACAACGGAAAAAAGACCATCATGGCATACGCCCATGTGGAGACGCCTATATTGACGAGGGTGAGACAGTCCACCCCGGTCAAGGGAACACCCGGGGAAAAATGGGAGCCGGGCAAGTGGACCTTGTTCATTGAAATGGACCAGGAAGAGGCGTTCGCTCCCATAGCCGAACTGAAACAGACTATCCGGATAGCGGTCATGCTGGCAATAGCCATTGTGGTTTTGCCGGCCCTTTTCTTTTCCAGCAGGATAACTAGTCCTATACGCGAGCTTATCAGAGGCGCGAAAATTCTTGGGGATGGTGACCTGTCCCACCATGTGCTGGTGAAGATAAAGGACGAAATAGGGGAACTGGCCGGGGCCTTTAATAAAATGGCCGTGAACCTTAAAACCATAACCGCCTCGCGGGAGGAGTTGGAAAAAGAGGTGGCGGAACGCAAGCTGGCTGAGGACATATTGCGGAAAAGTGAAGCCAAATACCGTTCCTTGTTTGATAATATGCTCAACGGTTTTGCTTATTGCAAAATTTTATTGGATGAAAATAACCGCCCGGTGGATTTTGTGTATCTGGAGGCCAACAATTCCTTCGAGAGGATAACTGGATTAAAAAAAGAAGATATCATGGGAAAAAGAGTCACTGAAGCAATACCGGGCATAGAGGAAGCCCATCCGGAATTATTCGATATCTATGGGAAAACGGCCCTCACTGGAATAGGCGGCAAATTCGACATTTATTTTAAACCCCTGAAAATATGGCTTGCCGTTTCCGTGTACAGTTCCCAAAAGGAATACTTCGTGGCGGTGTTCGAGGATATCACCTGGCGCAAGAAGGCGGAGGAATCGGAAAGGCAGAACAGGGAAAAAATGGCCCACCTCGACAGGCTGAAATCCCTTGGGACCCTGGCCTCCGGCATAGGCCACGAGATCAATAATCCCAATAACTTCATCCTCATGAACACCACCCTTGTAAGGGAAATATGGGACGACGCGAAAGATATTCTTTCATCTTACAGGGAAAAAATTCCGGGGGAAATAAAACTGGGCGGCCTGCCCTTTGACAAGGCCCTGAAAACATTTCCTCAATTAATAGAGGACATGCGGCAGGGGTCGGTGCGCATCAAGGAGATCGTATCCAATTTAAGGGACTTCGCGGTAACGGGCCAGCCTCCGCTGCACGAGACCGTTAACCTAAGGGACATAATACAGTCTTCCGAGTCCCTGACCCGCAATCTGATTCAAAAAAGCACCAGGCGTTTCTCTCTTGACATAGGGGACCTGCCGGCGGTCCGCGGGAATTTTCAAAGGCTGGAGCAGGTCATGGTGAATCTAATCACCAATGCCTGCCATTCACTCACCGGTCCGGGCCAGGCGGTGGAGATCAAGGCGTTCAGCGGCATGGACAAGGGCATGGTTTATGTTATAGTGCGGGATGAAGGCATGGGAATGGACCAGGAAACCCTCAACAGGGTGGTGGAGCCGCACGGTAAATTTGTTCTACCATATCTCACACGCCATTAAGGGTGCAGGAGTTTTTTGTCATGCGCAGGTAATCGAAGACCAACCTGGCGCTACGGTGTAGTTGCCTCATCTTTTGCGCGACATTGGAGACACCTTTGG
>JACRGO010000039.1 GCA_016212295.1 Nitrospinota bacterium | reverse complement strand
TTGTAACTATTCAGTGTGTTTTTATTTTTGTTCTCCTTAAAACTGAATTTTTATAGTTAATAAGGGAGCCTGCGGTCTTTTTACATCCCCCTGGCCCCCTTTTCCAAGGGGGAATCAGGCGATGTCTGGGAACATACCACGATGGACGGCACAACCCATTCCCCCTTAACAAAGGGGGATTAAGGGGGATGTAAAGATGCATTTAACGGCGACTATCGGGGTTATATAATATTTCGCTGAATAGTTACAAAAAAATTAAATTTCAGATATCCTTGATTAGACTTTTTTCAGCTCTTCGGCGCGCTCCTGAGAATCATCATTTTTTTTCTGTGGTAATGTTTCGCCGCTTCCTGGGTCATTTTAAAAAGCTCATCTGTCTTGAAGGGTTTGGATAGGTAGCCAAAGGCCCCGTTCTTGAAGCACCTTCTTGCCATCTCTTCCGAGGAATGGCCGGTGATCATTATGATTTCGGTCAGGAGGAATTTCCGGCGCGCCACCGTAAGCAGGGAAACCCCATCCATGTCCGGCATCATGATGTCGGTTATAACAACGTGAAATTCCCCGGCCTCCAGTTTGTCTATGGCCTCAAAGGCCCCTGAGGCCATCTCCACCTCATGCTCATTCAGTTTCAGATATCCGGCTATCCCTTCACGGATCATTTCGTCATCATCCACGACCAGGACCTTCACCGGCTTCTTGCCGATCCCTTCCAACGCTTCCGGGCATTCTTCAAATACGAGCTTTTCGTATTCGAACAGCGCGTCCTTCAGCGCCCGGCATTCTATTTTCCCCAATTCCAGCAGGGCGTCCCCAAGGTGCATCCGGAAAAGCGCCTGATGCTCCAGAATGGCGTCCACGTTTTCCCTGGTGAGGCAGCCTTGTGTAATCCCGATCTCGCAAAAACGCGGATGCTCGTCGGATTCCTGCTGGACCGCCAGGATTTCCAGGACCTGTTTTTGCGTTAAATCTTCCCTGGCCATGGCTATTTCGCCCACAGGGACACGGTTTTTCCGCTGATATTCCAAGACCTCCCGCAGGTCTTTTTCAGTGATCAACGCGTTTTCCAGCAAAAAAACGCCAAAGGGCACAATTTTTTTCATCAATATTTTTCTTTCCGCTCAAGCAGTGTTGGCTATATATTGGCAATTATGATGCCAAGGCCCGCTTGCAAGGAATTGCCTTTGATTTCAAGGCGTTGGGAAAAATTTTGGAATGGGAAAAACTCAGAGGCTCCGGAAGCGGAGGGTTTGTTTATCCGATTGCGGATGGGTTGTACGATTCCGGAGGGAAAGGAATGGGCAAAGGGAGAAGGGCTAAGGGCGAAAGGCTAACCAATGATATTTGAAAATTAAAAATTTTTTACCGCGGAGGCGCAAAGGCGCAGAGAAAAGAAAAAAACAAGGAATGAACTTATCGCCCTTCGGGCGGGCTTTAAAGAATTGAACATCGAACATCCAACATTGAACGTCGAACGTCGAAAAAGGAAGAAAGGATTTAAAACGTAAATTGATTTTAAAAAATTAAAAATGAAAATTCCCATGCTCTTAAATTATTTTTAATTTGGGTTATTGAAATTTATTTGATATTTGGGTTTTGACTATTGAGATTTTCTTCTTGGCCTTTTGCCCTTCGCCTGCTTTATAAATTGTGCTTTTCTTTCTTCCGGTACAGGGCCTGGGAGGAGATGCCCAAGGCCCTGGCCGCGGCGGAGTGGGTGGGATGGAGTTTCAGCGCCCTGCAAAGAATGGCCTTTTCCTGCTCCTCCAGATTGAGGCCGTCCGCGGGCATTTCCTCCGTCCGGGGCGCAAGGACCGGAGGCTTCCCCGCGAATGGGCCTTTTCTGAACGGAAGATCGGAAGGCTGGATGGTTTGTCCAGCCTTGAACACGGCGGCGCCTTGGATGATATTCCGCAGCTCACGGATGTTTCCAGGGTAATGATATTCCAACAGGGCCTGCTCCGCTTCCGGCGAGAGGAAGGGAAGGGGCGTTATGCCGGAGACGCCCAGGAAATGCCGGGCCAGCAGCAGGATGTCCTCTTTTCTTTCCCGCAGAGGCGGGACACGGACCTGGATGACCTTAAGCCTGTAATAGAGGTCTTCACGGAATTTCCCGCCCGCGACGAGGTCCTCCATGTTTTTATTGGCTGCCGCGATGATCCGCGTCCCCCCCAGCGAAATCTCCTGGTGACCGCCCAGCCTTCTGAAAGTCCTTTCCTCCAGCACGCGAAGCAGGCGGCCCTGGCCGGAAAAAGTCATTTCCGTTATTTCATCCAGGAGGATGGTCCCATCCAGGGCCATTTCGAAAACGCCCGGCATCCGCCTGTCCGCGCCGGTGAAGGCCCCCTTTTCATGTCCGAAGAGTTCCCTTTCCAGCATGCTCTCTCCTATGCCCCCGCAGTTGAGGGCGATGAAAGGCTTCCCGGCGGCTTTGCCCATCTGATGAACGGCCCTGGCCGCGACCTCCTTTCCGGCCCCGGTCTCGCCTATGAGCAGGACCGTGGTTTCAGGGCTCGCGGAAATTTTTTCCAGTTGCTTAATGAATGATACGGCGGCCGGGGAATTTCCCAGAAAACGGTGCCTGGATTCATCCCCGGCCAGGCGGGAGGCCAGGGCCTCCAATCTTCTGCATCTGGCCTTCAGCTCCACCACTTTTTTCGTGCGCATGAGGGACCTCAGTATCTCGGTCCCCTTGAAGGGCTTGCGGAAATAATCAAAGGCCCCGCTCTTCAATGCCTGGACAGCCGTCTCCTCTGTGCTGAAACCGGTCACGACTATCACCTCGGTGTCAGGGAATTTTTCCTTTATCTTTTGAAGGAGGGTCAGGCCGTCCATGCCAGGCATGTTGATATCGGTTATGACCAGCTCAATGTCCTCCAGTTCAAGTTTTTTAAGGGCCTCCTCTCCTAAATTGGCGCAGACCACGTCCCATTCCTCATGGCGGAGAAAGTCGGAGAGGCTGGACAGAATGACTTCTTCGTCATCCACGATGAGGACGCGGGGGAGATTCATGGGGGGGGTCTTTTGTTCGTTCATCATTTTCAAAGTCCAAACACCAAAATAAATCCCAAAAAACAAAATACAAATAAGAACCAAATAACAAAGTACAAATAGCAAATAAAACCCAAACTACAAACAGACATTAAGAAGCGTTATTTGGATTTTTCGAAGATTGAAGAAAATATTTTTTTCAGCTCAATGGCTTCGTTTTGGAGAAGTCCCGCTTCTTTTTCATGGTCGCTGGTATTGGTCTCCATTATCAGCCTTAACCAATAAGCGCTTTCCTTGGCTTCTTTTCGACTTATTTTGATTCTCATGGAAAAATCTCTTTTGCCCAAGGCCTCATTGGCTTCAATATAATTCGCTCCGACAGAGCCCGAAGAACGAATTAGTTGCTTCACATATTCGATATTGGAAAAAGATTTCGGTAATTTCTTGCAAAATTTCGCGACATTTTTAGCAAACTGAAAAGCGCGCTCCTCTAAATCATAGACTGTTTTGGGATTTGAATCCTTAACCATTGTGTTTTGGCGTTTATTTGTTTTTTGGGTTCTGTTTGTAATTTGTTTTTTGCTATTTGGAATTTATTTGTAATTTGTAATTTGATTTTTGTGATTTGCCTTTTTACTCCGCCTTTTGAAACTTTATTCTAAACGCGGTTCCTGCCGTCCCGGTGGAGAGAAGTTCAATTTCCGCTCCGTAGTCCCGCAGGATCTTCTGGCAGATGGAAAGCCCCAGGCCGCTCCCCTTACCGGCCTTTTTGCTCGTGACAAAGGGATCGAACAGCCTTGCCCTGACGGCCTCCGGAATTCCGGTCCCGGTATCCGACACATCCAGTATAATCCGCTGCCCTTCCAGAAAACCTCGAAGGGATATTTCCCTGACAGCCGCTTCCGGGCCGGAAGAGCGTTTTTCAACCAGGCTGTCCCTGGCGTTTGAGATCAGGTTGAGCAGGACCTGTTCCATCCGGTTCCGGTTCGCAAGGACCGTCAGCTCCTCCGGGACGTTTATCCTGAGATCAATCCTGTGGGCTTTCAACTGGGCGCTTATCAGGTTCCTGAGCCCTTCAGCCATGTCCTTTAACGGCAAGGTCTTTTTCTCGTAACCCTCGGCCCCGGAAGAAAATTCCTTCATGTGCTCTATTATTTTCACGGCCCTATCGATCTGCTGAATGATCTTATCCATGTTTTCCGACAGCGAATCCGGTTCAATGGACCTGCCCTTTTGCATCATGGCCTTCATGGTCTCCGCCTGGAGGCCGATAACGCTCAGGGGCTGGCTCAGCTCATGGGAGATCCCACCTGATATGGCCGCCAGGGCGGAGAGCCTCTGCGCGAAAAGGGTCTGCATCATGGCCTCTTCCCTTGATTTCTCCAGTTCCTTTTCCATCCGCTTGCGTACGGTTATGTCTTCCTTGACGCCCAGATAATGCGTGATTTTTCCCAGCGCGTCCTTTACAGGGGATATGATCGCCGATTCCCAGTAGAGCTCCCCGTTTTTCTTTTTATTATGAAATTCCCCTCGCCATTCATTTCCGGTGACCAAGGTTTCCCACATTTTTTTGTATCCCTCGGCAGGCATTTCCCCGGATTTTAAAATTCGCGGGTTTTTCCCCAGGGCCTCCTCCAGGGCATAGCCTGTGGTCCGCGTAAAATTGGGATTGATGTATTCGATATTTCCGTCCGAATCGGTAATCACAACGTTCACCGGGCTTTGCTCCACAGCCATGTAAAGTTTTCGCAGCTCCTCGGTGGTTTGTTTCTGCTTTGTAATATTTCTGCATACCCGGATAACTCTTGCTGTTTTTCCTTTTCCATCCCGGAGGGGCACAAAAAAAGAATCCCACCAATTTTCCTTTCCATCACGAGACCTTGTCAGGCACTCAAAATGGGTGGTCCGGCCTTTTTTTGATTCTTCAAAAGCCTCTTTTACAGAATACAGGGATTCCCCTTCAAGTCCCATGGAAAAATCGCATCCCCTTATTTCCGCCGCGTCACTCAAGCAGTTTTGTCTCAGGCCCTCGGAATTCATATAAGCAAGTTTTCCGTCCAATTCAACAAGGGAAATGCAGTCCGGTGAATTTTCCACCAGGGTCCTGAATTTCTCCTCGCTTTCCTTGAGCTCGCCCTCCGCCATCAGGCGGAATTTTTGTTCATCCTCGCCCAGCCGTTTAAGCCTTTGGAACTGGAAGGCGTTTTTCAGTGGAGAGGCGGCGAGGTGTGAGATGAGACGGCAGAAACGCATCTCCCGCTCATTAAAGGGGAGGTCCCGCCGCGAGGCCCGAAGCACCAGGGAACCTATTATTTTGTCCTCGAAAATAACCGGCAATGCCAGGATGGATTTCACGCCAGCGGGCCTCAATGCCTCGCGGACCCCGTGAAGAATAGGGTCGCTTGAGGCGTCACTTATGAGCACCGCTTCTCCTTCCACCAGGGCCTTTTTGATTTCCGGATATTTTTGGATATCGATTTCCAGGTACTTGACGTCTTCCGCGTCGTGGGAGGCCATGACATGCCCTTCTTTTTTCTCAGGGTCGGCATAGATGATGGAGCAGCGTTCGACATTGATGGTTTCGGAAATTTTCGACACTATGGCAAAGAGAATTTCCTGGGGGTTCAGGGTGGAGGAGAGGGCCTGGGAAATTTCGAGTAGTTTGGATTTTTCCTTTTCTTCCTCCTTTATGGAGTCATGGAGTTCTTTCTTCTGGATGTGGGTCCGCACGCGCGCCAGGAGCACCGGCATGTCAAACGGCTTATTCACATAGTCGTCCGCCCCGCTGGAAAGGCCCTTGACGGTATGCTCCGAGTCCCCAAGGGTTGTCATTATGAGAATTGGGATCGATTGGCATTCCGGATCGGACTTAAGGCGCCGGCATACCTCGAAGCCGTTCATATCCGGGAGCAAAATATCCAGCAGTATGATATCCGGCCTGGCGGAGCGGACCTTTTGAAGCCCGGCTTCCCCGGTTTCCGCATGGATGACTTCGTATCCTTGGTCCCCAAGGGAAATTTCCAGGATGCACCGGAAATTTTCGTCGTCTTCAACCACGAGAATTTTTTTCATCCAATCACCGCCTCACGTGAAGGTTACGTTTTTTTTGTTTTGGTTGTATAATCTACAGATAAAGCTTCATTGACTATTTTTTACATCCCCCTTGGTCCCCCTTTCCAAGGGGGAATACAAGGAAACCCCGTGGCAAGCCAATGGGAATTATCTGATTAAACGGGGAATTACCTGATTAAAACATATCTCATTTTAGGGGCGTTTTCCTTATTCCCCCTTGGAAAGGGGGACCAAGGGGGATGTGGTCCCCCTGCTAATGAAAATTTCTATACTATTATCAGGCCCTTGGGATGTCAACTTATTTTTTTACGCGATATTATAATGTTCAGAAATTTGCGTTTTCCGCGCAATTCCCGGACGCAGCAATATATAAATGAAACTTTTCCCCTCAACCATATTTGCCTTGGCCTTTATATGCGCCTTTCTCATGAGAGCGCCTGGCGCCGTTTCCGCCCTTGAATGGAGCATCACGGAATTGCATTATCAACGCGGCAACCTTGACGCCCCATCTTTCGCGGGAGGCGGAAAAGCGGGGACTAATATTTTGACCTTTCAACACGCCGGCGGCTGGAAGTATGGCGACAATTTTATTTTCGTCGATTTTATCGATGACTCCAGGCAGGACGGCTTCAATGACGACGACGTCTACGGCGAGGCGTATTTTAATTTCAGCTTGAGTAAAGTCCTGGACGCTCCAGTGTGCTTCGGGCCGGTGAAGGATGTGGGGGCGCTGGCAGGACTCAACGCGGGCGCGGACGCCAAGCTTCTCAAATACCTGCCAGGGATGCGGCTTTCATGGGACATACCAGGCTTTACTTTTTTAAACACTGATTTCACGGCGTATATTGACGGCAGCCGGGGCGCCGGTTCCGGCGGAGCGCCAAAGGAAGGCGATTCATTCTATATTGACGCAAACTGGTCATATCCTTTCCGGATTTTTTCGCGCGGCTTCACGATTGAAGGGCACATGGAATATATAGGGGAAAGGACAAACGAATTCGGCGGCAAAGTGAGCGGCTGGTTCCTTGCCCAGCCGCAATTCAGGTATGATATAGGAAGCGAGTTCGGTTATCCTGAGCATGTCTTTATCGGCATTGAATGGCAAATCTGGATAAACAAGCTTGGCGACGCCAGGACTGATGAAAACGCCGCGCAATTGCTGGCGGCATGGCGGTTTTGATTGGCCGTTTACCTATATTTTGTCTATCAGGCAAACTTTTTCACCACAAAGACACAAAGGACACAAATAAAAAATCTTGTGACCTTTGCGCCTTTGTGGTTAATTTGGGTTCCGGCTTGTTAAAGTTAAGTAAAATGAAAAAGATCCCGGAAAATTTCAAGACCCTCCTGACCGCCAAGCGGATAGAAGACCGCCTGCGCGAAATCGCCGCGGAAATAGTGGCGGACAAACTCCCGCCCGCGGCGAACGAGCTTTTGCTGGTCCCCATAATGTCCGGCGCGGAACTGGCCTGCGGACGTATCAGGCGGTTTATCGAGGAGGAGCTTCAAAGGCGCGCTTCCGGCAAGGCGGGGCCCGCGATTTCCGAGAAGCCCCTTTATGTCAAAAGGAGCATGGGGACAAGGCTCATCAAGCCGCGCCTTGTGGACTTTCACTATACGAGAGAGGATTTTTCCGGGAAAACGGTGGTTATAGTGGACGACCTGGTGGACGAGGGCCTGACCTTGCAACTGGCCCATGAAACCATCAGACGCCTTGGCCCTTTAAAACTCATAACCGTTGTGGTGGTAAAGAAATCCGACGTCGACACGGACGGCTGGCTGGATTACCCTGCCTTCCAGCTTGATTACCCCCTTGAAAAAGCAAGAAAACGTTGGCTTTTCGGCTATGGCATGGATATAGGCGGCAAGGGGCCGGGAACTGGATTTCATAGGTGAAATCGCCTTGTGAATTAACGCCTCCGGCGAACTAAAATTACAAGTAACAAACAAGGAAATGGAACCGTTTCGGACATTCAGCAATTGTAATCTGTAGTTTATTTGTAATTTGCTATTTGGGATTTTGTTTTTATTTTGATCGCGGCCAGGGCCGCTGGTTTTAACGGAGAAAAACAGAAATGAAATCGCACCCGTTGTTTCAAAAAAACCGGCTGATCTTATTGATTGGCGTGCTTCTGGTGTCAGGTTTTCTAGCCACCAGCCTTGTCAGCTATTTTGTTTTCAAGGCGTCCGTGAAAAAAGACATCATCTCCAAGCAGCTTCCTCTCACAAGCGACAACATATATTCGGAAATCCAGAACGACCTGCTCACCCCGGTCCTTGTTTCCTCCGTCATGGCCAACGATACCTTTTTAAGGGACTGGGTCCTCGCCGGGGAAAACGATGTTGAACAAATCACCAACTACCTCAGGAGGATGAAGGAAAAATACAACGCCATTACCAGCTTTTTCGTGTCCGAACGGACCCGCGCCTACTACCACTGCAATGGGGTCCTGAAGCACGTCCTCGAGGAAGAGCCGCGCGACAAGTGGTATTTCCGCGTAAGGTCCATGAAGGAGGATTATGAAACGAATATCGACCCGGACCTTGCCAACAAGGACTTGATGACGATCTTCATCAACTACAAGGTCTTCGATTACAGCGGAAACTTCATAGGGGCCACCGGGGTCGGGTTGTCGGTCAATACCGCCGGCAAACTGATCGAGAACTACCAGAAACGGTATAACAGGCAGGTATATTTCGTGGGCCGCGACGGCGCGGTGATTATTTCCGGCGCCAGTTCACTGGCCCCAGGCCTGAATATCCTGGACCAGCCCTTTCTTCGCGGCATAGCAAGAGACATCCTCGGTTCGGATTCCGGGTCCTTTGAGTACAATAATAACGGAAAAACAGTCCTTCTGAATACCCGTTTCATCCCTCAACTGAATTGGTACGTCTTCGTGGAGCAGATTGAAGACGCGGCCGCCGAACTTCCCAAGACGCTGCTTCTCAATTTCATGATCTGCCTGGCGATCATGGCCGTTATTCTTCTTGCCGTCACGTACACCATCCGTATTTACCAGAACAGAATTGAAAAAAACAGCCTGGAGCTTTATCAAGCCAATCAGGATTTGCTCAAGGCGAAAACCGAGGCGGAATCGGCCAGCCGCGCCAAGGGGGAATTCCTTGCCTCCATGAGCCATGAGATACGCACCCCCATGAGCGGGGTCCTTGGCATGGCCGAGCTTCTTCTGAAAGCGGACCTTTCCCCGGACCAACTGAAGAAAGTGGAAACCATTCATACGTCAGGGGAAAACCTTCTCGCCATTCTCAATGATATTCTTGATTTTTCCAAGATTGAGGCCGGAAAGCTGGAACTGGAAAAAACGGATTTTGACCTCCACCAGATACTGTCGGAACTGGACCTCTTCTACGGAGAGATAAGCAAGGAAAAAGGGCTTCTTCTGCATATCAGGGTTCTCCCCGGCGTGCCTCGAATGGTCAGGGGCGACGCCTACCGCCTGCGGCAGATCCTGATAAATCTTCTGAGCAACGCGGTGAAATTCACGGAAAAGGGAGAAGTGGCCCTTATCGCGGGGCCGGGGCCTGGCGCCCCGCTCCTTGTCCGCTTTGAGGTGAAGGACACCGGGATCGGCTTTGATCCTGAAAAACTGGAGGAACTGTTTCAGCCCTTTACCCAGGCGGACCAGTCCACCACCCGCAAATTCGGAGGCACGGGCCTCGGACTTTCAATCGTGCGGAAGCTGGTGGAATTGATGGGAGGAGATATACGGGCGCACGGCAGCCCAGGCCGGGGATCTTCGTTTATCGTGGCCTTGCCGTTTGAAGAGGCCGGGGAAAGACCGGCGCCTCTGGCCGAATCCGCCGCATCCGAAGAGGTTTTCTCCAAGGAGGCCCGGCTCCTGGTAGTGGAAGATGATCCCACCAACCAGCAGGTGCTCCAGGGCATGCTTAAACATCTTGGTTTGAGCGCCGAACTGGCCTGGAACGGCATGGAGGCTTTGGAAAAACTAAAACAGAAAAACTTCGATATAGTGCTCATGGACTGCAATATGCCCGAAATGGACGGTTTTTCAGCGTGCAGCGCCTTCCGGGAGTGGGAGAAGACAAACCGCCGGGGCCGGCATACTCCAATAATTGCCTTCACCGCCTACGCCATGCAAGGGGACAGGGAAAAGTGCCTGGCCGCCGGCATGGACCATTACCTGGCAAAGCCGGTACGGATAAGGGAACTCAAGGCTGAGCTATTGCGTTGGATCGGCTTGCCAGGACAGGAAAAATCCGTGAAAACAGCGCTGGACGCCTGGGAAAATATGCCGGACCAGGAAAATACGTTAAAAGAGCTGAAAAATAATTTAGGGGAGGAGGCAACTCCAATTCTCAGGAATTTCAGAAACAGTTTGCCGCAAAGATTGCTCTCCATTCGAAAAGCGTTGGAGGGGAAGGTCCCCAAGGACCTTGCCATGGCGGCGCACTCCCTACGGGGGACAAGTTTGAATTTTGGATTTGAACGGCTCGGGGCCTTGGCCGGAGAACTGGAGAAATTGGGAGAAGCCGGCGGACTGGGAGAGGCGGAGGACCTGCTTGCCGCCCTGGAAATAGAGACCGCAAAGGCCGAGGAAACCCTGGCGAAGGAAATTGAGGGTCAGGATATCAAGGGACGCCACGGCCTTTGATCCGGCTGCAATGCGGTGGCAAATAATGGGTGGCCCGTTCATTTTGTCAAGTGTTTGATTGAAGGAGTTTTTGAGGCGCCATTGAAATTTTTTAATAAAAAAGAGACCAAATAAGTGTAATGAATAAAATCATAATAATACCTTGAGCTTTTCGGGAGGTCCTTGGCCAGATCGATGACCAAAACGCCGGCCTCTTTTTCCAACTCCCGCGTTGCGTCGTTATACAGTTCCAGTATCTCCCACTCCAGGCGACCGTTTGAATCGTTGATTTTTAAACGTCCAAGGTCCACATTGGTAACATCGTCAATGGCGTTCCCGAATAGGACAGGCTGGGTGATGAAAATGGGTTCGATGCCGTGGTCCCTGGAAATTTTAACCAAGGCGCTTAACCGTTTTTTATAGGGACCTAAAAAACGGGCTTTGTGCGCGGTTTTAATTTCGGATTTCATTACATCGGAAAAATTTTTCACTGTCTGCTCCGCTGTCAATAAGTTTATCTCATCTTGTTTGAGATAATGTATCTATGCATATTAAGCGCCAGGGAAAATACTTCACTGTAATGAGACATGGAAATTAAAAAATCCGTACATGAATAAAAGGAAATCCCCTTTTTCCACTGGACTTGGTCATAACTCCGAAGGTCTTCTCGTCCTAAGTCGTTGATCCCTACCAGAAAGAGCGCTATTTTAGGCTTCAGGCGGACGATATAATCCTCCATCAACACGAGATGGCCGAATGTCGAATGCCCGTCCAACCCTGCGTTATTTATCCACGTGCCATTGCTAAATCGGGCGTTTAATTTTTTCCCAAGGACATCCGTCCAGGTTTTTCCGTCTGACAGATAAAAGCATTCGGTGGTGCTGCCGCCGACGGTAATAAGGGTTAATTTTTCTTCAAAGTTCTTGGGAGGATTTTCACCTCGGAACCCTAACATATTTTTTTTGTGGATAATCTGTTTATCAATTTTAGTGGAATGGATCATGAACAGATAAAAAGATTTCCAAAACGACGAGGGACAATAATATGCCAAAAAGCAAAGCCATGAGGTTTTTGGCTATTGCTTGATGGGAATTTGCTTGCCTGGTTATTGCCACATTTTTATTTGGTTTTATAGGAACTAGGAATTGCTTGAGCTTGATAGGAATGAAAATGAGCGCCCAAAAAAAATTTAATGAAAAGTAGCAAAAAAATCATTGGAAGTCAAATTTTAGAGCGAACCACTCCCCTCGTTCATTAGGAATTCTTTAAAACCTGAATTAGGCGATTTTCTTTCGCCCCTTCAGGGCTTGATTGTATATGATACCGCTTCCTGGAGCGCGCTTGGCCGCGCTATGGAGCCCAAAACCAAAAATGCTACAATACTGGAAATTCAAAAAAACTTAACGCCCTGCGGGTGGACAAAAAAAATCAGGGGCCAGGGGGGAGAATATGGAAAAAATTCTTCCTGTTTTAACATGGATAGGCAGGATGGACAGGATTTCCTTTGACGGTATCCTGTCCATCCTGTAAATCCATGTTCAGATATTCTGGCTCCTGAATTCCACATCCTCTGATAAAATTAATTTTATAACTATGCCCGGACTGAAAATCTTTTACAGCAACCGCATGGAAGTCCTAGTGGAGGAACTGGCCAAGGTCGCGCAACGGCACTCCCTCTCCCCTCTGGAAAAGGAAACCATCGTGGTCCAGAGCAAGGGAATGGAACGCTGGATACGCCTTGAACTGGCGCGGCTCCTGGGCGTATGCGCGAATGCGGACTTCTCGTTTCCTCAAAAAACCGTTGAAGAGATATTTAAAAGGACCCTGGGGAACGCCAGGGACGCCGCGGCCTTTGATCCTGCCGCCATGCGGTGGCAAATAATGAAGCTCCTCCCCTCGTGCCTTGGCGGGGAAGGGTTTAAAATTCTGTCCGATTACCTGGGAGAAGGCGACGGCCTAAAACGCTTCCAGCTCTCCTCCCTCATAGCCGATACCTTTGACCAGTATTCCATCTTCCGGCCGGACATGATCCTGGAGTGGGACCAGGGGAAGGACCGCCAGTGGCAGGCCCGGCTTTGGCGCGAGCTTGCGCGTGGAAAGGAAAGGTCGCACCGGGCGGCCCTTTGGGAGGAGTGTCTCCGTAAACTAAGCGGCCCGGACGCGGACCTGGAAAACCTTCCCGGGCGGATATCGATATTCGGCCTCTCTTCCCTTCCCCCTTATCATCTGAAGTTATTCGACGCCCTTTCCCGCAGGCTGGAGGTATATTTTTTCATCCTTAACCCGTGCAGGGAATTCTGGTTCGACATCGTTTCAAATCGCGAGATGAAGAGAATAAAGGGGAAGGCCCCGGACAAGGCCCTGCCGCCCCAGGACCTTTATCTGGAACAGGGAAACTCTCTTCTTGCCTCTCTTGGAGGATACGGCAGGGACTTCCTTGCAATGCTCCAGGAACTGGACACCGAGGAGTTCGAGCTTTACCACTCCGGCGCGGGCCTTGAGGGAAACAGCGTGCTCTCACTCGTCCAGTCCGACATATTAAACCTCCGCCCTGAGAGGGAAAGCGGGACGGAAAAACGCGCGGCGCAGGCGGACGACCGCTCCATCCAAATCCATTCCTGTCACAGTCCATTGAGGGAAGCGGAGGTCCTGCACGACCATATCCTCTCCATGCTGGAGGAAGACGCCATGTTGACCCCGGCGGACATCCTGGTGATGACGCCCGATATCGAGGCTTACGCGCCCTTTGTCCACGCGGTCTTCGAGTCGCACGGCGAGGGGCCGTCCATCCCCTTCAGCATCTCGGACCGGAGTTTAAGAAAGGAGAGCAGGATCGTGGACGCCTTGCCAGATATACTGGAACTGGCCACGAGCCGGTTCGGGGCTATAGAGATCCTGGCCCTGCTCGAAAATCCCTTTCTCCGGCGGAGATTCGGGATAACCGCCAAGGGCATGGAAACCGTGAAGAGATGGGTGGGGAAGACGCGCATCAGATGGGGAATCGACGGGGACCACAGGAAGGGGATGGGGACCTCCGGGTTCCGGGAAAACACCTGGAAGGCCGGACTGGACAGGCTTTTCCTTGGATACGCCATGGAGGGACAGGGCGACAGGACCTTCATGGGGATTCTGCCGTTCGACGAAATAGAAGGGGACGACGCTGCCCTGCTTGGAAATCTGGCGGAGTTTCTGGAGAAACTCATTCATTACGCCGGACGGCTAAAGGAGAGCCGGACCCTGGAGAAGTGGGCGGAGTTCCTGGCGGATCTTTTAAAGGATTTTTTCGCGGAGGAAGAGGACAGCGAAAGGGACCTGAGTTCCATTACAAAGGCCCTGAGCGAATTAAAGGACCAGCAAAAAATTTCCGGCTTTGACGAGACGGTTGAACTCCCGGTCATCAAGGCATGGTTTCATGGCCGGTTCGGGAAGGATATCTCCGGCGCGGGATTCATCACCGGCAAGGTGACCTTCGCGGCCATGCTCCCTATGAGGAGCATCCCCTTCAAGGCCATTTGCCTGCTAGGGATGGACAACAACGCCTTTCCCAGGATGGCCAGGCCGCACGGGTTCGATCTCATGGCCAAGAATCCGCGACGGGGCGACCGCTCCCTGGGCAAGGAGGACAGGTACATATTCCTTGAGGCCCTGCTTTCGGCCAGGAGCCGTCTGCATATCAGCTATGCCGGACAAAACATCCAGGACAACAGCGAGTCCCCGCCCTCCATCCTGGTGGGCGAATTGCTGGATTACCTGGACCGGGAATTCGAGCTGTCCTCCAAGGCGTCCATCAGGGAGCATGTGTTGACCATGCATAAATTGCAGGCATTTCATCCCGGATATTTCAAGGGAGCGGGCCCCCTTTTCAGCTATTCCAGGGAAAACTTCCAGGCGTGCCTTTGTCTGGGAAAAAAGCACGAGAAGGACGCCCCGTTTATTTCGCATGGGCTTTCATCTCCTTCCGAAGCATGGAAGACTGTGGACATACGCCAGTTGGAAAAGTTTTTTAAAAATCCCGTCAAATTTCTTTTAACAAAGCGGCTTGGAATCATGCTGGAAAACGAAACCTCCGATATCCGGGAGAAGGAGCCGTTTTCCCTGAACGGCCTGGACAAGTATCATGTCACGGCGGAGCTGGCCTCAAAGGGGCTTGCGGGCAGGGAGATCAGGGACCTGTTTCCCCTGGCCAAGGCGTCCGGCGCGCTGCCCCATGGAATAGTTGGAGACCTTGAATTGGAAAGGGTGGGGGAACAACTTGAGGAATTCATTCCCGCCGTACTACAATTCCAGGGCAGTCCCCTTGGACCGCTCTTACTGGATCACGAGATCACCGGCTTCCGTATAACGGGGAGGCTGGACAACCTTTCCACCGAGGGGCTGCTGTCCTATCGCTTCACTAAGACGAAGCCGCGCGACCGCCTGACTGCCTGGGTCCGCCACCTGGCGTTAAATCTGGCGGCCCCGGAGGGCTGCCCGGAGAAGAGCGTTTTTGTTGGAGAGGACTCGGTCCTGAAATTCATTCCAGTGGAAGACCCCAAGGGAATTCTGGAAAAGCTGCTTCATGTTTATTGGGAGGGGCTGTGCGGGCCGGCGCCATTTTTTCCTAAATCCTCCTTTGCGTACGCCGAGTCGATTTTAAGGAAAGGCTGGTCCGAGGAGAAGGCCCTGGAAAAAGCGGAAGCGGAGTGGTTCGGCGGCGAATTCCAGGCGTCACCTGAAAGCTGTGATCCTTATTTGGATCTCTGTTTCAGGCGGACGAATCCATTGGGCCAGGAATTCAGGAGGCTTGCGTTGGAAATTTTCGGGCCGCTGCTTGAGCATGAGGAAGAAGAAAAGATGTAACTACTCAGGTGTTTAGGCCGAAGGCTATAGGAAAAAATAATGCGTTATAAAACAAAACCTAGGGTCTTTGAGTTATAGCCGGCGAGTTAGCGCTATTAGTTTATTTACTTCAGCCTTCAGCTTAAACACCTGAGTAGTTACGAACCTTGAACATTGAAGAATGTAAAAAAAATGAAATTTTCCAAGCTTTTAAAAGGCAAGGCCGCCCTGGTGACAGCCGCTTCCGGCGAGAGGGGCGCGGCCATCGCCACCGCCCTTTCCAGGGAAGGCTGCGCCGTGGCCTTGCACTATTACAAAAACAAGGCCACGGCGGAGGGCCTCCGCGATGCAATTAAAGACGCCGGTGGAAGGGCCGCCTCGTTCCAGGCGGACCTCTCCAGAGCGGAAGAGGTGGAAAACCTTTTTTCCTCTGTCGCGGCGGCCATGGGTCCCTTGCAAATACTCGTTAATAACGCCCATGCGGAAATCGTGAGAAGGCCCTTCCTGGAGACGACGTGGGATGATTTTCAGCGCCAGATAGACGTAACGCTTAAGGGAAGCTGGCTGGCCTGCTCCCAATTCATCAGGCGCATGGACAAGGGGGCGAAGGGCTCCATCATCCAGGTCCTTAGCGCGCAACTGAATGATCCGGTTAAAGGATACACGGCCCTGGCCTCGGCCCTCTCGGCCCTGGCGGGTTTTTCCAAAAATCTTGCGCTGGAGGCGGGGCCTTTAGGGGTCCGCGTGAATTCCGTCGCCCCGGGATTCACAATGGGCGAAAACACTCCTCACGCCCCGGAATGGGTGCGCGAAAAGATCATCCAGGAAACCCCGCTGGGCAAATTAGCCACGCCGGAGGACATCGGCAAGGCCGTGGTTTTTTTTGCGTCGGACCTCTCGGAGTTCATTACCGGGACCTGTTTGGCCGTTGATGGAGGGAAGTCGTAGTAACATAGCGCTGCATGGCCGCAACCAAAATCAAGAACACGAATGTCACGAATAGACGAATAATACGAATTAATTCAAAAAATTTTCTATTTGCTTTATTTGTTGATTCGTGTAATTAGTGTTGCGCATTTGTTTTGCCATTCAGGGGGCATATTCGAAGTGTATCGTGAAATGTAAGCGCAAGGATCTACTGGCCCGCCGCCCTCCGGTTATCCTCGACGCAGGGCGGGACCCGTTTTTCCTTGGGAATATTAGAGATATATGCCTGGAGCTCCCTTGGAACAGGGAAGGAATATTGTGGATACTGAGCGGAAAATTGGGCTGAGGAAGCCGGAGTTTGGCGCATTTCAGTGGGGAGGCTTTCCGGTCTACCGCTTTCCGGCTGAGTCCTGAAAACCGGGGAGGCGGCCTCGGTCTCCCGCGCCGGCCCGGTGGGCTGATCATCAATAGGCTTATTTCTCGAATATTCCCTGGCCGCGGAATAAAATTCCCTCCCACCGGGCAGGTTTTGGACCGTCTCCGGCGCCGGGCGGGTTCCCTTAGAAAGCTCGACGCTGAATAAGGACATGGCATCCTTGGACAAGGTTATCCGTTCCGCGACCGCCGTCTTGATCAGCCTGCCCTCGGCGCTTTTTCTGGCCTGGGCCAATTTTTCCTGGCGATTGTAAACGCTTATGACGTCATTTAACGCAACCGCTGTGATGTCCATCTTTTCACCGTCTTAATTATTTTTTTATATCCAAAAGTCCCGTGGATTTTTTTGCGTCTTTATAACCGGCAAACAACTTCCGATCCTGGCGGATTTTCACCACTTCCTCTTCCAAAAGCCTCTTCTCTTCCAGGAAGTGTTTTATCTGTTCCGGCTGAATTTTCGATATTTTTTCAATGGTTTCCCTGATCCGCGCCACTAACCCATCCACTATGGCGGAAGCCTTTTTGGATATTTCGAGTTTTCCGGAGTTCCACTCCTCCAGGGCGTCCTTATGCCTATTATCCAATTCCTTGATTTTTTCAATAAGCTTTGATGTCTCCACGATATAAATCTTGAATCTGTCTAAATTCTTATCCTGTATGAAATTCTGCTGTTCCTGGACAATCGCCAGTATTTTTAAAAAACACCCCAGCTTTTCATTTAAATACTGTTCCATTTCCCGTGCAGGCATTTTTTGTTCCAATTATATAGTTAAATATTGATTTCCCCTCTTATAGCTAATATAACACCGCCCTTTTGCAATTTCATTAATAAAAATCACGCCACGGCGGAATTTACACTCTAAGGCTTAAAGCGCTTGCCGTGGCGGCTGCCGTTGAGGCAATGCGTTTTTCCCTTGATACATTAATATATGTTTCATTGGTGCTTGAAAAGCCGGTGACATAAGCCCGGATGCGTTGCTTTTCCATGTCCAGCGAGCCTTCTTTGCCCAAGGCTTCCCCGAGGAAGCTATCCAGCCTGTCGGAAACGCCCTTTCCACGCGATGCATGGACCATTGCCACGTCAATCGGCGAATCCTGTAGGGCCGCGGAAAGTTTTTTGCTGCTGACCTTCAAGGTGTCGTCCTGCTGTGTCTTGATTCCCACCTCCCTCAAATCAGAAAAAATGGTGGATTCTCCCTGTGCCCTATAGCTGCTGACGGCCTTGCTGTTGCTCATAACCGCGTCCGAGGCCATTGCCGCGGCGAACGAGGAGATGGCGTGTTTCTCCGTGTTTTGCATTTCCAGGCCGGCTGATTGCAATGAATTCATTGTCCGGGGCAAGGATTCCACAGGCTTATTCACATGGTCCACCAACTGCGCGCGAAGGTTCTGGACTATGGCGTTGCCTTGCAAGGTCCTTTCAAACTCCAGAAATTTGTTGATGGTGGAGACCGAGGAATTGTACTCTTCCGCGAATTGCTCGATCTTTCCCTTGGTCGAATCAATCGCGTTATTAACGTTCAAAGTGACCGGATCAGTGGTGGCCTGTTTCAATTGCAAGTTGGTGTCCGGCAAAACATCGCTTACTTCATTGGAGGGCCTTTCCATGTTTGCGCCGTTTATGGAAAACCGGGCCGGCGTGGGGGAGCTATTGTATTGCTCGCTGTAGGTGGAGTTGAACTGGGCCGCCTCCCTTATAACGCCTTTGTTATTTTCAAAATAAAATCCCAGGCTCAGAAGTATTCCGTCCGTATCGTCCGCGGAAATAATGTTATTGCCGGTTTTAGCGGTCTCCACCATCAACCGGCTGAATTTAATGTCCGCCTTTACCCCTAAGCTAGCCGAGCCCCCATCCAGCGCGCGATTGCCATTAACATCCTCGGTCCCGTTCAGGGTCCCGCTAAAATCAACATCTTCATATATATTGATATGGTTTGAGCCCACGCTGGGTTTTATCTGGTAAACATCCAACCCCCCGTTTCCATTCAAATCCTCGGCATAATCCAATTGCCCGTTCTTGTTCACGTCCTCCCCGTAATTTATTTTGTCCTTCAGGGAATTAAGCGAATCGGAACTCGCCACATCCACCTGGTATCCATTGATTTTGAAGGAGCCGGAAAGGCCAAGCGAGGCAAAGGGGTCGGAATGCTGGTTGGAAACAATCTTGTGTGGCAGGGCAAGGTTGGAAACGGATATTCGATAGCTTCCCACCGGACTCCCAGCGCTGGTTTGGGCGTTTACCGCCTCAGGGAAGGAGGAAACCGCCGGCCGCGTATTGAAGGAAGCAACCGACCCTAGTTCATTGGAAACGATTTTCAGGTTATTTAAACGATTGCCGATGGTGTTCAAGGCCTCGAACTGCTGCTGCAGGGATTTTACCTCCAGGCCGGCGCTCTTGGGGGTTGGCCATTGCGGGTCGAACCTTTCCGACGAGTTAAGGACCCTGTTGAGCTCGAAGGCCGAGCCGAATCCGTTGATCAAGACCGCGTTGGGTATATCCCTCTTCACCGCGTGGTAGGAAGAAGGGGCCACGTTTGATAGGTCCGTGTGCTCCTCTTCCGGAAGGGCCGTGGGAGGCGCTTGTATATTAGTGTTTATATCCCCTTGTTGATCAGCGGCCTGGCTTTCCACGTCCTTCTTTAATTGGTCCGGCCTGGAAATATCTTTTTTTTCTTCTTCCAGTTGTAAAATTTCCCTCCGGATGTTTATTTTATCAATTTTTTCGCTCAAGCCGTTTGATTTTTTTCCCGTAAAATCAGATGAGGCATTATTTGCCTCTTCTGAAACCAGGGGTTTATTCAAGCTATTTCCTTGCAGAGAGGCATTGCTGTTTTCCCGCAGATTCCTTTCCAGCGATTCTTTCTTCCTTGCCAGGTGGAATTCTTTCATTATTTTTTCATAGGACCCTGAAGATAATGCGGTCCGCGCTTCGGCGTCGTCGGAAGGGTTGGAGTTTTCCAAGGATTTTTCACTGTTTTTTGCTTGGCCGTCATTCCTGGACTCGGTAACGCCTCCAGTGGCCATCAATTGTCCATCAGGGCTTATTTGGACCTTGTAGGAAATATTTTGATTGGGGATTTCTCCTTCTTTTCCGGCCTCCGACCTGTTTTTGTTGGCGTGTCTGCTTTCGTGGGCGCTGACGAAAGCGACGGTCAGGTTGGCCGGGTATTGCTCCAACATCCCGTGGCCTTTGTATGTTCTCATCGGCCTCAAGGGTTCGTCCCCGGTATCGGAACTTTTCCCGGAATTCCCGCTGATGTTTAATATATTTTGAGAAACAGGATTAATTTGCATGATTTATCTATGCCGAAATTTTTAAATTCCCACCCTTCCCGGTTTCACTGGCTGCCGCGGTTTGAACGGCGCCGGTTGAGGCGCTTAACCCCTTCCTGGTTATATCCGGTTTTCCCTTCTCCTTGGTTTTTTGGGTGCCGGTCTTTATATCTTCAAATCTTTCGGACGCCTTTTTGAGTTTTACTGCTTCCTTTTTCTCTGGCGCCTGCTGAAAACTCTGGTTCTTCAACTGGCTCAAAGGGCCTTCCCCCTGTCCCCCTTTTGAATTTACCTGGTCTACCATTTTTTTCCCTCCAAAAAATTTTTGCGTTTTTGAATTTTCCTCCAGACCTTAAAGATCGCCTTAACCTTTTTAACGGTCTATTTCCATTAGACTTTAGTGGAAAAGTTCTTTTTTTACTTATTTTTTGCTATTCTTTAAGAAAATGGCTTCGCCGCAGCTAAAGCTTTAAACCACAGATGGCACGGATTAAGAAGCTGTCTTGAAAAAAAAATTTGTCCTGAAGGGCAAACATACGATTGGCATAAAAAACCCGCTGACACACCCCGGCCTTCGGCCACCCCTCTCAAGAGGGGAATTTATAGGTGATGGCGTCCTTTCAATGGGGTATTAATGAATAAGGCGTCGCGGCAAGCCCATGTAAATTATACTGCCGCGATTAAAATTTTTTCCTTTGCAAAATTCCCCTCTCGAGAGGGGTGGCCAAAGGCCGGGGTGTGTTAAGGATTTCAGTGGCTGCTTGCAAGGCGGCAGACTATAATGCTTATTTCAAGACAACTTCTGAATTATTTTTTAAAATCGGTGTAATCAAGGTTAATCTTTGTAATTCCGGTACAATTACATAGCGAAGAAAATGTCGGATATTCAGAACAGAATTGCCGAAGTAAAAGAAAAAATCCGTCTTGCGGCTCAAAAGAAAAATCGTCCGCCGGAAGGAGTCCGCTTGGTTGCCGTATCCAAAACAGTGGAGATAGACAGAATTCGTGAGGCTGTGGAGGGCGGGGCAATAATACTTGGAGAAAGCCGGATCCAGGAGGCAAGGGATAAAATCCAAGTCCTTGGAAGGGAAGGCATTCAGTGGCATCTAATTGGCCATCTTCAAAAGAACAAGGTAAAATATATATATGGCCTTTTCGATCTTGTCCACTCGGTGGATTCCCTGGAACTGGCGGAAGAGATCAACCACCGGGGGGCTTTGATGAACCGGCGCATGGACATCCTGGTTCAGGTCAATATCGGCCATGACCAAGCCAAGTTCGGGACAGATCCGGAAAAGGCCCTGTATCTGGTGAAAAAAATTTCACGACTTAAAAATCTTTCCATAAAGGGCCTCATGGCCATTCCGCCATACTACGAAGACCCTGAAGAATCCAGGCCCCACTACACGGCATTGAGAGAATTGCGGGACTGGTTAACAACGCAAGGATTCGACCTTCCAGAGCTTTCCATGGGGATGTCCCACGATTTTGAGGCGGCCGTGGAAGAAGGGGCGACCCTGGTGCGGGTCGGATCAGCTATTTTTGGAGAAAGAATCCATGTTTGAAATAAGCATCCAGACCTCTTTTGCCTCTGCCCATAGGTTGCGTGGATACGAGGGGGTATGTGAAAATATTCACGGCCACAATTGGAAGGTGAAGGTCATTGTCAGGACGGAAAAATTGGACGATATCGGAATCGGAATCGATTTTAAATCACTTAAAAAAGCCGCCGATGATATTATAGGTCGATTGGATCACCGGGACATCAATACCATTGGGCCTTTTGACCGGATCAACCCCTCTTCCGAAAATATAGCTAAATGGTTATTCGAGGAGTTGTCATTGAAATATAAAGGCCAACCAGTGCTGGTGCATAGGGTCGATATCAAGGAAACCGATTTTTATACCGCCTCCTATTATGTTCTTTAAAAAACTTCTCCTTTGCTTTTATTAAAACCGATTATTACTCACCTGCCATATTTTCCAGTGATGGAAGCCTGGGAAAGGACCTTTCCTTCCAAGGCTTTTTTGAAGGCGGCCAGGGATGTCTCGGCTGGAAGACCCAGCTTTTCCACATTAAGCGCGTAAACAGTGCAAACATATGGATGGTCCCCGGTTCCCTTGGGAGGCTGGGGGCCGCCGTAGCCTGCATCCCCATAGGAGTTCTCCAACTCCTTTGCTCCAGGAGGCATCGCCCTTCCAGACGCCCCTTCCTTCAACTCCTTGGCGAGGGCCGGGATATCAATGGCAAGCCAGTGGACCCAATTTTTCGCCACCGGATGAGGGTCAACGATGGAAAAGGCAAAGGACTTTGTCCCCGCTGGCGCATTTTCCCATTTGAATGGAAGGGAAACGTTCATCCCGCCGATGGCCTTCATCACATAGCGGCCAGGTACCTTTCCTCCTTCCACGAAGGCTGACGATTTTATTTCCATATTTCCTCCCGAGAAGCTCTCTTGGATAAAAGTTGATAATTGCAGGAACGCCAAGGCCCCCGCGCTTATACAAATCAAACTCATGAACCTGAAAATAGCCATGGGAAAACTCCTTATTTAGCCAAGGAATGCAGGAAACTTTGTTTTGATGTCCTTCCAGTAATATATTTTGGTTGCGGCCTGCCGCGCTATATTTATACTCATAGCATTATGAGTGTATTTACATGGTTTGTCAAAGTCCTCATCATCGTGTGGAGCGACACCATAATACGGTCCTAACCCACGGACTGAAATGGTATAATAAATTGAGGGGACGGAGTCGTGTTTTAACCGCGCAACGCGCCGAAAAACCGTTGATTTTTTATCGCAGGCATGGCTATTGCTTTCACTAGTTGGGCTCTTCAAACAGGACCTATAATAGGGAAACAGGCCAAATCAGTAAAAAATTTGGCGCTTTTTGTCTATGGAAAATGGTTTTTTGACGCATTGAAGCAGGATTAAACAATGGCCGCTAAATACGAACTCGATCTAAGAGACTACATCCGGATACTGAAAAAGAGGAAGTACACCATCCTCTTTTCCGCGGTGGTAATGGGGATCTTCAGTTTCGTTTTCGCTCGAATGCAGGAACCTACCCCCATCTACCAGGCATCCGCCGGAGTGAAAATCGAAAAAAGCACCAGCATGGCGGGGCTCTATATGGAGTCCATGGCGGTCGGCGAAGGCGACAACCTCGAGACGCAGGCCCAGATCATCAAGAGCTACCCCATTATGGAAATCGTGGCCAAAAAAATCGGGAAATTGGACCCCAATCTGACCACTGACGAAATTCGGCAGAACAATGACCTCTTGAACCAGGTGCTTGAGCTGAAAACCCAGGTGGAAACCGAAAGGGAGGGGTTCACCAACCTGATCAACATAACCGTCACCTCTTTCGAGCCGAAATTCTCGCAAAAATTGGCCAATACCGTCGCCGAGGCGTACAAGGAACAAAACATAAAGGAAAAAAACAAGCGCGCCGACGATGCCGTTAGCTTCATAGGAAACCAGTTGAAGGTGGTAAAGGGAAGAATGACCGAGGCTGAGGAGAAACTCAAGGAATACCGCGAGAATAACAAGTTGATCTCCCTGGACACTCAATCCAGGATCACCTTGGAATCCGTCACGCAAAAGGAAACCTTGCTGAGCAAGCTGGAATCCGGAATCAAGGAAATCCAGTCCATGGTCCATTCCCTGGAAAACAAGGACGCGCTTTCCACCAAATCAGTGGAGGGCGGGATTTTCGCCGACCAGACCAGCCCCTCCTTCCTCCGCCTCAACGACCAGTTGAGCAACCTTAGGGTCAGCATGGACACCCTTCAGCTCGTGTATACGGAAAATCATCCGGAGGTGATAGAGGTAAAGTCGCAAATTGAGAAGATCTGCGGAAACATGCTCAAGGAATTGACCGCGCAGCTAAGGACCATGGAAAAAAGGAAGGGCGAACTTCTAAGCGATCTTAATGTCGCGCGCGAGCAATTTCAAAACCTTCCGCAGAGCGGCCTGAACCTGGCAAGGCTGGAAAGGGACGTGAAGCTTCAGTATGAAGTCTATGCCTTGCTGGAGCAAAAGTACCAGGAGGCATTGATACGCCAAGCGGAGAAAGTGGAAGAAGTGACAATAGTCAAGCCGGCGCTCGAACCCTACGAACCCATTAACCCTCCCAATACCGCAAGCACCGCCTTTATCGGCATAATTCTTGGAATGACCCTGGGCCTGGTCTTCTCCTTTATCTCCGAGACCCTGGACACCTCCATCGGGACCATAGAGGACGTTGAGGAGTTCATCGGGGTCCCGGTGATAGGGATCATCCCCTTTGTTTCCGAGGAGGAAGTGAGAGAGATACTCCTGAAGAAAGCCGACACCACCCAGGTCCAGGACGAAGAAGTGCTTGGAAGAAACGCGCGCCTCGTCTCGCACTTCGCCCCGCACTCAACCCTCGCCGAGAGCTACCGGACCCTGCGGACCAATATCCAGTTCGCGTCCCTGGAAAAAAACGCCAAGGTGCTTCTGTTCACAAGCTCATCCCCCAAGGAGGGGAAATCCACCACCACTTCCAACGTCGCCATGACAATGGCCCAGGTAGGACTTCGCACCTTGCTGATCGACGCCGACATGAGGAAGCCCATGGTCAATAAGATATTCGGCCTTGAGCGCGAACCCGGCCTGAGCGATATTCTTATTGGAAATTGCGAAATTGAGGAATCCATCAAAACCGTAACGGACATCATGATGGGCAAAATGGGCATGGAGGACATCATGAAAACCCCGGGCATCGACAACCTCAACATCATTACCTCCGGCGTCATCCCCCCCAACCCTTCCGAATTGTTGAATTCACCGCGGATGACGGAGTTCATCGCGACCGTCCGGGAGATGTACGACGTCGTCATTTTCGACACTACGCCGGTGTTGCCGGCAACCGATGCGGCGGTCCTCGGCTCAAAGGTGGATTCCGTAATTTTGGTTTATAAGGCGGGACAGATCGCCAGGGGCGCCCTGAAACGCGCCAAGGTCCAGATGGACAACGTGAACGCGAAAATCCTGGGGGTCGTCTTGAACGCCCTTAAATCCGAGGTCAGCTCGGATTTTCAGGATTACAGGTACGACACGTATTATTCTTATGGCGCCGAGCACCTTGAGGAGCCGGAAACCGTCCGGGAAAAACTCGAGGTTTTTTTCCGGACGACTTACGAAAAATTTGAACAATATACGGCGGGCAAGAACGTGAGGAGGGCAATATTAGGGGTCTGCCTGGCCTTGATGTTCAGCGGCGTTTTAATTGGAGAATCCCAACGCACCGGTTTCATTCCAAAATATGTAACCGCGGAAAAGGAAGGCGATCAGGAGTCCCCGATGGTAGCCGGGGCCCCCGGCATGGGGCCAACCCAAACCCAGGATGAAGGAAAGCCGGGAGAAGGCCCGCGGCCAGGCGAGTCCCTGGATGGTAGTGACGCCGGCGGAGGTTTTTCCTTTTTGACCGTCCTGATTGTGCTACTTCTTCTAGGCGGCATAGGATATGCCGTCCGATGGTATCTCCTTTCCAAGAAGGAGGAAGAGGGGGATGAAGAGGATGAAGAAGCGGGCGAAGGGGACAAGGACGATTCCGAAGGTGAGGAAAAAGACGCGCGCGCAGGCGTGAAACATGTTGATCTTTCTCTCGACCTTTCCGAAGGCGCCGCGCAGGAAGGAATTTCAGCCTCCGGCTCCCCGGTCTTTGAAATACCGGCGGCTTCCATAGGAATCGCTGATTTCGGGGCCGCGGGCGCGGCCGGGCAAGGCGCCGTTCCTGACTTTAGTTTCAGTCTGCCGGATCTAAATGCCCCGCAAGGGGAAATTCCGGGAATGGAGGGCGCTGGCGCTTTTGGCGCGGAGGGTGGATTGCCTGATTTCAAGTTCAGCTTCCCTGGAATGGAGGAAGAAATCCCCCCTCCAGCCACTCCCGCTCCGCCGGCACAGAGCTTCGCTGGATATACGGAAGAGACCGTTATAGATTCCTCCTTTAAAGGTTTCGCTAAACCGGAACGCTTCGGTGAGTTGGATGGAGAGGAGCTTCCTGATTTTTCAGAATTCGGAAAAATAGACTTCGAGGATGAATCGAAGGAAGAAAAATACATAGTTGAGGAGATCAAGGCTGTTCCACATCCCGAAGGCGGCGCATTGGAAAGTTTTCCAGAAGAAAGAACCGGAGCGCCTTCGGTGGAGGAGGCCCCATCGCTCCCTGAGCCGGCCCTTGAAATTCCAACAGAGGCAGTTGAAAGCATCCCGGCCCCCAGGGCCATAACCTGGGACACCACTCCACTCAGGGCCGTTGACACGCCCATGAATGGGCTTTCATCTTTTTCCGAGGAGGCAGGAGAACCGGTGGAGGAAAGCCCGCCTTTTGAATTTTCCGGGAAAGGAGAAGACCTTGCCCCATCGGAAGATTGGGGCGCCCAACCTTTTGAGGAAGCGCCTTCCCTGGAAGAAATGTCATTCCTGTCGGAAGAGTTCTCCATTGATAAGCCGTCCAAAGAGGAGTTCCCTCAAGGTGATTTCGGCGTAGTGGCTGAAGAAGGCATCCTTGAGGACCAGGCATTGCCGATTGAGGAAATCCCGGCGCGTGAAGAAATTTTCGAAGTGGACATTATTGAAGGCGAAACTGGCATGGCTACGGAAGCGCTGCTTGCTCCATTAGAGGAAATTCCCGCTGAAGCGGAAATACTGGAAGCGGAAGGCGAAATAGCGGAAGAGGCGGAAGAATTTCCGCAAGAGGAGGGAATTCTGGAAGGCGATATTCTGGAAAGCGATATTCTGGAAAGCGAGGTTGGCATGGCCACGGAAGCGCTGCTCGCTCCATTAGAGGAAATTCCCGTCGAAGCCGAGATGCTGGAAGCGGAAGGCGAAATAGTGGAAGAGGCGGAAGAATTTCCGCAAGAGGAGGGAATTCTGGAAGGCGATATTCTGGAAAACGAGGTTGGCATGGCCACGGAAACACTGCTCGCTCCATTAGAGGAAATCCACGTTGAGGCTGAAATACTGGAAGCGGAAGGTGAAATAGTGGAAGAGGCGGAAGAATTTCCGCAAGAGGAAGGAATTCTGGAAGGCGATATTCTGGAAAGCGAGGTTGGCATGGCCACGGAAGCGCTGCTCGCTCCATTAGAGGAAATTCCCGTCGAAGCCGA